>SLBP01000059.1:0-23341 GCA_007126245.1 Planctomycetales bacterium
GCGCCCCCCGCCCGCCGGAAAGGAGCCTCCCCTGAGCGTCACCATCCAGAAGGGCAAAGCCCTCGAGCACCTCAGCCTCACCCCGCTGATCGACGTCGTCTTCCTGCTGCTGATCTTCTTTCTCGTGGCCACCAAGTTCGCCGAGGAGGAGCGGGAGCTGGAAGTCCTCCTTCCCGACGCCAGCGAGGCACGGCCGCTGACGACGATCCCCCGCGAGCTGTTCATCAACGTCGCCCGCGACGGCCGCTACTTCGTCAGCGGCCGCTTCATGGACCTCGGCGAGCTCGCCCAGGTCCTCCGCGCAGCCCGCGCCGACCCCGCAGGCCCCCGCTCGGCCGTGATCCGCGCCGACCAGCACTGCGAATGGATCCACGTCGCCGCCGCCGCCAACGCCTGCAAGGCGGCCGACATCCACGACGTCCGCTTTGCCACCCGCGACCCCGGATGACGGCGGGAGATCACCCCTTCGGATCGCGTCCAACGCCAACGGTATGCCCTTTCGTAACCCTTGTTGAGGAGCCATGATGAACGAGACCGACACCCGAGGGCGGTTATCCGCGGCGGCCGTGGTGCTCACGGGCCTCGCCGTTCTGGGCGGTTCGCTGCGCGCCGACGAAGCGGTCGTGGCCGTCATACCGCAGCCGGTTGCGGTGCAGGCAGTCGGTAAACCATTTGTCGTCGCGGAGGAGACCGTGCTGATCGCCGCGGGCGCCGCGCGGGCGGAGGCGGAAAAGCTCGCTGCGGCACTCGCGCCGGCCATGGGGTTCGCGCTGCCGATCGTCGAGGGCGACGAGCCGGCGGGCGGTTCGATCTGCCTGCGCCTTCGGGATGAGCACGCCGCGGAACTCGGCGAGGAAGGCTACCGGCTCACCGCGACGGTGGAGGGAATTCTCATCGAAGCGGCCGAGCCCGCGGGCCTCTTCTACGGTATCCAGACCCTGCGGCAGCTCCTGCCCGCCGAGATCTTCGCGAAGGAGCCTGTTGCCGACGTGGCTTGGGCGGTGCCCGGCGTCGAGATCACCGACCGGCCGCGCTTCGGCTGGCGGGGGCTGCTCGTCGATCCGGCGCGGCACTTCCTCCCCAAGTTCCAGCTCCTGGACTTTATTGATCTGATGGCGGTGCACAAGTTCAACCGCCTGCAACTGCACCTGACCGACGACCAGGGCTGGCGGATCGAGATCCGCAAGTACCCCGGACTGACCGATCGCGGCGCCTGGCGCGACGAAACACTCATCGGCCACCTCCGCGATCACCCCCACGAGTTCGACGGCCGCACCTATGGCGGCTACTA
The DNA here is from genome assembly GCA_007126245.1 of Planctomycetales bacterium. GTDB lineage: Bacteria > Planctomycetota > Planctomycetia > Pirellulales > Thermoguttaceae > SKOZ01. The sequence continues at coordinate 1,292 of SLBP01000059.1, forward strand.
TACGCAGAACGACATCCGCGAGATCGTCCAGTACGCGGCGGAGCGGCACATCACCATCGTGCCCGAGATCGAGATGCCGGGGCACGCGCGGGCGGCCATTTCCGCCTACCCGCACCTGGGGGTCTTTCCTGAGGAACAGAAGGGCCTCCGTCCCTGGACGCGTTGGGGGATCAGCGAGGACATCTTCGCCCCCCGGGAAGAGACGATCGCCTTCCTCCAGGACGTGCTCCTGGAGGTCATGGAGCTCTTTCCTGGGACCTTCATCCACATCGGCGGCGACGAGGCCGTCAAGGCGCAGTGGGAGCGGAGCGACGAGGTGCAGGAGATGATCCGTGAGCTGGGCCTCGCGGACGAGGCCGAGCTGCAGAGCTGGTTCGTCACGCGGATGGACCGCTTCCTCGCCGAGCACGGCCGGCGGCTCATCGGCTGGGACGAGATCCTCGAAGGGGGGCTGGCGCCCGGGGCCGCCGTGATGAGTTGGCGCGGCGAGGCGGGGGGCATCACCGCCGCGCAGGCGGGGCACGATGTGGTCATGGCGCCCACCTCGCACACCTACTTGGACTACTATCAAGGCCCGCCGACCGAGGAGCCGCTGGCCATCGGCGGCCTGATCACGCTCGAGCACATCTACGGCTACGAGCCGGTCCCGGCCGTCCTCACCGAAGACGAGGCCCGCCACGTGCTCGGCGCCCAGGCACAGCTCTGGAGCGAATACATCCCCAACTACGGGCACATGCAGTACATGGCCTTCCCTCGCGCCGCCGCCATGGCCGAAGTGACCTGGTCGCCTCCCGCCGGGCGCGACCTCGGCGATTTCCTCGACCGCCTCCGCCGGCACCTCGAGCGCCTCGATGCCCTGGAGGTCAACTACCGGCCGCTCGACCCGTAGCCCGCCGTTCCGCCGCAATGCCCTGCCACGATCGGAAGTGGGCGGCTCGTTCCCCTACTGCGGCCCGTCGAGCTCGCGGATGTAGATGTTGGCGAACTCGATGGGGTCGCCGTGGTGCTGCAGGGCAATCGGGCCGCCGGGCGGGATGCCGGGGAGGTGGGCGTTATCGATCACCGTTTCTCCGTTGAGCACGACGGTGACGTGCTCGCCCCGCACGGTGATCTCGAATCGGTTCCAGCGGCCGATGGGGGCGTCGGCCTGGGTGAGCGGCGTGGCACCGCGGCGGACCTCGGCGGGCATGGCCGCGTCGGTGCGGTAGCCCCAGATCTCGCCCGAACCGACTGGCCAGCACCAGATGTTCACCTGGGCCTTGCTGCTCCCCCGCAGGTAGATGCCGCTGTCGCCGGCATCGAGCACCTCGACCGACTGGGGATTGCCCTCTTCGTCAACGGCCTGTTCGCCGCTGGGGAGGATGACCGGCCGGGTCACCTGCTCCGGCTCGCCCGTCCAACGCCAATCGACAATGAGCTCGAAGTCCGTGAACGACTCCTCGGTCCAGAGATTGGGGTCGGCGGCCTGGCTGCGGCCGTCGTACCGCAGGCGCCAGTCGGTGGGGACCCAATGGCCTTCGTGCCCGGGGTCGGCTTGCCAGCCGTCGAGGTCCTGGCCGTTGTAGAGCGAGCGGAAACCGCGGTCGGCGATGGCCACGTCTTCCGGCGGCGGGTTCGTGGAAGGGAGCTCGTGGATGCGAATATTGCGGAAATGGACCTCCGAGCCCTCCGACTCCAGGCAGATGTAGCCCTTGCGGGGACTCGCTTCGCCGCCGCTGGAGACCACGGCACCATTGACGGCCAGCGTGATCCGGCCGTCCTCGCAGTGGACGCGGTAGTGGTTCCACTCCCCGGCCGGGTGGGCCCGCTCCTCCGTAGGCAGCGCCCGCATCCAACCCCGCGGGTGCGGGCGGTCGGGCGTCATGCGGGCGCCCTGGATGGCGAAGACGTCGCCGTGGTTGCCGTCCATGATCTGCACTTCGATCGAGCGGGTGAAGGGCTGACCGCGGGCGGTGATGTCGTCCGACCAGACGAAGAGCCCGGCGTTGCCCTGGGGGTGGACGTGCATCCATTCCAGCTCGAGGATGAAGTTCTCGTACTGCTCCTCGGTGCGGAGGACACCCATGGGGACGCCCGAGCAGACGATCACCCCGTCGTGGACCTGGAACGTCGTCGGGTGGCAGTTGACGTTCACCCAGCCGGAGAGGTCTCGGCCGTTGAACAGGGGGCGGAACTCGATCTCCTCGGCGGCGGACGCCGCCGGGAGCATTGCGATCAGGGCGAGGCAAAGGGCGCGGGGGGTCATGGTGTTGCTTCTTCAATCGAGGGTGAAACGGAACAGCAAGGGGGGGCAGTGTCATCCACCGTTGGCGCCCCCAGGATACCCCATCGTCCGGCCGCGAGCTAGGAACGGGCGGCCCTTCATGCTAGACTTGACCGGCCGAATCTTCGGCTGCGATTCCCTGTTCCAATGCCGGGGAGCCTTCGCGGGCGGCGCGGCGCACCCGCGCACGGGCACACCAACCGCCGATGGTGCGGAAGGAAGCGGGCACCGAGGGCGACGGAGCCGTTCGTTCTCTCCTTTCCCGGCTCGATTCCATCCCCTAACCGATTGCGGCACGCACCACGAACACCTCGACACCGGAGCGACCTCGATGGCCAAGCACGGCAACCAGCACGCGAAAGAGGCGGGTCATTCGCGGCGGACCCACCTGAAGAAGTCTGCCCTTTCCCTTTCGGCAGCAGCCCTGGGTACGGCGGCATTTCGCAGCCTCTCGGCGCGGGCACACGCGGCGGGCAGGGAGACGCTCAAGGTAGCCCTGCTCGGCTGCGGCGGCCGCGGGGCGGGGGCAGTCACCCAGGCGCTCTCCACCGAGGGGCCGGTCGTCCTCTGGGCCATGGCCGATGCCTTCCCCGGGCGGATTGAGACGGCCTACGAGCAGCTCACCACCGGCCAAGATGCCCGCTACGACCGCGAGGCCCACGAGGGCTACGCGGGGCGGATCAACGTCCCGCCGGAGCGGCGGTTCACCGGCGTCCACGCCTACCGCGACGCCATCGACAGCGGCGTCGACGTGGTCCTCTGCGCCTCGCCCCCCTACTTCCGGCCGCACCACTTCGAGTATGCCGTGGAGAAGGGAAAGCACCTCTTCGTGGAGAAGCCCTTGGCTACCGATGCGCCGGGCATCCGCCGCATCCTGGCGGCCAATGAGAAGGCCCAGGAGAAGAACCTCAAGATCGTCGTCGGCCTGCAGCGCCACCACCACGCCGCCTACCAGGAGACGATCCGCCGCATCCACGAGGGAGCCGTAGGTGAGATCCTTTACCTCCGCTGCTATTGGAATCAAGGCTCCATCTGGACCTTCCCCCGCACTCCCGAGATGAGCGAGCTCGACTACCAGCTTGCCAACTGGCAATACTTCACATGGAACGGCGGCGACCACATCGTCGAGCAGCACATCCACAACCTGGACGTCTGCAACTGGGTCAAAGGGGAGCACCCGGTCGAGGCGGTGGGCATGGGGGGGCGCCAGGTGCGGCTGGGCCCCGAACACGGCCAGATCTACGACCACCACGCCGTGGAGTTCACCTACGCCGACGGGACGAAGCTCTTCAGCCAGTGCCGCCAAATCTCCGGCTGCTGGAACAGCATGACCGAGTACGTCCACGGCACGCAGGGCCTGGCCGAGGTCCACGCGGCACGCATCGAAGGGGCCCATCCGTGGCGTTTCCGCGGCTCGGTGCCTAACCCCTATCAGGCGTCGCACGACCTCCTCTTCGCCGCTATCCGCAACGACACGCCGCGAAACGAAGTGCCGTACGCGGCCGAGAACACGATGACGGCCATCCTCGGTCGGATGGCCACCTACTCGGGGCAACGGATCACCTGGGACGAGGCGCTGGCCTCGGACCTGGACCTGGGCGCCGGCGTGCTTGCTGCCGAGCCGCGGCCACCGGTCGAACCGGGCCGCGACGGCGAGTACCCCGTCGCCATGCCCGGCATCACGGAGGTCTTGTAACGGATGTTCCCCCCGCGGCAGGCGCGGTTTCGCGGTAAGTTGCTTTCGAGCAAGGGGGTGCGCCTTTTTGTCGATCTGAGTGTGGCCACTACTTGGAAGGGACCGGTTCTTCAAGCAGTGAGCCCACCACCTACCAGATCCCCCGGCCCCGTGAGTCTGTCGCCCGCCTGCTGGCCGCTGCCGACATCGGCCTCCCCGAGGTACTCCCCAGCAGCGGTATCCACGCAGCCACCAAGAGGAAGCTCCCCGATCGAAGGACAACCCGTTGATACAAAACAACTTTTGACCCAGGGTCCGTGCGGGTGCAAGGGGGAACATCCGCTACAATCAGTAGTCCGGCGGCAGGTGCACCACATGAACCCTCTGGCTCCAGCTTTCGGCCGCGGCGGGCTCCTGCTCGGGAACGATGAGCATGAGTCGGCCATCCGCTCTTTGAGAGAGCTTGATGTCTGAGGGGCCTTCAAAGGTGAGCGGCTCGGGGGCCAATTCGATGGGTTGCGGCTCGCCGCCGGCAGGAACGGCGATCAGATCGCCGCCCATCCGGCTGGCGATGAGCGTTCCAGCGGGCGTGACCACCAGGCCGTCGAGTGTCCCGACGCCTGCGTGGAGCGGCTCAGGAAGGTCGCCACCGGCAAAAGCGTCCCGGGCAATGGCGTAGATCGCCTCGCCCTCCGGCCCGTCCCCGCCAAAGGTGACTACGTAGATCGCGTCCTCCTGCTCGTGGTAGGCCACACCGTTGGGGCCGCCGGGCACGGGGATGAAGTGGACGCCCTGGTGCGGTTCTTCCGCAGCCAGGGCATCGAGGGCGGCATGGTCGATCCGCACTACGCCCGGGTTTGCCTGCTGCGGCGGATCGAGCCGGTCGCCGCCGACACCGCTATCGGCAATGTAGTAGTTCCCCTCGCAGTCGAAGGCCGCCCCGTTGGGAAGCAACAGCGGATGCCCCAAATGGCCGGCCACCGCGCTGCCGACGTCGAGGCGAATCCGGCCCCGTAGGGTGCCGTCTTCCGGGTCGATGGCCAACGCCGCAGTATCCAACGCCTCGGCCCGCCGCTCCATACTGCCGTCTCCGTCCACCGTAAGGGCATTCCCCACCACGACGAAGAGCGTCCCCGCCGGGAACTGGGCCGTCGCCCGCGGCAGCGCCGTAATTCCTAAGGGCGTGGAAATGCCTTCGACAAACTTCAGGTCGATCACCTCGAGGCGGTCGTCGTCGGTCACCTTGAGTTTGCTGACAGCACCTTCCCCCCGGACCAGGCCGATGAACCCTTCGGGGCCAAAGATGCCCGAGGCGCAGTTGGAGACGAACAGGTAGTCGCCGTCAAGACTGAAAACGCAGCTCTCCGGGCGGTGAAACACGCTCAGCGTCTGCACCACCGTCGGTTCCGAGGGAACGCCGCTTCCGCCGGCCGTTGCAGGATTTGAACATCCCGGCACGGTGAGGAGGACGAGCAGGAGCAGGAGCGAAGCAGCAATCATTCGGTGCATGGCGATGTTGTCCGGGAAAGAAAGGGAGACGAGGCGCAGTCCATCTTGAAGTTCCCCAGTCTAGCCAGAGGTTGCCTTCGGAGCCAGCCCCTCTGCAGATGTTGCAAGAACGGATGGGCCGATTTGCTCGCCGGGGCAAGGCGCGGGGCGTACCCCTCGGCGGGCAGATGCCCGCTGTAGTCAGAAGGTGCGGCCGAAGTCGCGATCTTGCGGCACGGCGATCGCGTCGGGCATGTCCATCCGCGGCCTGGCCAGCAGCGCATCTCTCCCTTGCTCAATCGCCTCCAGCATCGCCTGGTAGTGGGGATCCTCGGGGCTGGCGAACTCCGCCCCCGCGTCGTCTGCCCGGCCGCCGGCCGACGGAGCGAGGTTATCGAGGAGGATGCGGCTGAGATGCGGATTGGTGAGATTGATGTCAGCATGGCGGAGCCCGCGAATCTGATGCGGGAAGTATCGCGGGTTGATCGGCGTTTGCGGGGCGACATCTTCGGGCAGAGCGGCAGCCCGGTACGCCGCCAGGAAGGCGGCAAACCAGGGAAGCGGCTGTTGGCCCCGATCCAGCCACGTATCGCGGCCGCCCACGGTGTGTGGCCGGCTCATGGACCAGGTGCCGTAATAGGGGATGTTGGCGTCGATCCAAGCATAGATCCGGCGGCGGCCTTCGGCGTCGACCTCGACACCGGCGTGTTGCTCCTCGATCAGGCGGGTCAAGCCGCTCACATAGGAGCCGGTCGCCAAGGGGGGAAAATTGCCCGTGGGCGCACCGTGCAGGTGGTAGGCCTCGACCAGACCCGGCGTGAAGACCAGGGTCTCGTAGGCCATGTTGAACAGGCGCGTCTTATCGCCTGAGAGATCGATATCTCCTTCGGGTGCAGCGCCGCTGTGGCACTGGACGCAGTGGCGGTCAAGCACCGGCTGCACCTGACGGACGAAATCGACCGCACCGCTTCCCCATGGCGGCGGAGTGATGGGGTCGGGAGGGAGTCGTAGGCGCTCGACCAGCGCCTGGTGCGGCGCGGGGGCTTGGAAGCGATGTTCGTGGCAGCCGATGCAACCCTGGGTCTCACCAACAGTGATCTGCGTCACCGTTCCCATCCGCCGGATTTCGCGGCCGGCAGCATCGAGGGCCTGGAAGTAGATCTCCACTCCCGCCGGAGCCGAAAAGTACGCTGAACCTTCCTCACTTACCGGCACGGTACCGTGGTCGTACTTCACGTAGTAGGTCCCTTCGCCGATCGCCGGGTAATGATCGCTGTAGCGGGGGCCCTCTGTGTTGTATTGTTTGGGCACCTGCGACATGACCCGCAAGGCGCGGACCTCCCCGCGGCGAACGCCGTATTCCTCCAATCCCCGGTAGACGTCTTGGACGAAGAAGCGCCCCTCACCCGCAGGATCCCGAGGCGGCTCTCCCGGCAACCGGTGCGGCCGCCGTCGCGGCACGAGAGGCACCGGATGGAAGCACGAGGTATCCGGGTCCTCGTAGAGCAGTGTCCTGCGGCCCTGGCCGTCCATCAGGTACAGCCGGTACCGCTGCGGCCCGCCTTGCAGCGGCCCACCGTAGGCCACCAGAAAACGGTCTCTCCCCAGCGGCCAGGGATCGGTATACGACCAGGGGTAGAAGACGTCGCCCGGCTGCCAGTTCTCGTGCTTCCAGTCGCGGCCCACGGCAGGGCGGTAGGGAACCTCGGGGGTGAGCACGGTCATCGCTTCGGGGTTTTCCAGTCCCTTGTTGCGGTCGATGACCGTGATGCTCCCCAGCGGCGGATGGTGGTGGGCTGCCATCACGGCCACGACCTGATTGGTCTCCGGTATGGGCTTGGCGCCGTAGAGGGCGTTAGGCACGGTGAGCGTATTACCGTAGAAGAGCTGCAGCCGCGAGCCATCGGGGTTGATCGTCCACAGGCCTTGGGTGCAGAAGATATTTTTGTCCTGGTATTCCCAGCGGGTGAAGAGGATCGTGCCGTCGTCCATGACGAATGGCGAGGTGTTCGAGAGCGTGTTGTATTCCAGGCGCCGCAGGTTACCGCCGTCGCCGTCCACAACGAACAGTGCCGTAGCGAGGAAGTCCTGGCAGAGCGAGAACGACTCCACACGGGTAGAGACGAATACGATGCGGCCGTCGGGCAGGTAGGCCGGGCTGACGTCGTGGTAGGGGCCGGAAGTCAACTGCCGAAGCCCTGTGCCGTCGGTGTGGATCTCGTAGAGGTGGAAGGGGACGTCGCCGCCGCCGGCTCGGCGCTTGTAGGCGAAGGCGAGTTTGCGGCCGTCATACGAAGGGCTCATGTCCAGAATAAACCCCTCCGGATCCTCGAAGATCGTACGGCTCCCCACTTCGGGTTGGGCCGGATCGAAGATGCAGATCGCCGAACCCACGGCGGTCCGGCGAGCGAGCATGGTGGCGTTGGTGCCTTCCATCCCGTAGCTCGAACGTTTGATGAAGGCCACCGCCGGGCAGTCGCCGAGCTGCGGCCCCTCGGCCGCCGCTTCCCCGCCGCGCACCGGCGCTAGCAACAGAACGGCACAGATACCCAAGGCACTCCCGGCAAGGCAGGAAGCCCGGCCACCCCTCCACCCATTAACAAGGTGAGAAATCAACGTGCGCACCATGCTCAGTCTCCCTTGGAGTACCCGACCGGAGCCGAAATGCCCTTCTCCCGGCTGCCCTACTCAGTACCGCGAGAAGGGCCCCATTCCGCCCGAACGGCACCCGTCCGCCCGGCGCCATTTCACGGCTCGGCGGCCTCGGCACGGCGGATGGATTCGGGCACCTCGCGCTTCAGGGCCTCCTCGACGGTAACGGCGGGCCGGTAGTTGGGGTGGTCCTGGTACCTGGCATGCAGGCGTCCCCAGTAGGAGGGATGGAAGGGGGCGTTCACGTCCAGCCAGTTCACCAACTGCACGAATTCCTCCTCGGAGAGCCGGACGTCGGGGTGGGCCTCGCGGAGGTGATCGACGTAATCCTGGAGCGCCGGGTCGCGCATGGTCACGCGGCCCTCGCTCAGGAAGCCCGCCAGAGTGCTGGTGGGCGAGCCGAAGGTGTAAGGGGGCAGGTACTGCACGTCCTCCTGGTCGAGCCAGGCGGCGTCTTCGTCCCGGGCCCTGCGGAATCCCAGGAGCTGCTTGGGCGCGTGGCTGAGGGCCAGCAACTGGTGGTACGAAGTGCTGAAGAGCTCTTCCGGCGTGGCCGCGAGGTTCAGCCCCCCCTCGGCCTGCTCGTGGTTATGGCAAGCGATGCAGTGGCGGTCCCAGATGGGCTGGATCTGCCGCTCGTAGTCGAAGAGCCGGGTGGCCGCAGCGTCGCCCGGCTGTGGCTGGGGACGCGACGGCGCCCGCAGCGCGGCCAGCGGCGGGCGGTTCTCGGGGGGGAGCGTCTCGCGGGTTGTCTCGTGGCACCCCAGGCAGGAACGGGTCTCCCCGGGCATGTAGTTGACGTAGGTCCGCTCCGTCTGCACGGCCATGTGGTGCTCGTCCAGGACCTGGAAGTAGATGTTCCGCATGGCGGGGACCACGAAATGGGCGGAACCATCCTCTTCGACGGGGACCACGCCGTACTGAACCTTCACGCTCAGCGAGCCGTCGCCGACCGCCGAATGGGCGTGCCCTCGGCGGTCGTTCCACGACTTCCGTGCCGCCCAAGGGCGGCCGAGCTGCTCCAGGACGCGGAGATACTTGATCGTTCCCCGGGGGACGCCTTCCAGGCCCAGGTAGACGTCGGCCACCAGGCACCGGGCCAACCCCTCTTCGGCGAGGGCGGCCTCGTGCGGCGCATGCACCACCGCCGGCACCGGGCGGGGGGTGAGCGGGAAGGGGTGCCAGAGGGAGACGCTCTCGTCGCGCAGCAGCGGCGTGGTGTTTCCCTCGCCGTCGAGCAGGGCCAGATGGTAGCCGGTGGGATCTTCCCAGGGGAGGCCGGCCGGCTTGAGAGCCACCAGGAATAGGTCCTCACTGATGGGAAAGGGATCTTTGAACAGCCGCCCCACGGTGCCCGTCATGTCGTGGATCCACTCGCCGTCTTCGCCGAGGAAATGGAAGCCGTTGTGGTGCAAGGCGTGGATGTCCGGCGTGACGAAGTGCATCGAGTCGGGCGAGCGGGCGTCGTTGCCGGTGTCGATGGTGATCACCGTTCCCATGGCGTTGTTCGGGCAGCAGTGCGAGGCGCCCAGAAAGGCGATCTTGCCCGCCGTCCCAGGGATGGGGCGGGCGTAGATCATGGTCTCCGGGAAGGCGATGGCGTTCCCGTACACCTCGGCCGACCGGCTGCCGTCGGGATTCATCGCCCAGAGGCTCTTCACATTGCCCGCCGGCTTGTCGACGTATTCCCACCGGTGGTAGAGGATCCGCCCGTCGGGGAGCATGACGGGGCTCTGCTCGCTCAAGGCGCTGTTGGTCAGGGACCGCATGCCGCCGCCGTCGCCCTCGATGCGGTAGACGTTCGTAACGGTGAAGTTGTCGCCGGCATCGCAGAGCACACCGTACTGGCAGCGCGTGGTCACGAAAGCGATCCCCCCGTCGGGCAGGTAGCAGGGGTGCATGTCGTCGGTGCCGTGGTGGTAACCCAGCCGGTACTGCGCCACCAGCTCCGCCTCGTTCTCCGGCGGGACGGTGAGCTGGCGGACGTGGCCGCCGTCGACGTCCACCTCGTAAAGCCGGTAGCCTTCGTCATTGGCGGCCTTGAAGCCGAAGGCGATCCTGTCGGCATCGAAGGAGACGTCGAAGCGGTTCACCACGCCGTCTTGCGTCAGCCCAGCCGCCAGCTCGCGCACCTGGCCCGTGCGCAGGTCGAGCACGCACAGCCCCCCGCCGGGCATCCAGCGGCTGTTGACGTATTCGGTGTACACGTGATCGGCCGAAAGCGTATAGCGGCGGACGAAGACGATTTCTTCGATGCCCTGGTCGAGGAGCTTCCGGGCTGCCTCGGGATAGAAATGAATGGGCGCCTCGGCGGCGGGCGGCACGGGAGGGACGGATGGTTGCGGCGGCGGCTGGGGGTAGTCCCGCGTGTATTCCTCCCGGCTGGGCGTCGGCGGCCGCCGGGCGTGCACCTGGAAATCGACCGTGCCGCGGACCGCCCCCGTCGTCAGCCCGACCCACACCGAGAGCCGCTCGTATTCACCGCCGAGCTTGAAGTGCAAGAGTGACGGCGCATGGGCCCAGAATCCGCGGGCAAACTCCTTTCCGGCGATCGACAGCGGCTCGCCCCGGTGGTCGCGGTTGACGAGCAGCTCGCCCCAGCCCACCTGGGACTCCGCAGGCTCGAGCGTGGTCAGGTCGACGGTATTGCCAGCCGCATCGTAGAGGACCGGATCGGCCCAGATCGCCTGATCGAAATCGTAGCTGTCGCCGCCGTAGGTAGCCACGAGGAAGAGGTCTTCCGCCCCCTGGAGCTCGACCACCAGTTCCCGTGCCGGCGTGCCGTCCTCCATGATGCCCGAGGTGACCGTCGGAAACGGAGGTTCTCCCTCCCCGGCGCCCGCGACGCCCGCGGTCAGCCCCAAGAAGACGATGCAGCCTAAGAGTCCGCGTCTGATCATGGCAAACCTCGCTTGCGTTGGCAGTCGCTCGACGTGCCGCCGCTAGATCGCGGGGACGGAAATCGGCAGGGTGAACCTCGCTCTGGCCAGGCTCCCGATTCTTGGATCGGTGGTCGGGGGTATCCCGAAACCGGGGCTCGGACCATGGCGTACACTATTGGTGGTTGTAACTTGCCGTAGACCGTCGGGCAACCATGTGAGTGTCGCGCGGCCTCGCGGCCCGCTCGCCGGCCGGCGCGCCGGCCCGGTGCTCTCGGGCCCTCCCGTGTGATATGATTTCGGCGGATGGAGTAGCCGCCGCCGGGGCGGCACCAGGGGGGCTACCATTTTGGGCAAAGGCATTGCCAGGCGATGCTCTACGTAGGAATCGACGTCGGCGGCACGAAGATTCAGGCCTCGCGGGTCGAAGAATCGGGAACGGTGGTCGGCCGGCAGCGCGTGGCCACCCCTCGGGAGGGCGGCGCGGAGGCGGTGCTGGCCGCCATCGACGGGGTGGTCGACGATGTCCTCGACAGCGGTGGCGAGGAGTCCGTCACTCCCGCTGCGATCGGCGTGGCCATTCCGGGGGTGGTCGACCCGTCTGCGGCCCGTGTGGTGGTCACGCCGAACATGAACCTGACAGGCGTGGAGATCGGTGCCCACCTCGAGAAGCGGTTTCGTGTTCCCGTGGCGGTGGGCAACGACTGCAACCTGGGCACGCTGGGCGAAAGGTGGCTCGGCTCGGCCCGCCGTGCCGGTTCCGCGATGGGCATTTTCGTGGGCACGGGGATCGGCGGCGGCTTCGTCCGCAAGGGCAAGCTCTGGCGGGGCGCCCGGGAGACGGCGGGTGAAGTGGGCCACATGATCATGGAGGTCGGCGGGCCGGAGTGCGGCTGCGGCAACCGCGGCTGTCTCGAGGCCCTGGCCAGCCGTGCCGCCGTCGAGCGGCGGCTGCGGGCGGCCATCGATGCCGGCGAGAGCACGATCCTCACCGACCTGCTCGACGATCTGAGTGTGATCCGCTCCAGCGCCATCCGCAAGGCCCTCGATCAGCAGGATCCGCTCGTCACCCGGGAAATGCACCGCGCCGCAGAGTTGCTGGGCTATGCCTGCGTTTCCATCCGCCACCTCCTCGATCCCGAGGTGATCATCCTCGGCGGCGGCGTGGTCGAGGCGTGCAGCCGTTTCATCATGCCCATCGTCGAGCGCGTGGTCGCTGCCGACCGCCTGCCGGGAGCGCGGGAGACCGGCGGCGTGCTCCTCTCCACGCTTGGCGACGATGCGGTTGTCCTGGGCGCAGTGGCCCTGGCCCGCCAGACCGTCGGCCGCAGCCCGTTCAAGCGCCGCTACGCCGTCAGCCCCGAATACCCTTCTCTCGAGGCCGTGCGGCCGGGCGTGGTCCGCGTCGGCGGCCGCACCTTCGACCGCGACGTCTACGTCTTTGCCAGCGGCAAGGTCCGCAAGCGGAAGCGTCGCCACTACGACCCCGCTACGGCTTCGGCCCACCGCGTGGGGCCGCGCGAGATCGAGCGGCTCTGTGCCGGCGGGCCCGAAGTGGTCTTCGTGGCCGCCGGCCAGGGGGGGCAGGTTGAACTCTCCGACGAGGCGACCCGCTTTCTCGAACGCCGCGCCATCGATCTGACCTCGCTCCCCACCGCCGAGGCCGTCGAAGCCTTCAACCGCTGCAAGCAGCGGAAGGCCGCCCTGATCCACGTTTCCTGCTGAGTGCCGATGCGGCCTGCGGCCCCTCCCCCGTACGGTCACTCGACGGTGACGCTCTTGGCGAGGTTCCGCGGCTTGTCGACGTCGCAGCCGCGGGCCACGGCCACGTGGTAGGCAAGGAGCTGCAAGGGAACGATGCTCACCACCGGCTGCAGGAAGGGCTCCACCGATGGGACCTCGACCACATCGTCGGCCAGCTCGGCCGCCTCGTGGTCCCCGTCTTCCACCACGGCGATCACGGGGCCGCCGCGGGCCTTGATCTCCTGAAGGTTGGCGAGCACCTTGTCGTAGACGGCGTCGCGCGGTATGAGAAAGACGCTCGGCGTCCGCTCGTCCACCAGGGCGATGGGGCCGTGCTTCATCTCCGCCGCAGGGTAGCCCTCGGCGTGGATATAGCTGATTTCCTTGAGCTTCAATGCCCCCTCCAGCGCCGTGGGGAAGTTGAACTGCCGGCCGAGGTACAGGAAGTTGTCGCACTGGGCGTACTTTTCCGCAATGCGTTGGACGGTGTCGTGCGTCGCCAGCGCCTCGGCCACCTTGTCCGGCAGCTCGGTGAGCGCCCGGATGAACTGCAGTCCGGCCTCCACACCCAAGTGGCGGAGACGCCCGAAGTAGAGGGCCAGGAGCGCCAAGGCCACGCACTGCGAGGTGAAGGCCTTGGTCGAGGCCACGCCGATTTCCGGGCCCGCGTGGAGGTAGACGCCGCCGTCGGCCTCCTGCGCGATCGTGCTGCCCACGACGTTGCACACGGCCAGCGTGGGGACGCCTTTGCGTTTCATTTCCCGGAGGGCGGCCAGCGTGTCGGCGGTCTCGCCGCTCTGGGTGATGGCGAACAGCAGGGTGTCGCGGGAGAGTGGGGGGTTGCGGTAGCGGAGCTCGCTGGCGTACTCCACTTCGACGGGAATCCGCGCCAGGCTTTCCATCTGGTACTCTCCCACCAGGGCCGCGTGCCAGCTCGTTCCACAGGCCGTCAGCAATAGCCGCTCCACGCCGCGGAGTTGGTGCGGCGAGAGGTTCAGGCCGCCGAATTTCGCCGTGGCCGCATCGTGGTCCAGCCGCCCCCGCATCGTGTTCCGCAACGACTCGGGCTGTTCGTAGATCTCCTTGAGCATGTAGTGAGGATAGATGCCCAGCTCGATGTCGGTGGTCCCGAAGTCGAGCACCTTGACGCGGTGGTTGACGTGCCCCTGGTCGCGGTGGATCACGCGAATCCCTCCGGGAGTGACCACCGCCAACTCGTGATCGGCGAGGTAGACGATCTTCTCGGTGCGACCCGCCAACGGCGAGGCGTCGCTGGCCACGAAGTGCTCCCCGTCGCCCACACCGATGATCAGCGGGCTTCCCAGCCGGGCGGCCACGAGGACATCCGGATAGTCGCGGAAGAGGACTACCAGTCCGTAAGTCCCATGCAGCTCCCGCAAGGCCGCCTGAACTGCCGCCACCAGCGGGCTGTAGTCGTCGTCGGCCACGGGCGACGGCTGCCTGCCCAGGTGACTGGCGATCAGGTGCCCGATGACCTCCGTATCGGTCGCCGACTGGAAGGAGCACCCTTCAGCCCCCAGCCGCTGCCGCAGGGCACGGAAATTCTCGATGACCCCGTTGTGGACCACGGCAAGAGCAGCGGCGCCACCCAGATGGGGGTGTGCATTCTCGTCCGTCGCTGCACCATGCGTAGCCCATCGCGTATGGCCGATTCCCGTCCGCCCTCCTAAGGATTGCCCCGCCAGTTGGGCCTCGAGCCGGTCGATCCGCCCTGCCGCCTTGCGGACCTCGATCTGCGGGCCCGACCCCAGAGCGGCAACCCCAGAACTATCGTAACCCCTGTACTCCAAACGCCTTAGGCCAGGCACCAGGAAGTCGACCGCCGCATGAGGACCCACGTAACCGACAATGCCACACATAGGGGGAACTCCTAGGCGACCTGAACCGGGGATAGGGAGACTCGGCATTGCAAGGGGAGCGAAGTGCTTTGGCGGTTCCCGCTTTTTTCGGGGTGGTCCGCGGAAAAAGTCTAGCATAGTCCCCGCCGCGGAGAAGAGGAGTTTCTTCGGATGGCCTGTCCCTCCGTTCGAGGTCCGCCGCTCAAAGGGAGGGCTCCCGCCGACGGCTTGACCGTTTAGCGGGGGCCGCCTACCGTGGATGGAAAGGTGGGAGGGAAGTTCCGCCGAATACCGGAGGTCTTACCACGTGAACGGTTTCCCCATGCTCGGGCCCGGGCCGTATCCGGGCGCCTCGAATTTTTTCCGCTTCTCTTCTCTTCTCGCGATCGTCTGGCTCCTCCTTGCCGGGCCGGGGTCGAGCCTTGCGGCCGATTTGGTCCCCGAGTCGCTCGATGACTTTCTCGTCGTGCAGGAGCAGCTTCAGGGCATCCTCGACGGTGCCCTGACGGCGACCGTGGGCGTGCAGATCGGTTCCACCCGCGGCAGCGGCGTGATCGTCAGCGAGGAGGGTTACGTTCTCACCGCAGGACACGTCGTCGGCCGCCCCGGTCAGGATGCCACCTTCTTCTTTGCCGACGGCACGCAAGCCAGCGGCAAGACTCTCGGCGTCTACCGTGTCGCCGACGCCGGGCTGATGAAGATCGAAGACGAGGGCCCCTGGCCGACGGTGGGCAAGGGCCGTTCCGCCGATGTGGCCGTGGGCGACTGGTGCGTGGCGGTGGGGCATCCTTTCGGCTACCAGAGCGACCGCCCCCCCGTAGTCCGCTTCGGGCGCATTCTCCGCTCCACCGACACCGTGCTGCAGACCGACTGCGCCCTGGTGTCCGGCGATTCGGGAGGTCCTCTCTTCGACCTCGCGGGCCGAGTCATCGGCGTGAACAGCCGCATCGGCGATGCGGCCACACTGAATTTCCACGTACCGGTCGACCTCTTCGTCACCCACTGGGACCGTCTGGCCGCGGGCGAAATCTGGGAGCACGTCGTGCGGGGACGCGACCACGCCGACGTCCGCGGGCTCTTCCGGCCCGCCGTGGAATCGGTTGCCGATGCCGTGCTCCGCATCGAGAGTGATGGAGAAGAGTCCGCATTGGGCACGGTCGTGGCCGCGGACGGATGGATCCTCACGAAGGCCAGCGAGCTGACCGGCGAGATCACCTGCCATCTTGCGGACGGCCGCGAGCTCGAGGCCCGCATCGTGGGCGTCGACGAGCAGTACGACTTGGCCATGCTCAAGATCGAGGCCGCCGACCTGCCCGCTGTCGTCTTCGGCGAGGCCGACCCGGCGGTAGGCGAATTGGTCGTGGCCGCCGGGCCGGACGCCGATCCTCTTGCCGTGGGGGTGATCAGCGTCCCTCGCCGTCCCATACCACCTCCCCGCGGGATGCTCGGCGTGTCGCTCCGTAACGTTGATGGTGCCGTGGTCGTGGAATCGGTCATGGACGACAGCGCCGCGCAGCGTGCCGGTATCCAGGCCAACGACCGCGTCACGCACGTCAACGGCGAGCGGGTCACCGATTCCGAAGAAATGGCTTCGCTGATCGGGGCCCTGCGGGTGGGAGACCGCGTGAGGCTGGCCATCGAGCGGGATGCAGAAGCCATCGACATCGAGACCCGCCTGGGGCGTGTCGAGAGCAACGCCGGCGACCGGCGCCAACGACAGAATTACTCCGCCGGGGGCGTGAGCGACCGCCGCGACTCCTTTCCCATGGTTCTCCAGCACGATATGGTGCTCCGCCCCGCCGATTGCGGCGGCCCCCTCCTGACGCTGGACGGTTCGGTTGTGGGTATCAATATCGCCCGCGGCGGGCGCACGGAGACCTACAGCGTTCCGTCCGACGCCATCCTTCCCCTCCTCGACGAATTGAAGAGCGGTGCCGCCGCTCCGCACGAGGAGCCCCCCGAAGATACGGCGGAAGCCGCCGAGGAGACTGCCCCCGACGGAGCGGAGACTTCCGCCGAGGTCGATACCCCCGAAGCGGCGGCCCCCGCACGGGGCCCCCTTCGAGAAGCCGACGAGCCCCCGATGGAGGACGCTCCCGCAGTCGAACCGGAGGCCGGCGAGGAGCGACCCTCTTCAAGAAGGGGCAGGGGCCGGGCTCGGCCGCGGCGCGCGGCTTCGCCGCTCGTCGCGGGAAGCGGGTGAGGCTGATTCTAGCGGGCCGATTCTTACCGGAAAGGAGAGCGCTGCGGGCTATGAACTGCTACCTGGTAACCGGTTGTGCGGGCTTCATCGCCTCGCGCGTGGCGGAGATGCTCCTTGATGGGGGCCACCGGGTCGTCGGCGTCGATAACCTCAACGACGCCTACGACCCCCGGCTGAAACACTGGCGGCTCGAACGCCTCCGGGGCCGCGAGCACTTCGCCTTCCACCTCCTGGACATCAGCGATGCCGACGCCGTAACGGCCCGCTTTGCAGCCGATGCGCAGTCCACCGCCGGCGAGCCCCCCTACACGGCGGTCGTGAACCTTGCCGCCCGCGCCGGGGTCCGCGCTTCCGTCCGCGACCCGCGGGTCTACTACCGCACCAACGGCGAGGGCACGCTTCATCTCCTCGAAGCCTGCCGCCGGCACGGGGTGGGAAAATTCCTACTCGCCTCCACCTCCAGTCTCTACGGCGCGCACAACCCGGTCCCCTATCGCGAAGACGCCGACACGGATCGGCCCCTCTCCCCCTACGCCGCCTCGAAGAAAGCCGCCGAAGCGCTCGCCTTCACGTACCACTACCTGCACCACCTCGACGTCAGCGTCGTCCGCTATTTCACCGTCTACGGGCCGGCGGGCAGGCCCGACATGTCGGTCTTCCGCTTCGTCCGCTGGATCGCCGAAGGCGAACCGATCACCGTCTTTGGCGATGGCCGCCAGAGCCGCGACTTCACCTTTGTCGACGACATCGCCCGCGGCACGATCGCGGCCCTCAAGCCGCTCGGCTACGAGGTCGTGAACCTCGGCGGCGACCGGCCCGCCGTCCTCTGTGAGGTCATCGATACCATCGCCGCCGAGCTCGGCGAGCGGCCGGCAATCGAGTATCGGCCCCCGCATCCCGCGGATGTCCCCGCTACTTGGGCCGATATCAATAAGGCCCGAAGCCTCCTCGACTGGAGGCCTCAGGTCCCCCTCGAAGTCGGCCTGCGCCATTGCGTGGGTTGGTTTCGCGAAAACCGCGACCTCGGCCGCTCTCTTTCTCTGGGCGAGTGACCGCTGGGGTCGGGGGATCGAAAGGCTCGCTTCGACGTATTGACCGTGACTCGTCCGACGTGCTAGACTGCCCACCCGGGGATACGCCTTTTCGAGCTGTGCTTCTCCGAAACCCCGACGGATTCGATTGGCAACGGATTGCCGGCCTCTTGGAGCATCAGCCCGCCGCGCGCCGGATTCATCGGCGACGAATTCGCGGAGCCGGTCGGCGGCGGGGTCCTGATCCCCTCGAAGCGGTTCGGCACGCACGTGACGGATTGGATTCCGATGCGCGCCCTTCACTCGATAGCGGCACGGCTGCGATGCGCGGCCGCGCTGCGCCCTTCTCGACCCGCTCTTGCGGCGCCTCGGTCGTTGCCCCGGACTGTCTCCCTGCGCCCCGTGTGCCCCGGCATGGTTGCCGGGGCCGGCGCCCAGCACATGGAGGTCCCAACGCCATGCTCAGCTCCACGGCACAACACCTTGCTCTGAGTCACCGCGACCACCCCGACGAGGGGCCATTCGTATTGCCCTTCAGTGCGGCCCAGCGGCAGCGAGAGGCACTCCCGCAGGGCCTGGCCGGACTGATCTTCGACATGGGTGACGTCCTCTACGACACCACGGTTTGGCGACGCTGGCTCCTGAGGATTCTCGCTCGGCTGGGAATCCACAGCGGCTACCGCGAGTTCTTCCACCTCTGGGACCGCGCCTACCTGCCGGCGGTCCACTGTGGGCGTTGCACCTTCGACGATGCCTTCCGCCGTTTCCTTTCGGCGGCCGGCCTCTCCGCGGCCCAGGTGGACGAGGTGGCCGCCGCGTGCCATGCGCGGCGGCGAGCCGTCGAGGCGGAGGCGCGCCCCCTGCCCGGCGTTCGCAGCACCATTGCCCGACTGCACGCCGCCGGCGTCCCCATGGCCGTCCTCAGCGACACGGATCGGCCCGGGGAATCGCTCCGGGCCCAGACGGATCGCTTCGGCCTGCAAGGGGCTTTCCGGGCGGTGATCTCCTCGCTCGACCTGCGGCGGATCAAGCCCGATCCGGCCGCCTACCTGGCGGCGCTGGCGGCGCTGGAACTCCCCGCCCGGCAGGTGGCCTTTGTCGGCCACGACTCGGAGGAGCTCCGCGGAGCGGCCGAGGTCGGGTTGGTCACGGTGGCCTTCAATTACGATCCGGAGGCGAGGGCCGACGTCTTCCTCGCCCGTTTCGACGGTCTGCTCGAGCTGCTCCTCGGTCGCGCAGTCCTCGCCGCGGTAGGCTGACAGGCTGCCTTCCCGGTAACCCCGCGTGGTTTCCGAGCCGCACCCGGGGATCCACCAACACGCGCCGATCCGCCGCGTTTATTCCCTCGCACGGAAGCGACTCCTCACCCCATGATCTCCCAGCCGCTCCCCCTGTTGCCGCTGGTGCTCGACGACGTCCCGCGCGGACTCCGCCAGGCACTCGCCCAGGAAGGGGTGCCCTTCGTCGAGCGCCGCAACGGTACGGCCGAGGGGTGCTTCATCCTCTACGATTCCCACCGGGGGGCCGGCCGGCCCCCCGGGCCGGGCCAGAAGGCCATCGACGTCGATCTGCTCCGCCGCCGCGCGGTGGTCGATCCCATGTTCGCCGTGCTCGATTTCCGCAGCGCCCGCACCCAGTGGGAATTCGGCGGCCTGACGCTCACCGAATACGTTTCTCGCGTCGACAAGCGGGCTTACCGCCGGGAGATGATGCAACGTTTGCGGGCGGCGGTCGAGGAGGCGGGCGGGATTTGGCTCCGCGTAGCACCCTTCCCCTTCCCGTACCGCAGTGCATTCAACCTGCGGATCGAGCACGATCACTACGAGGCCCAGGAATTCGCCACCCTCCTGGGCGCCCTCGCCGGCTACGAAGACGCCGTCACCCACTTCGTGGGAGGCAGTCCCTTCCAGGGATTTCACCAGCCGTTGAAACACCTCGCGGGAGGGGACGTAGGCACGCACGGCTATCACTTCCACACCTACCGCACCGAGCCCGAAAACCGGCAGAACATCGAACGGGGCATGGAGGTCTTGCGGGCCGCGGGGCTCGTGCCGCGGGGGTTCGCCGCGCCCGGCGGACGCTGCAACGCCGGTCTGCTCGACGCCCTGGTCGCGTCGGGCATCGACTACAGTTCCGAGTTCGGCATGGCCTACGACGAGCTCCCCTTCCATCCTCTGACCAGCGACCTCCTGCAGATCCCCGTACACCCGGTCTGCCTGGGGGCCTTCCTTCAAGCGGCCGCCGCGGGGATCGACGAGCCGACCGCCGGCGCCGCGGAGGCCAACGCGCTGGCAGTCGCCACCGCCATCGACTACTTCCGCGAACTCGTCCGCGTACGCTACCGCGCCGGCGAGCCGGTCTTCCTGCGGGGGCACTGCGCCGGCGGCTTCGGCACCCATCCGGAGGTTCTCCGCGAGATACTGGCGCAGCTCGACTCCTTCAGCGTCATGTGGCGGACCACGCTGGCGCAGTTCGCCGATTGGTGGCGGGCGCGGGCCCAGGTGCGGCTCACCGTCCGGCGGCGCAACGAAGACTTCCTCGTGCAGGTCCAGGGGCGGACGGACGGATTCCCCCTGGGAATCGAGTACCTGCGCGGCAGGCACGTGGCCCTGATGGCCGCCGACGAGCCGGTCTTCCAGTTCTCCCCTTCAGCGCTGGCCTACGAGCACCGCTCTTGCCGCCCCATCGCCCCCGTCGTCCGCATCGATGGTCCCCATGGGATCCGCGCCCAGGTCCGCCGCTTCCTCGATCTCGACGATCTCGAGAATCCCGGCAACGAGGAGGTCGGCGGGCTGAAGGCCTGGGCGCAGCGGACCCTCCGTCGCCTCCGCGCCGGCTGACCGAGGAAGGCCTTGCCGCTGGCCTGCCGGCCTCCTGTTTGAAAGAGAGGAGGGAGGGATCGCCAGAAGCTGCCGGAAGTGGTATGACCGTCTACGCCGACCATCGCCAGCCGCCTCGTTTCCCTTCACCATTCTCTTCATCCTTCTCTGTTCTCTCGGTTGCCTCCTGTGAAAAGAATTCAATGGCGTAGAGGCCGTTGTTGCTGCAACAGGAGGGCACGGAGAACACAGAGGAGGGTAGCGGAGTTGAAATGACCCGCTGCAGGGCGCCGCCGCCTGGCATTCTCCCTCACAGTAAACTCCAACTGGACAGACCACTAGGCGGCGGGGAAGGACTCTTCTTCGCTACCGGTAAGCTCCAGGAAGAGCTGCTCCAGCGAGGCCTGCTGGGCGGAGAGCGTCTCGCGAAGCGCCTCCTGCGTGCCCAGGAACCGCAATCGGCCACGGTCCACGATACCGACCCGGTCGGCAACCTCCTCGGCCACGGCAAGGGTATGCGTCGACATGAAGACGGTGCATCCCCCGTCGGCCCGCTGCCGGAGCAGGTCCTTGACCAGCCGCATGCTCTTCGGATCGAGCCCCACCATCGGCTCGTCGACCACCAGGACCGGGGGATCGTGCAGCAAGGCGGACGCGAAGACCAGCCGCTGCTTCATCCCGTGGGAGTAGGTCTCGGTAAGGTCGTCCAGAAATCCGGTCAGATCGAACAGCGCGCGCTGCCGGTCGATGGTTGCGGCGGTCTCGGGGCGGTCCATGCCGTGGAGGCGGGCAACGAACTCGAGGATCTCGCGTCCGGTGAGTTTGTCGTAGAGGTAGGGCTCGTCGGGGACGAGGCCCAGATGCCGGGCGACCTCCCGGGGATGCGTCGTCACGTCCAGCCCGCACACGCGAATCGTTCCCTGCGAGGGCCTCAGCAGACCCACCAGCATCTTGATCGTGGTCGTCTTGCCCGCCCCGTTGGGGCCCAGGAAGGCGAAAAGCTCCCCCGGCGGGATCTCGAGAGAGAGGCCGTTGACGGCTACCTTCTCGCCGTAGGTGCGGGTGACGCAGTCGAACTCGATCATCGGGTGTGTACTCGGAAAGACGCCGGAAGCGAACTGGGGGACCGTTGCGGGTCTGGCGCGCCGCAGTGGCCCGTCATGGGGCGGCTCGCCGCAGAGTTCCCGTCAGCCAGGAGGTTTTTCCTCGCCGCCCATCATCCTATCGCGCCTCGGCGGCGTAGGCTGCGTAGGCGGCAGCGACATCGGCCGACTCGGTGTCGCCCTTGTGAAAGAAGAAACGGTAGTGGAGGGTGATCGACTCGCCCGCGGGAACGGTATAAGATCCGTCCCGACTGCTCTCGCCCGTGAAGTCGCGCACGCCGAAGGGGTTGGCCGCAAAGAGGCCGTAGGTCCGCACGTGCCAGAACGTGGGGAAC
>SLBP01000087.1:0-23279 GCA_007126245.1 Planctomycetales bacterium
CCCGGCTTGGCGCCGAAGCCGTAGCATTGGTGCACCATGTGGACCAGCGCCCCGGGGATGTGGTAGCCGGGGTCGTGACGCTTGACGAACAGCAACCGGTCAATCTCCCGCAGCCGCGGATTCGTCCAGGCGATGTCGCGGAGGAGCCGGCGGGCCTTAAGGTAAAGGTCCCATCGCTCGGCCTCAAGCAGCTCGTTCGCCTCGGCAGCCTGGTCGACGCGTCCGGTCAGCGTTGCCAGCCGTTCGGCCAGGGGGGCAAGCCGTGCCGGGTCGGCCTGGCCGTCGAGCCGCGCGGCGAGCCGCGCCGCCCGGCCGAGCACTTCGCGGGTGTGCTCGAGCGAGAAACGTGTCTCCGCTTCTTTCTTCTTACCCGCGAGCGATTCCGGCAGCGGATGCCCCTTGGTACCCGGGTGCGAGGCGGTGGGGTGGACGCTCTTCTGATCCGCCGGCTTGCCCAGGGCGACGTTCGTCTCCGGGTCGCCGGCCGCGTAGACCTCGACCTCCACCAGGGCGAAGGAGCACTCGCCGGGGACCATGAGGCGGACGACGCGGGCCTCGACCGGCTCGTCGAACGTGACCACCAGCGGCTTCTCTTCCGCGGCCCCGTAGAAGACCGAACCGTCGTGCTGGTAAACGAGGCGGAAGTCTTGCGGCCTGCACTCCTCGGCGCCTTCTTCGGCAACGAGCACCTGGATGTGGCGGGTCCGCGGCGCGGTGCTGCCGTCGGTGCGGTTGTAAACCACCACCCGCTCGATCGGCGTGACCCGCGTCAGGTCGACCTGCCACCAGGGGTCGGTCTCGGCGCTGGCGGTGTGGAAGCCCAGGCGGCTGGACTTCACCCCATCGACCGCCCCGGCCGCGTCCTGGGCGGTGGTCACCGCACCATCACCGACGAGGTCCCCGGCGGCCAAGCCGAAGCGGCGGTCCTCGGCGATCCACTCCGCCTCGGCAAGGGCCGCCACGCGGTCGGCCACCGCCACCAGCCTCGCCCGCCCCGGCCGCTCCGGCAACGACTCCGCCACGACCGGCCCTGCCAGCCGAGCGAGTGCACCAGCCACGAGCATACCGACCGCAACGAACGAGAAGACCGGTTTCATCACCTTGCCCTCCCTCAATGCAGGAACACGCTAACCTGGATTCGCATGCCCCGTGCTCGGGCTAACATTTTACGGGCGGAGCCGTTAGTTTGACACTGGATTCCACGATTTGCCGTAACAGTTCACGGGCCGGGCGGGGACTGGTCCATTTTTCGGCCAATAGACGGCCAATAGACCCTGTCTTCAGCGACCGCCGGTGCCCGAAAAATGCGACCGTCCCCCGTGAACGGTTACGCCCGTCGAAAGCCGGAACCGAGGGGTCCTTCAGCGCGAACATGGCGAAGGTCGGCATCGGCGCGTCGGCCGGAGGTGCGAAACTACCCAGCGAGCCCCCTGCTTGTGGGGTTTTTCGCCATCATCGGGAATCGCTGGCCGGTCGTCGCCGCGCACCTCAAGCACCGTCCGCGACCGGCGCTACGCTGGTCCATGCTTGTTCATGCGGTAAAATACACAGAACAAGCTCCCTCCGAATGGGGTTGGCTCGCTTCGGAAAACGTTGCCGAACGAGCGGAGGGAAAAAGGAGCGTAGGGAGCGAGTTGGCCTGCTGTGTAAGTTGAGGGGTAAAGAAGGCACCCCCGCGGGGGGGTTGCCACGAAAGGGTAACCTGTAATGTCGAAGCCTGTTGAAGGGATAGCCATGCTGGAACATGTGGGAGGGACGCAATTGCATCCGGAGGGTGTGGATTACAAGGCGGAGCAAGAGGCGACGTTGTCGCGGCCCCGCATGAAGTACACCTTGTCGGCGAGGTTCTTCTTCTGGTTCATGAATTTCATCTACGGCAAGGCGCTGACGATACCCAAGATCAAGCTGATCGAGATCCTGGCGCGGATTCCTTACCAGGCATGGGAACTCAAGGCATATTGGCGGTTGACGTTCGGTTACTACGATGACCGGATTCGCGAAGAGGGAATTCGCCTGGCGCATATGGGGCGGCTTTCGCAGGACAACGAATTCTGGCATTTGGTGATTGCGGTGGAGAAGATCCGCGAGGACAACATCCAGGAAAGCGGCTTCTGGTACCGCTTCATGCCTAAGCTGATGGCCCTGTCCTACGCGGTCTTCGCACGAACTCTGGCTATCGTCAGTCTCCGTTCCGCCTTCTATTTCAATGCGATGTTCGAGGATCATGCCGAGCACGAGTACGCACAGTTCGTCAAGGACCACCCCGAGTTGGACGAGCAGCCGGTGACCAACGAACTGGTCAAGCAGTTCGGCAACCCCGCCACATGGGGCGACGTGTTCCGGCACATCGGGCTCGACGAGCGGGTGCATCGGAACGAGAGCCTCGAGGCGTGCGGCAGGGGCGAGGAGATCGCTCCTTATGTCAGCGTTAACGTTTCGCCTGAAGCATTAGGCTCCCCTCAATCCCCCGGCTCCCCTCAGCCAAGCGGCATGAACGACCTGTCGACCGCTTGACCTGCCACGCCGGCCCCGCCGAAAAGTCCTTGATTGGGGTCAGGGCTTGAAATTCAACTATTCTAGGCAGCTCCGGTTGCCAGCAGGCGTTCCGATAGCCTGGCCCGACGCCGATCCCAGGCGCGATCCTCTCCGCGTCGGTGCTCCGCCCGCGCTACCGTCTTGGAAACGGCCGCCATGCTCGCGCCGCCGAAGTACTCCCCAATCACAACCACTGCCTCATCCGTGACCCCGTGGGCCAAGTAGATCGCCGCCGTGCCGCGCGTCGTCCCCGTGACGCCGGCGGCGGCGGACTCACAACTCCGCATCGAACACGCGCCATCCGCATCGTCTGACAACGCCGTCCAACAGCTCGAACCGGCGCTGCCGGTCGCGGTCGTCGCGCACCATGACCCGCCGCTGCCAGCGGCGGCTGGCCCCATGATACAAGGCGTCCTCGATATCGGTCCGCAATGGTCGGGCCATACCCCAACCCTGCCGCACCCAAGGTTACAAGACCTGGCCCCGTCTCTCGCTGACCCCGTCGCGTCCGGGGGGACTGGCCGGGCAACTCGAGACCGCCTAGAATCTCGTCTTGCACAGAGAGGGCGTGTGTCGACTCTCGCGCCGCCCCGCCTGTTGGGAAGCTGAGCAGTACGAGGAAATCGCCATGACCGCAGCATACCGCTTCTCGTTCGGACCCTGGAACCTTCACGAGGGTGCCGATCCGTTCGGCCCCCCCGTCCGCCCGACGGTGGAGTTCGGCGACAAGCTCAAGCGTTACAAGGAGCTGGGCTTTGACGGCGTTCAGTTCCACGACGACGACGCCGTACCCGAGATGGAAAACCTTCCTGCGGCGGCGGTTGAGAAACAGGCCGCCGCGGTGCGGGCGATGCTCGACAGCGAGGGACTGACCGCCGAGTTCGTGGC
The DNA here is from genome assembly GCA_007126245.1 of Planctomycetales bacterium. Lineage (GTDB taxonomy): Bacteria > Planctomycetota > Planctomycetia > Pirellulales > Thermoguttaceae > SKOZ01. The sequence goes on from SLBP01000087.1 coordinate 3,424, forward strand.
GCCGCGGCTTTGGGAGGACCCCCGCGGCATCGACGGCGGCTTCACTTCCAACGATCCCGCCTGCCGCAAGTGGGCCGTGGAGCGGCTCCGGCGGTGCTGCGACATCGGCCGGGCGCTGGGCACCCGGCTCTGCGTCCTCTGGCTGGCCCGGGAGGGGACCTACATCCGCGAAGCGAAGAACGCCATCGAGGCCCACCGCCGCCTCCTCGAGGCGGTGAACGCCGGCCTGGAACACGACCGGGAGGTGGAGATCGCCATCGAGCCGAAGCCCAACGAGCCCATGGATCACGCGTACGTCCCCACGATCGGCCACGCCCTGGCCCTGGCCGAACAGGCCGCGGACCCCAACCGCGTCGGCGGCCTGATCGAGACGGCCCACGCCCTGCTCGCCGGCCTCGACCCCTCCGACGAGATGGCCTTCGCCCTCTCCATGGGCAAGCTCTGGAGCGTTCACCTCAACGATCAGAACGGCCTGAAGTTCGACCAGGACAAGACCTTCGGTGCGGCCAACCTCCGCGGCGCCTACAACCAGGTGCGGGTGCTCGAATTGGGCGGCTATCCCGAATCGGGCCGCTTCGTGGGGCTGGACGTCAAGGCCATGCGGTCCCAGAAGGCCGAGGCGGCGCACAAGCACCTCTCCAACAGCCGGGCCGTGTTCCTCAAGCTCGTGGAGAAGGTTCGCACCTTCCCCAAGGACGTCGAAGCCCGGTGCATCGCCGATCGCGACTACGAAGCCCTGGAGATGGCCGTGCTCGACCACTTGATGGGCGGCTGAGCGAACCGCCCGAGACGGGCGGGGCGAGTCGACGCGGCCGACGGGCAGGGCGGATCTCAGTCGTCCAGCGGATCGCGAGCCGGCCAGGGGGCCACGCCGCGAACCTGGGTGGGCAGAGCGAGGAACTTGTCCCACGAGGTGATGTAGAGCGTGGAGAAGTCTTCGCCGCCGAAGCAGAGGTTCGAAGCCGTGATAGGCAGGGTTCCTATCTTGCGGCCTTCGGGGGAGTAGATCTCGATGCCGGCCTTGTTGCAGCCGATGTAGAGGTTGCCGTGCTCGTCGAGGGTCATGCCGTCCGGGTGGCCGTCGAGCTCGAGCCAGAGGGTCTCGTTGGCCAGTTCGCCGGGGCCGAGGACGTCGTAGCGGTAGATCTGCCGCGTGCGGTTGTCGGCCAGGTAGAGGACCTTGTCGTCGGGCGTGAGGAGCACGCCGTTGGGCTTCTCGCATACCGTGGAGACGCGCGTGATCTCGCCGTCGGCGGAGACGTAGTAGGTGTCTTCCTTGCGGACGGTTTCCTGCCCGCGGTGGCGGTAGTTGGGGTCGGTGAAGTAGAAGCCCCCGGTGGCGTCGATGGCCAGATCGTTGGGCTCGTTGAAGCGCAGGCCCTCGAAGTTCTCGGCGAGCACCCGCTTCTCCTTGGTTTCCACGTCGAAGGCCACGATGCGGTAGGCGGCGCCTTCGCAGACGTAGAGCTCCCCGCGGCGGTTGAACATCATCCCATTGGCGTCGGTGCTGTCGTCGACGAAGAGCCGAACGGGTTGGCCGAGCTCGTAGAAGTGGATGGAGTCGTTCTGGCCGTCGGAGAAGTAGATGTTCCCCCGGGCGTCGGCCGCGGGCCCCTCGCTGAAGCCGTAGCCGGTGCCGAGAACGATCGGCTCGGTGCCCGGTGCCACGATGTCGTCCAGGGTCATCTCCCCGGCGGCGGTCGCCTGAACCGCAACGGCCAACAGGAAGAGCATTCCCCAACAGAGGAATCCGGGAAGGTAACCTGCGATGCGCATCGTCGTTCTCCTCGTGCGGGCGTCCTCGAAAGCCTTGGGGGCGTTCCCCGATGGGAGCCTACCACGCGGCCGGCCGCGCTTCAAGCGGCAGCCGGTCGAGGCTGGGGGATGAAGGGTACCGGCACTACGCGGATGGGGCCGCGGTGTTGTGTGGCGCTCGCAGGGCTGACATAATCGAAGGGGACATCGACGCGGCCGGAAATGGGGGGGTGGCGCGCGAAGGAGCGACGCCGCTGCGGGCCGCCACGCGACACATTCATGGGAGACTTCCCGGTGATGAACGCTCCGCAAAGACTCCTGATCGGGCCGGCAATGCTCCTCGTACTGGCCGCGGGGGACGCGCGCGGCGAGGCTGCGCGCACGGCGCTCGCCGGCACCGACGCGATCCTCTTCGCCGTCCGCGAGACGTACGACGACACCCACTGGTACGCCAACATCGGCTACTTCTGCGACGACGAATCGCACATGGCCCACTCGGGCAACGGCGGCCCGGCCCACGGGCGGCTGGTGAAGCTCGACCCGGCCACCGGCGAGACGACCGTCCTGCTGGACGCGGGAAGCGGCGCCATCCGCGATCCCCAGGTGCACTACGACGGCACCAAGGCGATCTTCTCCTATCTCAAGGCCGGCACGCACCACTACCACCTCTACGAAATCCAGCTCGACGGCAGCGGGCTGCGGCAGATCACCGACGGGCCCTACGACGACTACGAGCCGACCTACCTGCCCGACGGCGGCATCGCCTTCGTCTCCACCCGCTGCCGGAGCTGGGTGGCCTGCTGGATGACGCAGGTGGGCACCGTGTACCGCTGCGAGGCCGACGGCAGCGGCATCCGCCGCCTCTCCTTCAACACGGCCCACGACAACACCCCCTGGGTGCTCCCGGACGGCCGCATCCTCTTCACCCGCTGGGAGTACATCGACCGCAGCCAGGTGGAGTTCCACCACCTCTGGACGATGAACCCCGACGGCACCAACCAGCTCCCCTTCTACGGCAACATGCATCCGGGCATCGTGATGATCGCCGCCAAGCCGATCCCCGGCACGGAAGAGATTCTCGCCGCCTTCTCGCCGGGGCACGGGGTTACCGACCACCGCGGCTTCACTACCATCATCAATCCCAAGGCCGGGCCGGACGACCTGGGAGCAGCCCGGTCGCTCCACCAGGGCTGGAATACGCTGATCAAAGATCCCTACCCGGTCTCGGAAGACGTCTTCCTCGTGGCCCAGGGCAAGGATATCCGCGTCATGAACCGGGCGGGGGAGATGGAAACCATCTACACGTGGCCGGGCGAGGGCGAGGTCTACGAGCCGCGCGTCATCCGGCCGCGCTCCCGGGAACCGGTGATTCCGCCGCGCGTCGACTGGGAGCAGCCCACGGGGGAGTTGATCCTGGCCGACGTGAACCGCAGCCGCCACCTCGAGGGCGTGGAACGGGGTGAGATTCGCCGGCTGCTGGTGATGGAGGACCTGCCCAAGCAGGTGAACTTCAGCGGCGGGCCGGACCTCGTCTCCTGGCTGGGGACGTTCACGCTCAACCGCGTCCTGGGAACGGTGCCCGTCGAGGAGGACGGCTCGGCCTACTTCGAGGTCCCCGCCGGGCGGCCGGTCTTCTTCGTGGCCCTCGACGAGGACGACCTCTCGGTGAAACGGATGCACAGCTTCACCACGGTGATGCCCGGGGAGGTAACCGGCTGCGTGGGCTGTCACGAACCGCGGACGGGCGCACCCGAATTCGGCGAGCTGGCCGATCTCGAGGCGTTTCGCCGCTCGCCCAGCCCCATCGAGCCGTTCGACGGCTTCCCCGACGTGCTCGATTTCACCCGCGACATCCAGCCGATCCTCGACCGCCACTGCGTGGAGTGCCACGACCACGGGCAGCGCGAGGGTGGGGTGGTCCTCTCCGGCGACCTGGGGCCGGCCTGGTCGCACAGCTATTTCAGCCTCCTGGCGCACTTGCAGGTTTCCGATGGCCGTAACGGCTTGGGCAACTACGCCCCCCGCAGCATCGGCAGCTCGGCCAGCCCTCTCTTGGACAAGCTCAGCGGCGGCCACCACGACGTCACCGTTTCTCCCGAGGAATGGCGGACCGTTTGGCTCTGGATCGAGAGCAGTGCGCCGTTTGCGGGCAGTTACGCGGGGCTGCGGAACGCTGAGGACCAGGCGGTCGCGGGGCGGGCTGCCGGTCGGGTCTTTTCCCAGAACCAAAGCCTGCTGGCGCGGCGGTGCGGTGAATGCCACGTGCTTGACGATCGCCAGAACGAAGGGGGCCGGGCCCTGCCCTTCCAGCCCCTGGTGGCCCGGCCCGACCGCGGCGTCGACCGGGCCGTGGGGATCCACGAGCGGGTGATCATCGAGAACGATCCCCTGGCCCGCTTCGGCAGCCATATCCTGCTCAACTTCAGCCGCCCCCATCTCTCCCCGCTGCTCCTGGGCCCGCTGGCCGCGGAGGCGGGAGGGTACGAGAGCTGCGGGGCCGTCTTCGCCGATACCGACGACCCCGACTACCGGCAGCTCCTAGCCACCATCGAGCTGGGCAAAGAGGAGCTCGATGCCAAGCCCCGCTACGGCACGCCGGGCTTCCGCCCCAACCGGCAGTACATCCGCGAGCTGGTACGGTTCGGCGTCCTCCCCGCCTCCTTCGATCCGGCGGGCGAGCCGCTCGACGTCTTCGAAGCCGACCAGGCCTACTGGCGGTCGCTCTGGCTCCAGCCCGGCGGGCACGACGGGCATTGAGCGGGTTGGGGGCGTACTTCGGGGGCGGCCCCCCTACGGCCGGGCTGCGGTGCGGTCGTGGGGATGGGACGGGGGCAGGCCGCGGAGGTCGTCGAGGTGCTCGAGGAGGATGCGGCGGATCTCGAGCACGGCGCGGGGGTGGGAATGGACCGACATGTGATCGGCAGGGACGATCAGCTCGCTGGCCACGTCGTCCACCTGCGCGCTGCTCGCCTCGACCACGCCATCGGTGCCGGCGGCCAGCCGGCCGAAGACACCCTGCCCGGGCACGATGCCCACGATGTTGTGGTACGTCACCCACGCGGGCCGCCGCTCGGCTGCGGAGAGCATCACGGGGAAGACCGGCGAACGGGGCGAGAGCGACTCGATGCTGGTCTCGATCCGCAGCAGGCGGTCGTCGCGGATCAGGTCGCGGTTCTCGGCCAGGAGCGTCCCCTTGCCCTGCACCAGCCACTTCGGCAGCGTGATCAGGCGGGCGGAAAGCCACTGGGTGGCCTGGTTGGAAAAGGGGCTGCCGCGGTGCGGGGTGCCGATGGTTACCACGCGGCGGACCGAGGGGTTGGGCTCGAAGAAGAAGAGCTCCGCCAGCTCGCGGCGGAAAGCCTCGTCGCCGCGGACCTCGTGGAAGGGGCGGTCGCTGACCACCCGCCAGAAGTCGTCGCGGCTGTGGAGCGTCTGCCAGCGGGAAACGAGCCCTCCCATGCTGTGGCCGACGAGGACCATCTGATCCAGGGCCGGCTCGCGGCCGGTCGGATCGAGCACCTCGCGGGCCTCGACCAGATCGCGGCGCATCTGCGTGGCACTGATCCAGAAGGGCTGGCCCGTCGGGTAGAGATAGAACCAGAATTGGTAGTGCTCGCGGATCTCGGGCGAGCTGCGGAGGTCGTTGAACATCTCCATCCAGGTCATGGGGCTCGACCAGAGGCCGTGGACGAAGATCACCGGGATCTTCCCCGGCTGGTAGGGCTGGACCATGTAGAGCCCGGTGATCCGGGCCTCGTCGCGTCCGGGCCGCAGGGCGTCGAAGGACTCGGGGTTGAGCAGCCCCAGGGTATTGATGTGCCCCATTTGGGGATTGGCGAGGAAGAAGGCCAGGGGCGTGGAAAGATCGCTCTCCAGCGGCACCCGGCGGTCGCCAATCGCCAGGTAGGTGGTCTCCAGGGGATCGTAGAGCTCGAGCACCGCCGCTCGCCGCGCGGGATCGCCGCCGGCGCGCGGCGGCACCGGGCGGAGGAAGGCCGTGACGGGAAAGCTCAGCTCGGGCGGATAGTAGGCCGCCGCCCGCGGTTCACCGGGAAAGTTGCGGCGGACGGCAATGAGCGGCACGCCCAGCCCGTAGGTCTGGTAGTGGTTCTTGAGCCCGCGGACCTCGTAATCGGAGACGAACTCGAAGCGCTCGAACTCCTCGGTCCGCCAGCCGGTGCCGCGGAGCGTGCAGGTGATGTCCCAGCGGCCGGCGGTGGTCTCGATGGTGTACGTCTCTCCGGGCTGCAGGCCGCCGTCGCCGGCCACCAGGCGGAGGGCCGATTCCAGGGCGCCGTTGTAGAGGTCGCAGGCCAGGCGGAACTGGGGGTCGTAAGGATTGCGTCCTGCGGCGAACCGCTCGTCGAAGAGATACTCGTACGACTTGAGCACCGAGGCCCCGTAGAGGTCCAGGGCAATCTCGGGATTCCGCCGCTCGAGGTGCTTCGCGGCCAGGAAGCTCAGCTCGGCAAAGGCGTAGACCTTCTCGGCGGTGGGCTCGCGGTCGATCTCCTCCTGCAGGTGCGCCAGCAGCACGCGGGGATCGCCGCGGAGATACTCGGCCAGGTCGTGGACCCGGGCGAGTTGGAGGGCCCGATCGCTGACCCGGGGCCCCTCGCGGGCGGTGAGCTGGAAGGTCTCGGCCAGGGGGCTCCGGGGGACGGCGCGGAGCGTCACCCCGCGGCCCGAGGCACATCCTGAGCCGGCCGCAACCGACAGGACCAGCACCACCACAACGAGCGGTGTTGCCATCCGCCGGTTCTCACGCTGCCAATGCCTGCAACCGAGAGCCATCCTTGGCTTCCCGCGAATCGATCGCCCCGGTAATCCCGAGACACTACCGCGCCCCACCCGATTTGGGGGCTATACGGTACTCGCTACCCAGCCGTTGCGTCAATGTCGGTTTTATTTTCGCCGGAGCTTGATGAAAAGTGGGGGATCGGTAGGATCGGACGTTACGAAGCAGAGCTTCGCGGAGGGGCGTTCCCAAGCTAGAGCTCGGGAACGAGGATACGGTCCACAAGAAGCTCCGGCCTGGTAACGCGGAGATCCCCCGGGAGGAGACACGAGGCACGATGCTGGTACGCATTCGCCACTTCTTCGAGTTGGTTCGCTTCAGCCATACCGTCTTCGCGCTTCCCTTCGCCCTTCTGGCGGCGCTGATGGCGTGGCGGCTGAATGCGGCCGCCGACCCGCCGCTCCCCTTCCGCTGGCAGGACGCTGCGGGCATCCTCCTGGCGATGGTCTTCGCCCGCACGGCCGCGATGGCCTTCAACCGCCTGGCCGACCGCCGGTTCGACGCCGCGAATCCCCGCACGCGGACCCGCCACCTGCCGGCGGGCATCCTGGGGACCCGCAGCGTGGCGCTCTTCACCGCCGTGGCCGCCGCGGGCTTTGTCGCCTCGACGCTCCTCTTCCTGCCCCGCAATCCCTTACCGCTGGTCGCTGCCCTCCCCGTACTGCTCTTCCTCTTCGCTTACAGCTTCACCAAGCGGTTCACCGCCCTCTCCCATTTCTGGCTGGGCGGGGCGCTCATGCTGGCGCCGCTGGCGGCATGGGGGGCGCTGCGGCCCGAGGTGGCGTTGGCCCCGCTCGTGCTCGGCGGCGCCGTCCTCTTCTGGGTCGCCGGCTTCGACGTCATCTATGCCTGCCAGGACGTCGATTTCGACCGCCGGCAGGGGCTGCAGAGCCTCCCCGGGCGGTTGGGTGTAAGCGGCGCGCTCCGCCTGGCGGCGGCCTGCCACGCCGTGATGCTGGCTCTGCTCCTCCTGCTGCCGCAGGTCTACGCCGGATTCGGCTGGCTCTACTACGGTGGCGTGGCGGCCATCGCCGCCCTGCTCGTCTACGAGCACCGCCTCGTCCGTCCCGACGACCTGACGCGCGCCAACGAGGCCTTCTTCCACGTCAATGCCTTGGTGAGCATCGGTCTTACGGCCGTGGCCGCGGCCGACCTCGTCTGGCTCTAAAAGGATACGCGGTATAGGCCTCTGTGCCGCGCGCCTTTGAGGGGGGGTCTCCTACGCAAGGGATCTACACGATCGGGTGCGGTCACTCCGGCGCGTCGCCGCACAAGGCGTGGGCGGCGGGCCCTGCCCCCGGCGACCGCGACGCCGGTCACTCGGCCGACGCTCCCCCGCCGCGGCTCTTGCTCCGTTCGATCGATTGGAGCGCCAGGTACTTGTCGCCGAACTTGCCCATGTTCTCCAGCTCGTTGTCGTACTGGTCGTAGTGGCGTTCCTCGTCGGCCACGAGGTCCTCGAAGAGCTTCTTGGACACGCTGTCGGCGTTGACACCGCACTCGTTCGCCCAGCGGTTGTAGTCCATGGCGCTGGCCTCCTCCATCTTGCTCGCCAGCTTGAGCATGGCGTCCACCTCGTGGATCTTCTGGACGGTGCCCGATGCAGCAAGCTCCACCGTGCCCTTGAGGAAAAGGATCCGCTCGGCGAGCCGCTCGATGTGGAGCATCTCCTCGATGGCCGTCCGGCGGAAGAGATCGGCGAGCAGGTCGTATCCCTGGTCGTCGCAGTGGAAGTGGAAGTACATGTACTGGTGGACGGCGGACAATTCATCGGCAACGGCCTTGTTCAGCAGCTCGACGCTCTTGTCATGCATCGTGGAACTCCCTGAAAAAAGTCTTGGCGCGTGGAGAGGCCGGGGGGGCAGGCCCGGCGAAGGCCACGGGGGGCACAGTACCCCACGGGGAACGAAGCGTCAATCCACCCCCTCACCACCCTGTCAGTAGCGCGGAGCGTAGGCGGCCGGGTCTCGGACGAGGGTCTGCGGGGCGCCGCCGCCGGCGGCGGAGGGGCGGCCTTCGAGAAAGACCAAGAGGTCGGCCCGCGGGGGGCCGGTGGGGATGGGCAAGGGCAACCCGGGAACGGGCCCGCGGTTGTCGGCGGGAATGGGCAGCGCGACCACGCCCAGCCCCAGCAGGAGCACCTGGTCGGCGGGCCAGCGGAAGCGCTCGTGGAAGCGGTAATGGGCCATCTGCGGGACCTCGATCTTGGCCCGCTGCCGGGGCGCGACCGGGGTGGGGACGTCGAGCATCACCGGGACCATCTTCTCGACCTGATCGACGTGGCACTTGACCGTCGCGTCGATGATCTGCCCGTCCGCGGAGAGCAGAGGGCTGAATTCCAGGGAGAAGCCCTCGTCGACCTGGCCCATGTCCGACTCGAACCCGGGCCAGGCGTTGGGCTTGAGCTGGACGTTGCGGACGTAGCTCTGGGCCCGCGTCGAGGCGACCACGGTGCTCTGCCCGTTGTTCACGGTCAGATGGGGCGTGCTGTGCTCGCGGAAGTCGCTCCGCCGCCTCAAGTCGGCCAGAAGCATGGCGGCGTCCTCGCGGGCCAGCAGCCAACATTGCACGCCCGGTGTCTGCACGGCGACGGGGCGGAGCATTCCCTGGGCGCGGGCGCGCCATCCCGGGCTGTCGACGGTCACCACGCGGAGGCTGAAATGCCACGTCTGTCCTTCGGTGCGGACGAAGCGGTCCACCAGGCCGGCGACCCTCTCGTGCATCTCGGGCGTGTGGTAGACCCGCAGCGTGCGCTTCGTCGCCGAGAGGATGGCCAGGGGCTCCCCGTGCCAGGCCTCGTAGCCGGTCTCGCGGAGGATCCAGTCGACGACCGCCTGTTCGGGGCGGTTCGTGTTCGTCACCCGCATCGTGTACGGGCCGATGTCGTACTCGCGCCAGATCTGGCCGTGCTCGTTGGGGAGCGTGGCCGGGCCTGCCGAAGCAGCCGATGACCGATCGTTCTGCGCAGTGCCCGCAGGGCCATCTTGCGAAGGCGCATCGGCAAAGGAGGTGCCCTGGACCCGTTCGCCGACGGAGCGCCACGCGGTGCCGCCATCCTGGCCGCGTGCCCCTTCCGAAAGGGGCAGAGCCATGGCCGTTGCCGCCATCAGTCCCGCGAAAAGCCGTCGATCCATCACTCTCGAAGCCTCCATGCCCAGCCAGGCAGGGGAACCTTGCTTCCGTATCCACCCCGGGGCGGCATACTATAGAGCGAGGAGTCGGCGGCGGCAAGGCCAATCTAGCTGGTCTCGGAGAAATGGGTAGTTTGAGAGTGACCGGGCGGGCTGCTGCCCGGCCGGGCGCCGCAAGAGATAGGCACTGACGGAAAACGGAGTCCCTCGATGTCGGATGCGCTGGACGTGCTGGTCGTCGCCCCCCATCCCGACGATGCCGAGCTCGGGTTGGCCGGGACCATCATGCGGATGCAGGACGAGGGATTCCGTGTGGGAGTGCTCGACCTGACCGACGGCGAGCCAACGCCCTTCGGCTCGATCGAGACCCGCCTCGGCGAGACCGCCGCCGCCACGGAGATTCTGGGGCTTGCCTGGCGGGAGAACCTGGGGCTGCCCAACCGGAGCCTCGAGCCGACCCTCGCAGCCCGCGAACGGCTCACCGAGGTCATCCGCCGGGTGCGCCCCCGATGGCTCTTCGCCCCCTACTGGGTCGACGCCCATCCAGACCACGCGGCAGCCACCAAGCTCGTCGAGGACGCCCGCTTCTGGGCGAAATTCGTGAAGACGAAGATGGCGGGCAGGCCGCATTATCCCGAGCGGGTGCTCTACTACTACTGCGTCCACCTACGGATCGTCCCCCAGCCGGCTTTTGTCGTGGATATCAGCCCCTACTGGGAGCGGAAGCAGGCCGCCATCGCCTCTTACCACAGCCAGTTCATCGAGGGTCGCAGCCCCGAGCCGCCAACCTTCCTCGACCGCCTCCGCGACCAGGCGGCCACCTGGGGCTGGTCGATCGGGGCAGCCTACGGCGAACCGATCGCCAGCCGCGAGCCCATCGGCCTCGCCTCGCTCCGCGGGCTGGTCTGAGGGAGGGGCGAGGGGCGAGGGATTAGGGTTGAGTGGGCTCGTGGATGGTTCCAGCCACCAGGCACTACAACAGGTGACGGGAGGGCGCGGGCGTCGTATACTGGCACGCATCCGGGGAGAGTACGCCGTACAGGTGCTGTGCGGCGCAGCGCCCGGGAGGACGAGTCAGGGATGCGGGTCTGGCGTGCCCGGGTCCGCGGGATGGGGCATCGACTCGGAAACGCACGGCACAGGGGCCTGTGCCGCGTACCATGCCGAATACGCAGGCGAGAGGCGGCGGCCTCGCGGGCTGCCGAGGGACGGTTACCGAACAGGTTGGCCAGGAAGCGACCAATGGACCCCAATCCGCACGAACAAGACATCCTCCGCGCCGTTGAAGAGGATCACAAGGCCCTGCTGGCCCTGCTCACGGAACTGCACCGGGCGGCCGGCGAACGGAACACGCCCCCCGAAGAGGTCTGCCGGATGCTCGGCCAACTGGCCGACCACCTGCTGAGCCACTTCGAGCTCGAGGAGCGGGGCGGCTACTTCAGCGACGCCGTGGCCCACGCACCGCAGCTCGCCGATCGTGCCGACGGCCTCCTCGAAGAGCACCCACGCATGGCCGAGGCGGCCCGCGAACTGGCCGACTGGGCGAGCGCCGCCATGGGAAGCGACACCTGGTGGGACGAGCTCGCCGAGCGCTTCGGCGCGTTCCGCGAGAAGCTGCTCGCCCACGAGCGGAACGAGGACCGCCTCATTCAGGAGGCCTACACGCGGGACCTGGGGGCCAAGGACTGAAACCGGAGAGGACAATACCATGATCGCTCGAACACGGACTCCGCTGTCGGCCTTCGCGTTGCTGGCTGCCCTCTTGACCGCCCCGCTGGCGGCCGCCGCGGAGACGGTCCGCGAGTCGGGGCGCGAGCTCCCGCTGGCCTACGACGTCGACGTGGTGGTGGTCGGCGGCAGCACCGGGGCGGTCTCGGCGGCCCTGGCGGCCGCCGAGGGGGGCGCCCGCGTCTTTCTCGCCGCGCCGCATCCGTACCTTGGCGACGACATGACCGCCACGCTGCGCCTCTGGCTCGAGGAGGACGAGGCGCCGGCCTCGCCGCTGGCGCAGGCGATCTACGATGACCCGGTGGTCTTTGAAGTGGGATCGCACCCGGACCGTATCGCGCTCACCTACGCGGCGAGCCGCCCCACAGGCTCTCCCCACCACGACACCGATCCACCCGGCCGGCTCACGAACGGCACATGGGGGAACGCCGCCTCCCAGAGCGTCCAGTACGACGGCAGTGTCACCATCGATGCCGACCTCGGCGAGAGCCAGGCAATCGATGGCGTGCGGATCGTGGTCTACCACCGCGACCATGACGACGTGGAGAGGGACTTCAAGGTCGCGCGCGTGACGGTGCTGACCAGCGAAGACGGTGCTGCCTGGAGTGAGGCGGCCGTGCTCGAGAACGACGGGATCCCCGCAGGCGTTGCCGGTCCGGTGGGGGCTCCCATTCTCCTCTCGGCCCCGGTCCAGGGAGAGGCCCGCTACGTCCGCTTCGACGTCGAGAAGGCCGACGACGCCCGCCGCGTCCTCCTGGGCGAGATCGAGGTAATCCGTGCCCGCACGGGCAGCGAGGAACCGGCTGCTCCCCCTCCGCCCCGCCCCCTGCACGTGAAGAAGACGCTGGAGAGGGTGCTGATCGACGCCGGCGTGGAGTTCCTCTTCAGTTGCTACCCGACCGATGTGCTCCGCGACGCCGCCGGGGCCCCGGCGGGCATCGTCATGGCCAACCGCGCCGGCCGCCAGGCGATCCGCGCGCGGACGATCATCGATGCCACCGACCGCGGCGCCGTGGCCCGTATGGCCGGCGCCCGCTTCCGGCCTTACCCCGCCGGCACACACACCTTCCGCCGCGTGGTCGTCGGTGGTGAGCCGGTGGAGGTCGAGAACGGCTCCGTGCGCATCATCGAACCCCGCTTTGGCGGTTCCTGCACCTGCGACTTCCCCGGGCAGTGCCCTACCTGCCGGGAAGATGCCCCGACGGGCATGGCGACGAGCGCATTCAAGACGATCGAGTACACGCTCGAGCTCCCCATGGCCGACGGCAGCTACCGCGCCTGGGCGGCCGCGGACCAGTTGGCCCGCACGGCGACCTACCACCCCGATCAACAGGTCACCGCCGACCGGCTCTTTCAGGTCCCCCCCGACGCCGTGCATGGCCGCCGGGCCGTTGCCGACGACGCCATGGACGCCGAGGATCTGCCGCTCGACGCCTTCCGGCCGGACGGCGTGGACCGCCTGTACGTCCTCAGCGGCGTGGCCGATGTGAGTCGCGCCCGCGCGGAGCAGTTGCTGCGGCCGCTGGAGCAGATCGAGCTCGGCGCGCGGGTGGGCGCCGCGGCGGCTGAAGAGGCGGCAGACGTCGGCGAGCTTTCCGGCGTGCGGCTGGTTGCGGGCGGCGGGGAGAGCGCCGGGCGGGACGCGCCGGACAGGAATGCCCGGCCTGCCGCAGAGGTCCGCGAGCTGCTCACCGGGGTGCGGCCGAACCAGCAGTTGCCCACGATTCCCCAGGAGGTTCGCGACCTCCCCGTCCTGGGCCGCTACGATGTGGTGGTCATCGGCGGCGGCACGGGGGGAGCCCCGGCGGGCATCGCTACGGCCCGCGAGGGGGCCGAGGTGCTCGTGGTCGAGTACCTGCACACGCTCGGCGGCGTGGGGACGGCGGGCCTGATCACCCGCTACTACTGGGGCAACCGTGCGGGCTTCACCTCGACGGTTCCCGGCGGCGCCGCCTGGCAGCCGGAGCAGAAGGCCGAGTGGTGGCGGCGGACGCTCCTCGACGAAGGCGCCGAAGTCTGGTTCGGCACCATCGGCTGCGGCGCCCTGGTCGACGGCGACCGGGTGGTGGGGGCCGTGGTGGCCACGCCCGAGGGCCGAGGCGTGGTGCTGGCCGACGTGGTGATCGACTCCACGGGCAATGCCGATATCGCTGCGGCCGCCGGCGCGGAGCTCGACTACACCGATGCCCGCGAGTTCGGCATGCAGGGCACGGGGCTCCCCCCGCGGCGCCTCGGCTCCAGCTACACGAACACCGACTTCACCATCGTCGACGAGACCGATATGGTCGACGTCTGGCACGTCTTCGTGTACGCCAAGCAGAAATACCCCGAGGCCTTCGACCAGGCGCAGCTCATCGATACCCGCGAGCGGCGGCGGATCGTGGGCGATTTCTACATGACGATCCTCGACCAGATGGTCGGCCGCACCTATCCGGACACCATCGGCCAGGCGTACAGCGACTTCGACTCGCACGGCTTCACGGTCGATCCCTACCTGATGCTCGAGACCCCGCCGCACCGCCAGGGCTTCACGGTGAACATCCCCTACCGCTGCCTGCTGCCGCGGGGGATGGAGGGGCTGCTGGTCACCGGCCTGGGGATCAGCGTCCACCGCGACGCCGTGCCCCTGACCCGCATGCAGCCCTGCATCCAGAACCAGGGCTACGCCGCCGGCCTGGCCGCGGCCATGGCCTCGCGCGAGGGAGCGTTGCTCCGCGCCATCGACGTGAAGGCGCTGCAGGAGAAGCTCGTCGAGATCGGCAACCTGCCGGAAGAGGCCCTCGAGCACGAGGACTCGCTCCCCATGTCGGCCGAAAAGATCGCCGAGGCGGTCCGCGAGGCCCCGGACGACTACCGCGCCGCGGCGATCGTCTTCCTCCACCGCGAACAGGCGCTGCCGCTGCTGCGCGAGGCCTTCGCGTCGAGCGAGGGTGAGCGGCAGTATGCCTATGCCCAGAAGCTGGCCATGCTCGGCGACGCCGCGGGGGCCGACCTGCTCATCGGGCGCATCCGGGCCGCCGATGCCTGGGATCAGGGCTGGAACTACCGCGGCATGGGCCAGTACGGCGACGCCCTGAGCCCCCTGGACACCGATATCGTGGCCCTCGGCATGGCCGGCGCCCGCGAGGCGGTGCCGGCGATCCTCGAGATGGTGGCGCTGCTCGACGCCGAGGCCGACTTCTCCCACCACCGCGCCGTGGCGATGGCCCTCGAGCGGCTGGAGGATCCCTCTGCCGCGGCCGCGCTCGCCGAACTGCTCGCCAGGCCGGGGATGTCGGGCTACGTCCACGACACGATCCATGCCGCCAAGGCGCACGACGCCGTGGAGGCCCGCTACCTGAACGCCGTCCACACCCGCCGCGAGTCGCTCCGCGAGCTGCTCCTGGCCCGCGCCCTCTACCGGCTCGGCGATCACGAGGGGCTCGGCGAGGACACGCTCCGCGCCTACGCCACCGACCTCCGCGGCCACCTCGCCCGCCACGCCCAGGCGGTGCTCGGCGAATAGCCGGCAGGCACGGGAAGCGTCCTTCCCGATGCATAGCGCCAGCCTGGGATGAGATCGTCCGCAAAGCGGAAGCCTCCGAAACCTCCCTCGTCGGGACCATCACGATGAAACGCATCTTGGTCGTGGTGTTGGCGGGACTGCTTGCGGTCCTCGCCGAATCTTCCCACGGCGCCGAGCGGGGTGCCGGTCCGCCGGAACACAAGCAGTGGCGGCTCGTCTTCAGCGACGACTTCGAGGGCGACGAGCTGGACGAGTCCAAGTGGACGCGGCGCCGCTCGAGCATGCCGGCCTTCGCCTGGGACGGTGCCCAGGGCGTGCTCTGCGACGACCATGCCGACGTCGACGGCCGGGGGCACTTCGTCGTCAAGGTGACCCGCGACGAGGAGGGGACCTACCGCTATCACCACGGCATCGAGACCAAGGGCAATTTCCACTTCACGTACGGCTACGTCGAAACCCGTGCCCGGTTCACGCGGGAGCCGGGCTGGTGGGGCGCCGTGTGGCTTCACGGCGTCGAGCCGGGGCCCAACCCCTTCGTGATGGGCCAGGAGATCGACATCTTCGAGGATTTCTTCAAGCCGAAAGAGCAGCTCGATTACGCGCAGTGCCTGCATTTCGACGCGCAGCTCGAGCCCGCTCCCGCCGACCGCAGTCCGCAGGAGAGGCTCGCGGGCAACAGGCTCTACCGGGTCTCCCACCGTTCCACGGTGCTCGTGGACGACTGGGACGCCTTCCACGTGATCGGCGTGGAGTGGACGCCGCTGGAGTACATCTTCTACCACAACGGCGAGGAGACGTTCCGCCTCGACCACACCGAGGTGCCGGTGACGAACCAGCCGATGCACCTGCTCATTTCCGGCTGCTTCCGCGAGCCGCGCAGGGGCGGTTTTTTCGGCCACTACGACGATGCCCAGTGGCCCGACCAGCTCGCGGTCGACTATGTGCGGGTCTACGAAGAAGACTTGGGCGGGCGGCAGAGGCCCGCCGTGGCGATGCGGATGCGTGAGCCGGCCCGCGTCGTTCCCGCCGGCCGCGGCGTGACCCTCGAGGTCACCGCCGAGAAGTCCGGCGGTTCGGTGACCGAAGTGCTGCTCTTCATCAACGGCCGGATCCGCGGCGCGGAGGGGGCGGCCGCGGCCGCCTTCACCCTGCCCGCCGACCAGCTCTACACCGGCGAGAACGTCCTCGTCGCCATGGCCCGCGACTCCGACGGGCTGATCGGCGTCTCCGAGTCGCTCAGCTTCCTGGTTCAGAATCCGTCGGGGGAGCCGAGCAGGCCCTTCGAGGGCCGGCCGCAGGACGTTCCCGGCCGCATCGTCGCCGGCCACTACGACGAAGGGGGGCAGGGCACCGCGTACGGAAGCTACCTGAACGACAACCTCTACGGAAGGCCTCCGTGGAACCTCGACTTCCGGAGGGAGGAGGGGATCTCCTCGCCCAACGCCAGCGGCATCGGTGCCAGCCATCGCGGCCTGTGGGTCCTCTACACGGTCCAGGTGAGGGAGACCGGCGACTACCAAGTAACCCCCTTCATCGCCCGTCCCGACGCCATGCAGGGTTACTCGGAGAAGCCGGACCGCATCCTCTTGGAAGTCGACGATGAGCCGCTCGCCGAGTTCTCGTTCGACCACCGCTTCACCACGGGCACCCAGTATTGGGGCAACTACCAGCCACTGCCGCCGCAGAGAGTGCGCCTCGCCGAGGGCACGCGCGTCTTGCGGGTGCGGTTCGACGCCACGCCGCTGAACTTCGGCGGCTTGGAGTTCGCCCCCGTGGCCGACTGACGCCGCAACCGATGGCAGGATGGGCCCGCCCCACAGCCCCGCAATCTCATGGCAACGGCCGCCGCCGGGTGACGAGGCCTGCCGCCTCGGCCAGGGACATCCCTTGCAGCCAGTGGAGATAGGCCGCCACGCTGCTCGGGGAGCGGTTGATCCCCCCCTGCAATGGACGTAGACCGTGTGCCCCTCGCGCAGCAGCGCATCGAGGACCCGCACGCAGTCGGGGAGCCGGCGGCGAAGCTCGCCGGGATTGAAATCGGGCACCGGAACCCGGAATGCGCAGGTTGGCAACCGCCTGGTGGCGGACTTACAATGCTGCTATCCGCAGCAGTCGAGCGGGAGCCCGAGCCGGCGGGCAGGTGAGGCCGGCGTGATGGCCCCCACGCGCGCGGGTGGCCGAGCGATAGCTCCCGGCTCGCCCGCGCAAGGTTGCCGTGGAGGGTGGCTCCGTAGATTAGGGGAGATTCCCAGGCAGAGCGGCGACAGCCCGTGCTGCCGCCGTAGTTCGAAAGGAAGACGGCGAGGTCCGCCATGATCAGGTTCGCGCGCGGTTTCCTGTGGGCAACGGTTCTCCTCACCCTGGCGGCCCGTGGTGCCGCGGTGAACGGGGCCGATTCGTGGCCGCAGTTGCAGGGAGACGCACTCCGCTCCGGCAACGCGCCGCAGGCTTCGTTGGAGCTTCCCCTGGGGCTGATCGCCGCCGTGCCCTGCACCGATGCCCTCTTCGCGGCGCCGGTGGTCAGCGACGGACAGGTGTTCGTCGTCGACGGCTCGGGCGTCGTGCTGGCGATCGACGCTGCCACCCACCAAGTGAGCTGGAGCTTCGCCACCCGGGGAGGGCCGGGAAACTGCAACAACGTCGCCACACCCGCGGTCATCGGCCCCTACCTGCACGTGGGCACGATGGCCGGCTACTACTACGTCCTCGATCGGGAGAGCGGGGCCGTCGTCGCCGAGATCGACTGCCGGGAACCGATCTTCTCGGCTCCCGCCGTGGGGGACGACCGTGTCTATTTCGCCACGCTGGGGGCGCGGGTCTACGCCGTCGAGCCGGCCGGCGAGGTCGTCTGGACCTGGGACTTCGTCGAGGAGATCGTCGGCTTCCGGGGCGACCGCTGGTGCGGGGCGGATTGGCTCGAGCACGGTCAGGACCGGGTGACCTGGCGCGATCACTTCGTCTGCTCGCGCGACATCGCCCTGATCGACCGGACGGTGGTCATGCCGGCCGGCGGGCGGACCGTCTTCCTCGAGGATGGCGGGGAGGCTCCCCTGCTGCGGGCCGTGGGCGAGATTCCGGCCCACGTCGGCTCCGAGTATCCGGCCACCTTCGGACAGAGTGCCGACGCGGCGGGCAACGTCTACGTCCAGTGGCACCGCCGCGACAATGTCGGCCGCGTCGACGTCCTGCGACTGACCGACGAGGGATTCGAAAACGCGGTCATTCCCGGTACCGAGACGGCGGTCGACCTGTCGGGCTTGCTCGCCTTCGCACCGGTCAGCATCCGTGGTGAAGACGTCTACCGGGTGCGGCCGGAACAGGGCCTCGGCCTCTGCCGCCACAGGCTCGGCGAGGACCAGCCGGTGGTGCTCGGCGAGGCGGGTTCCATCAGTCCGGCGGTACTGACCGCGGAACACGCCGTTTACGGCGATCTTCTCGGCCGGCTCCACGTCGTCCCCCTCGCGGGCGGCGAACCGGTGTCGCTCTCCACGGCGTTCGGGGCGCCGATCACCGCTCCCCTGGCGGTCGCCGGCGGGCGGATCTACGCGGCGAGCGAGGACGGCTACCTCTACGTCTTCGGCCCCGGCGGGGAGGCGCCGCTCCCCGAGAAGGACCTGGAGGTCTGGAGGATCCGCAGCCCCTTGACCGGACCGCTGGCCGGTCCGGAGTTCGACTGGTACACGAACTACGGCGACTTCAGCGGCACGAACGCCAATAACCAAGGGCTGGAGCCCCCGCTGCGCATGCGGTGGGCGCGGCGGCTGGAAGGGACGATCAAGCACCTCCCGGTCTTCGGGGGCGGGCGGATGTACGTGCATACCGCCGAGGGCCAGATCGTCGCCTTCGAGCAGGATACCGGCCGGCTCCTCTGGCGCCGCTACTGGCCCGACGTCTATCTCTCCTTCACCTCGCCGCTCTACGTCGAGGGCAAGCTGCTGGTCCCCCAGGCCGGTATCCGGCAGTCGCAGATGCGCTGCCTGGACGCGGAGACGGGGGCTCTCCTCTGGGAGGCACCCTTCACCGGCTCGCCCAGTTGGAGCCGCCAGTTCCCGCCGGTCGTTGACGGCCAGGTGGCCATCTACGCCTCGGGATCGGGCGAGTATGCGGCCCAGGGAACGGAGAGGCCCTTCATCTTCCGCGGAGAGCCGCAGCCCGCACCGGACGGCCGCGAGGTGATGAGCTGGATCTACTCGAACGACAACCCGTATTACCCCCACGACAATCGTCCCCTGCTCTGGGCCTGGGACCTGGAGACGGGCGAACTCGTCTGGCAGCGGGACTTCTCGGAGTACGGCCGCGGCGGCAACGACTGCGGGATCGCCCTGCTCGACGGCAAGCTGTACTACTCGACCTTCTTCGGCTACTCCGCCAGCCAGCGCCGGCGGCGCGGCCTGCCGGTCGAGAACAACGGGTTGACCGCCTGCCTCGATCCGCAGACGGGCGACGTCCACTGGTTGACCACCGAATACTACGTGACGGCGAAGTGCACGATCAGCGCCCGCGACGGCCGCATCTACCTCGGCGGCCACAACCGGGCGCACGAAGGGACCGACGACCGCTTCGTCTGGTGTCTCGACGCCGAGGACGGATCCCTCATCTGGCGGTCGGACCCGGTGACCTCGGCCCTCAACGTGGTCTCGGTCGGCGAGCGCTTCATCTTCTCGAACGCGCTCCGGGGGCGCGGCAACCTCTTCGACCGCAACACGGGGGAGGTCGTCGGCTCGGTCGGCCACAACTACGCCTGCTGCCGCTTCACCCTCTCCGAGCCGTACGTCCTCGGGGCCAACATGGACATGATCGACCTCTCGCAAGACGGCAAGCTGGTCTCCACCGGCCCGGCGATCGATTCCCGGGAGTGCCTCGGGGCGGTCGTCTCCAACGGGCGGATCTTCTACGTCTCGCAGGCGAGCGGCTTCCTCGTCTCCCAGACGTACGGCGA
>SLBP01000125.1:0-7573 GCA_007126245.1 Planctomycetales bacterium
CGCCCGCGACGCGCTGCGGCGGGGCGAGCGGCGCGCCCTTCTCGGCGGTTGCGCGCCCTATCCCTTTGCCCGCACGAAAAACAAACGACCGTTCGCGAAAAGCGAAAGGGGCCGGGCAGCCGTCCCCCTCAGTCCGTCCGCTCGAAGACAGCGGCCATGCCCTGGCCGTGTCCCACGCACATCGTCGCCAGTCCCGTAGCCGCGCCCCGGTCGACCATCGCCCGGATCAGCGTCGTGGAGATCCGGGCCCCGCTGGCGCCGAGGGGATGGCCGATGGCCAGGGCCCCCCCCCGGACGTTGAGCCTCTCCACGGCCACGGGCATTTCGCGGAGGCATGCCAGCACCTGCGCCGCGAAGGCCTCGTTGATCTCCACGAGGTCGATATCTTGCAGCGTCATCCCGGCGCGCTCCAGCGCCACCTGGGTGGCCGGAACCGGCCCCAGGCCGAACTCCAGCGGATCGACGCCCACCGCCGCCGTGGCCGCGATGCGCACCAGGGGGCGGAACCCCAAGGCCCGCGCTTTCGCTTCCGACATGATCAGGAGCGCCGCCGCGCCGTCGCTAAGCGGTGAAGCGTTGCCCGCGGTCACCGTACCCTCCACGGGCAGGAAAGCCGGCTGCAGCTCGGCGAGCCGTTCGAGACTCGTGTCGGCGCGGATGCACTGGTCCTTCTCGACCAGCATCTCGACATTCTTGCGCCCGCGCGTCATCACCGGCACGATCTCTGCCTGGAAAGCCCCCGCTTCCTGCGCGGCGGCGGCCTTCTGGTGGCTCTCCAGGGCGTACGCGTCCTGCTGCTGCCGCGTGATGCCCCGATTCGAGGCCAGCAGGTCCGTGGCCGTCCCCATGCTCAGGGCGTCTTCGCCCCAGACTTCCATGAACTTGGGATGGACGTCCCAGCCCGTGTCGATCGGCAGGTGGTGCATGTGCTCGAAGCCGCCGGCGATCACCACGTCGGCGCAGCCGGCCATGATGGCGTGGGTCGCCTGCTGCAGCGCCTGCAGGCTCGATGCGCACAGCCGATTGATCGTCGCCGCCGGGACCGTGCAGGGGATTCCGGCCGCCAGGGCCACGAAACGCGCCGCGTTGAAGCCCTGTTCCCCGTAGTGCTGCGCCGCGCCGAGCACGACGTCGTCGATCTCCGCCGGGTCGATGCCGGTCCGCTCCAAGAGGGCCCGCACGACCGCGACCCCCAGATCGTCGGAACGCACGTTGCGAAAGGCACCGCGCTTGTCGTGGGAGCGTCCGACGGGTGTGCGAATGCAGTCAATGACGACGGGGGAGCGATTCTGGGGCATCACGGTACGGTGCAGAGGTAGTCGGAATGGAAAACCATCATGGGCCCTTCGGCCTGCGCAATCGATCAGGCGAATCTCTCGACCGCGGCAACAGCGGCAGAGCCGAGCCCTACCGTCGGATCGTCACTACCTCGTTGGGAAGGTCCTCCCAATTGCGCAGATGGGGACCTGAAGCTACGGTTCCACCGACCCCCGCGGCAAAGGGGGGGCTGCGCGGAGGTTCTCGAGGCGGGGAGCCCGGTTTTCACGTGATGATCAGACGTCTCGAAGTCGGTCAGAACATGGCTTTTGGCTCCGCTCAAACGCGCGGACCTCCAGCGCCTTTATTGTCAAGTACTAGGATAACCGCGCCCAAAGCAAAAGCAATGCTTGTCTTGCAAGGAGTAATCCCCCTCGGCCTGTGAACGGTTACGTGAAAACTACCCCCACCACAATGCGCAGTAATCCGCCGAGCGGCGTTCCTGCGTGCCTTGCGACCGCCCCCCCCGGAGCGGAAGCCGCGTCGACGAGGACTCCCGCTATGCGATCGATACGGCGGGGGCCGCGTTTGCGGAAGGGCCGGATCGATCCACGGCCTTCTCGCGGCGCGGCCGTCCCTCCTCGCAAACCCCCGGCTCTAGCGTTCGGCAGCCAGGCTGGCGGAAATGAGCTCGCGGTCGTTGCGGATGAGGACGTGGCGGTGGGCGAAGGCCGGATGGGACCAGGTCACGCCTTCGCCGCGCTCGAGTTGCCCCCGCGTGGGCGCGATGAGGTGGGCACGGGAGATTTCCTCATACCCCTCCCGCGTGAGGCGGGCAATGATCAGCTCACCGCGGTCGTTGAAGATCCAGACGCGGTCTCCATGGACCACCATGTGGGCCGTCCCCCAGCGGACCTGGGTGGTGACCGTGGTGTCCTCCCAGATGCGTTCGCCCGTGTGCAGATCGATGCAGCGGAACTGCCCGTAGCTGTCGACGCCGAAGATGCAGCCGTCGGCGATCACCGGGTCGCCCATGAGGATGTGCAGGCTCTCGGTGTGGCGCTCGTTGGGGCCGCTCCGCCGCCAGTACTCCTCCACCGTAGGGGCCTCCTGCCCCAGGCGGACCACCAGCGAGCCGTCGACGAACGTGCTCACGAAGAGGAGGTCATCGTGGAGCGCGGGAGTGATGATCTGGTTGTTCCAGGAGCGCGCCGGGAAGGGATGCTCCCAGAGGAGTTCCCCCCTGGCCGGGTCGAGGCCCACCACCCGCGACGCCGTCCAGCAGACGAGCACCCGCCGGCCGGCCTGCTCGATGATGCTCGGCGGCGCGTAGCCGAGCTCATCCTCCAGGGCCGTCCAGCGGACCTCGCCGGTGGCCTTGTCGAGCGCCACCACGCAGGCCTCCGGCGTACCGCCCCCCTTGACGATGAGCAGGTCGCCCTCCACCAGCGGTGCGCCGGCGATCCCCCAGACCGGCACCCGGGCCTGAAAGTCGGCCCTGAGGTCGCGTTCCCAGAGGACCTCTCCGCTGGCGGCATCGCAGCAGACGAGATGTCCCACCGCCCCCAGCGCGTAAGCCCGGCCTTCATCGACGGTGACCGCGGCCCGCGGACCGTTGGGGTAGCTGAGCCCGCCGTAGTCGACCGGCCAGGCATAGCTCCAGAGGGGAGAGCCGTCCTCGAAGTCGAAGGCCAGCAACCGCTCCTTCATCTCCGGCTCGTCGACCAGGTCGGTGAGGAAGACCCGGCCCTCCGCCACCGTGGGGCCGCTGTAGCCGTTCGAGACCGGCGCCCGCCAGCGGACGGCGATCTCGTCCCCCTCGAAACGCTCGATGATCCCCGATTCCCGCCAGACGCCGTCGCGCTGCGCGCCGCGCCACTGCGGCCAGTCCTCGGCAGCGGAGGTCGCCGCCAGTAGCGAAGCCGCCAGTACGCCCGCGGGCAGCCAGAAACGCAATCCCGGCCCTGAGGCCGCTGCTTGAGGGTCGCTTCGAAGGGACATTCCGACACCTATAGGTTCATCCAGGTGATCGATAATTGCAAAACCGTGGCGATGGAGACCCACGCGAGGTAGGGCACCTGCGCCACCGCCACCCAACGGTAATGGGGCCAGACGGCCGCCATGGCCCAGACGATGGTGATGAGAACCACGAGGATGTCCACCGAGGCCAGCGGTAGATTCCTCAGGCCGAACTGGATGGGCGTGAAGAGCAGGTTCGCCGCCAGGTTGATCGCGAAGGGCAGGGCCGCCATCCAGCCCAGCCTGCCGCGCGCCGCCTGCACAAAGACGAAGCCGAAGCTGACCAGGATGATCGGATAGAGGATCCTCCAGATCAGGCTGATCGTATGCGGCGAGGGCGTCCATTCCGGCTTCGCCAGGTTTTGGTACCACTCCATCGCCTCCATGATGTCTCCGCGGCAGACAGGGAGGGTGGCGGCTCACCCCCGGGCAACTCTTCTCGATAGTACGCCATGGTATGCCCTCCGGCCGCTCCCTGCAACCGGCGTGGCCCGGCGCGCCGTCCGTCGCTGGTCGCCCTGTGCCCGGCGCCTCGGCCATTGTCCGGGAACCGCTGCCCACCCACTGCCGGCGGCCGGCCGGACGCGGGGGCGAACGGTTGTTCGAGAGCGGCCGCCATGCTACAACCGGCGGTGCGCCGGGCGTAGGCGGGAGGGGTCTGCTCCCGAAGCCGGGCGCGCGACGCGGGAACTTCCAGCCGATCGCCGGCGAAGGGCGGTCGGTTCCGGGACGAATCGGGCTGCCGAAACCCACGTTCACCATGATAAGGAGGGCGTCATGCGCAACACGCCGCCGTCGGGGCTTGCCAATCGCCGCCGTTTCCTCAAGACCTCGTCGGCTGCGGGAGCGGCGTTTCTGGCGGCCGGCCCTCTCGGGCGGGCACGGGCCGCCGGGGCCAACGAGCGTCTCTCCGTGGGGCTGATCGGCGCGGGCGGACAGGGCAACGCCCTGGCCAACCAGGTCCGCGGCCTCGCCGAGAGCCACAATGCGGAAATCACCGCCCTCTGCGACGTCTGGCGCGTGAACCTCGAACGCGCCGCCGAACAGGTCGAGCAGGGCTTCGGCCGCCGCGCGCGGACGACGACCCGCTTCGCGGAGCTGCTGGAACTCGACGACGTCGACGCCGTGATCATCGCCACCACGGACAACGCCCACACGCCCATCCTGCTGGCCGCCCTCGAAGCGGGCAAGGACGTCTACGTGGAGAAGCCGATGTCCATCACCATCGAGGAGGCCAACGCCGCCCTCGACGCCACCCGCCGCACCGGGCGGGTCGTGCAGGTGGGGACCCAGTGGCGGAGCCAGGGGAACTACATCGCCGCCCGCGACCTCCTCGCCACCGGCATCCTGGGCAAAGTGAACCGCGTCACCGCGGCCATGAACTTCAACGAGCCCCGCTGGGCCCGCGGCTACGACGACTGCCGCGCCGACGACGTCGACTGGGAGGCCTATCTCTTCAACCGCCCCATGGTCGACTTCGACCCGCGGCTGCTGCGCCGCTGGCACCTCTACAAGATGTTCACCAACGGCCTGGCCGGCCTCTGGATGTCGCACTACGCCAGCGCCGTGCAGTTCCTCCTCGGCACCGGCTGCCCGACGAGCGCCGTCTCCCACGGCGGCATCTACGTCTGGGACGACGGCCGCGAACATACCGACACCTTCCAGACGGTGCTGGACTACCCCGAGGGCTTCCTCTTCAGTTGGGCGATGGGCCTGGGCAATTCGGCGGGAGTCTGTTGGAGCATCCACGGCACCCTGGGAACCGCCGACCTCGAGGCCTGGACCGTCTCGCCCGCGGGCGGCCGGTCCACCGACGTCGAAGAAGCCGAGATCACCCCCGCCCCCGGCATCAGCCACATGGGCAATTGGCTGGAGTGCATCCGCTTGCGGGGGACGCCTACGGCCGACATCGTCTCCGGCCACCAGCATTCCGTGACCACGGTGCTGGCCGCCGATGCCCTCACCAGCGGCCGCCGCCTCGTCTACGATCCCCAGACGCGCACCATCACCCCCGCGTAGTCTGAAGTCTTCTCCTGCCGCAACTGGGCCGGCCGCCCGGCTCGCCGCTAAAGGGGGCGGATCCAGACGGCGCGGAAGCGAACGGGGTCGCCGTGGTACTGCAGGCGGATGGGCTGCTCGACCGGGTGCGGCTCGTAGGTGGGCGGGCGGTCCCAGGCGGTCGAGCCCTGGATCTCGAAGTGGTCCTGGATGAGCACCTCGTTGTGGAGCACCGTCACGTAGGCGGGCGTGACCAGCTCCCCCTCGTCGTCGAATCGCGGGGCGCGGAAGACGATATCGAACGTCTGCCATTCCCCCGGCGGACGCGAGGCGTTGACGAGCGGGGGGCGCTGCTTGTAGATGGAACCCTCCTGGCCGTCGGGAGGAGGCTGCCTCTCGTGGGACTCGAGGATTTGTATCTCGTACCGATTGGCCAGGAAGATGCCGCTGTTGCCGGAGCCCTCGAGCGGCGTGGCCCATTCGACGTGGAGCTGGTAGTCGCCGAACGACTCGCGGCTGGTGATGTCGGAGCCGGAGGCGATGGCAACGCCCTCCTCGATCTGCCACTGGTCGCCCTGGTGCCACTGGTCGAGGCTCTCGCCGTCGAAGAGGACGATCGCGTCCGAGGGCACCGGGGCCGGAGGCCCCGCCGGTCCGGGGTCCACGACCTCCGGGACGGGCCAATCGATCCCGCTCTTCCACTCCTGGGCCGAGACGAAAGGGCCGCTCCCGAAAACCAGCAGCAGGGCACTGAAGAGCCCCGCGAAGCAACCTAGCATTCTGCCTGAGATCATGATGTCGAACTCCTCGCGGTTGAGACATACGCGGGCGGGGAGGGCCCCATCTTGCGCGGCGCGCCGGCCGCAAGACCTTCCGCCACCACCCCGACGAATACCCAAGCCGGCGCTGAACACGCCCCGCGCCGGCGCCTAACGCCCCGAAAAACAAACGACTTCGCCGTCCCCGGTGGCGA
Source organism: Planctomycetales bacterium (assembly GCA_007126245.1). GTDB lineage: Bacteria > Planctomycetota > Planctomycetia > Pirellulales > Thermoguttaceae > SKOZ01. The sequence goes on from SLBP01000125.1 coordinate 6,248, forward strand.
CGAAGAGCCTTCCGTTGGCAGCCGCCATACCGTCCCACACCGCGCCCGTCTCCAGCGGGTAGCGCGCCACCTTGGCGCCGTCGCTCTCCCGGCATACCCAAATCTCCCCGCCCAAGCGCCCCTCGTAGGCCGCGTGGGGGTCGGCCTCCGGGATCTCCGTGGGCATCACACCCAGGAAGAGATGCTCTCCGGACTTGAGCATCGCCGTCACCCGCGCGGTCAAGGGCTGCCTCCAGTGGTAGGTGCGCGGTGCGTCGGGGCGGAAGTCGGGCAGCGGCTCCTCGCTCCGCGCGAAGGGCCGGTTCTCCATCTTGAAGAGCCGGTACTCGCCGACGGCCGCCTGGTGAACCTCCGGGCGCTGCACGCCCCACACCGCCTCCCCGTCGAAGACCATCATCACCCCCGTGGGTACCGCGACGCTCGTCTCCCCGCGCGTGCCGTCGCTGCTGTTGACGATCCACGAATAGGCCACCGGGATGCGGCTGAAGTCGCCGGTGCCGAGGAACCAGTGGGAGCGGTGGTTCTCCGTGTCGTCCAGCAGGCTCGAGGTCGAGAAGAGGTGCCGCGAGAGGGCGTCGCGCGCCTCCAGCGCGGCGCTGAAGCGCTTGTGGTGCAGGAAGAGGTCCCAGCCGTCGCTGACGAGCACGTCGGAGATCGTCCCCCCGGCCATCGAGAAGGCGTCGCTGCGGTCGGGCTGCAGGAACGTCTTGTAATCGGTGACGTTCTGATCGATCCGCGCCTCGTGTTCCGGGCGCGCCCGGTCCTTCCCCTCCTGAAACTGCGGATGCCGGCTCGCCAGGTGCTTCTCGTAGCGCACCGCACCGGTCGCCGGGTCGAGGCCGTAGAGGCGGATGCCTCCGTCCAACCACGTCGACCGTCCCGCCGAGAAGTAAGCCGTGCCGTCGAGCAGGAGCACGCTCCCGTGCACCGGCCAGGGCGATTCGAGCTGGTCGAAGGCCACGGTGCGGACGTCGGCGGGGGCGGCGAGAAAGCGCCACACCAGCTCCCCGTCGCTCAGCCGCAAACAGGTGACGCGGCCGTCGCCGCTGCCGAAGAGGACCGTCCCCTCGTGGATCGTGGGCGGGGAGTCGATGCGGCCGGCCGCCGAATGGCTCCACAGGACCCTGCCCGACTCCTCCTCCAGCGCGTAGACGGTCCCCTCGTCGATGCCGGCCACGACGACCATCCCTTCGGCGACCACCGGCTGCGTCAGCCGGCCGCCGAGCGGCGCCCGCCAGGCGGGCTCGAGCGCGGCGGAAAGGGCCGTGGCGGCCACGCCGCTGCGCAGCGGATCGTGCCGGAAGGTGGGCCACGACTCCCCCTCCC
>SLBP01000138.1:0-55472 GCA_007126245.1 Planctomycetales bacterium
CAGCACGTCGGCGCGGACCCGGTCGTCGTAGATTTCCCGGGCCGTGCCCAGCGCGGCATCGCGGTCGCCGGCGCCGGCCTGGGCGGCGGCAATCTGTGCCAGCCGTGCGTCGCGCTCCGCGGGCGTGGCCGCCGAACGGGCCACATCGAGGGCCGCAGCGTAGTCGCCGGCGGCCAGCCGGGCCTCGAACCGCTCCGCCTCATCCCGTGCCGGAGCCTGCTGTCCCGCCGACTCGAGCGGAGCCGCAGCCAGAAGCCCTGGCACGAGGAGCCCTACCCACAAAACCCGAAGCGGGCCGAAAGCCAGCCCGCGGAAGGGGGCCGCGAACTCGTCGCCCGCGCCGGGCACGACCAAGAATCCCAGCCCTCGCGCCGAGAGCGCCACTTTTCGACACACGACCGTGCCCTCCGTTGCCTGAGGATTCGCGCAAGGGCCGAGTCACGTGGCCCTCCCCTGTCATTGGCGCGGCAATTGGCGCATCCGTCAAGCGGCGAGGTCTTCGAGCAGGAGGACAAGCTCACCGAGGAGCATGCAGGTAGCGCCCCAGACGCGGTGGCGGCGGAAGGCGAAGTGGGGGGCCGTGTAGCAGTGGCCTTGCCGGTTCCGTTCGTGGGCACCGAAGTGAGCCGGGTCGAGGAGTTGTTCCAGGGGGACCTCGATGAGCTCGGCGACCTCACTGGGCTCGGGCCGCATGGGCGGACGGACGCGGCAGTAGGCCAGGAAGGGCTCGACGCGGAAGCCGCTGCTGGCAATATAGACCGGGGAGAGGCGCCCCAGCCGCTCGAACACCGCCTCTCGGACCCCCAGCTCCTCGTGGAACTCGCGGCAGGCGGCTTCGTAGGGCGACTCACCCTCCTCGATGGCTCCCCCGGGGAGGCTGACCTGGCCGGCATGGTCGGCGAGCGTTGCCGGGCGGAGCGTCAGCGGCAGGTGCCAGCGGCCTTCGTGGGGATAGAGGAGCAGCAGCACGGCGGCGGGGCGGGCGCCGGGCGGCGACCGGTCGTAGTGACGGCCCACCAGCGGCCGCGGCTCGAAACGCGTTCCCACCGCCGGCCCGGGGAGCGGCCGGGTAAGCCGCTTCGCCAGCCGTTGGGGGAGTCGCTCGTCCAGCAGGGAAGGCCGCCTGGAGTTCATCGCGAATCAGGGTTCACCGGGCCCGCGCTCGTCCGAGTGATCCGGCGGGATGTTCTGTTCGTCGGCTGCCGGCAGTTCGCCCTCCAGCTGGTACACGGCGTACACCCGGTTGGCGTAGACGCGGAGCATGGGCAGCGGCGGGCGGACGAAGGTGAGCACGTACTGGGCGTCGTACTTCTCCCCCAGGCGGCGCAGCCGCTGGGGTTCGACGTCGGCCAGGCAGCGGTGCCAGCGTTCGTAGGGGTCCCGGCTGCCCGTGCCGTACACGTCCTCCAGCCGCGCCCACCACGCGACGATCGAGTGCGCATCCTGGGGGATATCCTTCATGGTAACCACCTCGCTGCGGGCGGTGTACCACTTGAAGGTCTGGTTCAGGCGGGGCGTGAGGAAGCGGGCGTCGGCGGGAACGTTCTCCTCGTCGGCGATCCACCGGCAGGCCAGTTTCCAGGAGCCGTAGGCGGGCAAACGGTCGGCACGGGGAACCACCGGCTGAGTGCGGAGCAGGGCATAGCCGCCGACGTGAAAGATCGCAACACCCAATGCGATCGATCCTGCAATCCGCACCGCCGCGGGGTGGAGCTCGCCGATGGGGGCGCCTCCCCATTCGCTGCCCCGCCGCAGGCCCACGGCGAGCCGGGCCGTGCCGCCCAGGGCGACCGCAAGGGGTACGGCCACGTCCGAGGTGCGGAACCAGTAGAAACGCAGCAGGCCCGCCGTTGTCCCGGGGTCGCCGCGGCCGAAGAGGGCGATGGCCGCCCCCACGGCGGCCAGGAGGAGACTGCCCAGCACGAAGGCCGCCATGCGCCGCTGCCCGGCCACGCGGCGGAGCTGCCAGGCGAGGACGGTCCATAGGAGACTCAGGAGCATGAAGCGGCGGACGAAATGCTCCGGGAAACTGAGCGGGTCGAGGTGGTGCGGCAGGCGGTGGTAGACGTAGATGATGTTCGCCTGGCGGACCGTCTCGGAATCGACGTTCCACGTGAGCATCAGCGAGGGGATCAGCCCCGGCAGCGAGAGCAATCCTCCCAGAAGGAGACCGGGAAGCATGGCGCGCAGCGACGGGACCGCTCCATCGTCGGCCGCCTCTCCGCCCGAGGGCGCCGCCCGATCGGCCGTGTCACCCTCCGGTCGCTTCCGTCCGAAAGACTCTCCGGCAAACAGCAGCCAGGCGAAGGCGGCCGCCACGACCGCCCAGCCGCCGACGAGGACGTGGAACATCGCCGAGAGGCCGAAGAGGGTCCACACGAGGTTCCAGCGCCCGCGCACCAGGGCCTCGAGCCCCAGGAACATGGCCACGAAGGCCAATCCCTTCGCTTCGACCCCGCCGACGATCCACTCCCCGGCCATGTGGCACCGCTCGTTGAGGCAGACCAGCAGTGCGGCGGAAAGGACCGACCACCAAGGCCGCGGCAGCACCGCCCAACTCAACCGCTGCCAGGCCCAGGCCATCAGGCCCCAAACCATGAGCCGGCCGCTCCAGGCCATGGCCGTCGGCGGCAGCAGCAGAGAGAGCCAGCCGATGGAGAGGTAGAAGACGGTGTGGGTGTCGGAAGAGTCGAGGAAGAAGTCTTCACCTACCCAGCCGGGGTTCCAGAAGTGGATCGCCTTCCCCAGGTAGTAGGGTTCGTTGACCTCCGGGACCGGCCAGGCCCCGTGAAGCACGAAGACGAGGAGGATCGCCGCCCACTCCGCCCACGCGCGGCGGTCTTGGGGAAGAGAGGAACTGATCGCCATGCGATTCAACGGAGACCTCGCCGCCGGTGGTCGACTCACCCGCACCGTTCCGCCGTTCGGACCCGGACCTTCCGCGCTCCGCGGGCGAGGTCCACCGGTACCTTTTCGCGGTCCGGGAGCCCCCGCCGTTCACTGCGGGCAGAGAAAGTCCAGTCTACCCTGACCGCGTTCCCGTCGCGAGATTTGTTGCCGCGAATCCACACCCGGCAACGGCGGCGGGCGTTTCGCGGTGGGGTTCCGGCGCGCCCTGCGCTACCGGCAGGCGCGCTTCAGGCGGTGCCTTCCGCACGACCGCTACAGGCCGCATAGCGAAACCCCGGCCGCCCGGAACAGGACGGTGAATCGCTCGTTCGCCTTTGCGGCGCCTGCCGATGACAACGGTGATCGCGGCCGTTTCGCTCGGCCTGCCTGGGTTTATTCTGCGGAATGTCCGTACGGCCACGGGTATCCGGCGGTTGAGGGAGCAGCCCATGATGAGGGTGCTACGTTGTTTTCCGGCGGTGGCGGTGGTCTGGGCCGCGGCGGCAGCCGGCGCGGAGTCGCTCGAGGAGGCGTGGTCCCTCGCCCTGGCGGCCGACCATCGCCTGCACGCCAAGCAGGAGCAGGTCGAGGCGGCCCGCTGGGGCGTTGCCGAGGCCCGCTCCGCGTACCGGCCCTCCGTCACCAACTACACCGGCTACACGTTCCTGTCCGATACCCCCACGGCGACCTTCGCGGTTCCCGGGATCGCCGGTCTTCCCGCGTTGTCGCTCCCTCTCGCCGAGAGCCAATTTGCGGCCTCGGCGACGCTGGCCACGATGCCGTTGTACGCGGGGGGGCGCATCCGCAGCGCCGTCCACGCCGCCGGCTGCCAGGTCGAGTCGGCGCGCATGGACCATGCCACCACCGTCATGGACGTCAAGCTCGAGGTGGCCACGTATTACACGATGGTCCTCCGGGCCGAGCGGGGCGTGGAAGTCGCCGAAGGCAACGTCGCCAGCCTGGCCGCCCACACCCGCGACGTCGAAAACCTCCTTGCCCAGGGACTGGTGGCTCGCAACGCCCTGCTCGCGGCCGAGGTGGCCCACGCCGATGCCCGCCAGAGGGCCATCCAGGCCCACCACGGCCTCGATTCCGCCCGCGCCGCCTACAACCGCCTCCTGGGGCGCCCCTTGGGTGCGCCGGTGACCCTGGCGGATGTCGCGGCCAGCCCCCCGGAAGGCGAACTGACGACTTGGACCGAGACGGCAATCGGCAACCGTCCCGAACTGGCGGCCCTCGCCTCCGAGGCCAACGTCCTGCGGCACCAGGCAGCGTCGCAGCGGGGGGCTCGTCTCCCCCAGGTGGGCCTTGTCGGTGGTTTCGGCTACCTCGAGAACCAGCACCTCGACCCCAACGGCCTCTGGTCGCTGACCGTCGGCATGGAGTGGACCCCGTTCGACGGAGGTACGTCCGCCGCGCAGCGGAGCGCCCTGGAGCACAACGCCAGGGCGCTCGATCGCCTGCGCGCCGATGCCCGCTCCGCCATCACCCTCGAGGTGCGCAGGGCCTGGCACGACGCCTGGGAGACCCACCAGCGGATCGAGGTCAACCGCAGGGCCATCGCCCAGGCAGAGGAGAACCTCCGTGTCGCACGCGACCGCTTCAACCAGGGAGTGGGAACGAATACCGAGGTCCTCGATGCCGAGACGCTGCGGACCTTGACCTTCAGCAATTTCTACGGCGCCGTCTACGACGCCGTTCTTGCCGGATACCGGCTCCGGCGGGCCGCCGGCACGCTCTAAGAGTTTCGGTCACCGGCCGGACGCGTTCGTGGCCGACCCGGCACCGCCGTTTCCGGTTTCTCCGGAGGTCAGCGGCGGAGCGCCCTCGAGAAACCGGTGCAGCCGTCCTGACCCGTCCGGCCCGCCGCAACGGGCGGGGGCGGATTGCTGCCGGCGCGCAGAGGGCGTATATTGCCGGCTCGGGCCCCTGGGGGCCCGGAACACGCATTGCTCCCGGCACCGTTCCCTCGGGACCTGCCATGAACGGAACCACTCGCGAATTCGTCTCCGTGGATGAAGCACGGCCCCCCTTGTTCGTCGGCGTTGACCTGGGGGGTACCAATGTCAAGGTAGGCGTTGTCGACGACCTGGGGCGGCCCCTATCGTGGCTGAAAATCCCCACGGAATCGGACCGCGGCCCGGAAGACACCACCCGGCGAATGGGCGAAGCGGTCGGCGAGGCGATCCGGCGGGCGGGACTCACCCGCGAGGCCATCGCCCGCGTCGGACTCGGCTCGCCGGGGACCATGGACATTCCGGCGGGCAAGCTCGTCAACCCCACGAACCTCAAGGGGTGGGACCAGTTCCCCATCCGCGATCGGCTGGCAGCCCATTGCGGACTGCCGGTGAGCTTCGCCAACGATGCCGGTGCGGCGGCATACGGCGAGTTCTGGGTCGGTTCGGGGCGCGAGTTCCACAGCATGGTGCTGCTCACCCTGGGGACGGGGATCGGCTGCGGGATCATCATCGGCGACCTGTCCATCGACGGCGAGAACAGCCACGGAGCCGAGTGCGGGCACATCATCATCGACTGCCACGACGACGCCCGCATGTGCGAATGCGGCCAGCGGGGGCATCTCGAGGCCTACGCCAGCGCCACGGCCGTCATCAAGCGGGCCCAAGAGGCCCTCCGTGCCAACCGGATCAGCTCCCTCTCCCAGCGGATGTCCGAGGGCCGCGAGATCACCCCCAAGCTGATCGCTGAAGAGGCTGCCGAAGGGGACGAGCTCTCCCTCGAGCTGATCATGGATACGGCCCGCTTCCTGGGTATTGGCATCGTCAGTCTCATGCATACGATCGATCCGTCCGGTGTGCTCCTCGGAGGGGCCATGACCTTTGGCGGCCAGGGGACTCCACTGGGCGAAAAATTCTTGAACCGCATTCGCGAGGAGGTCTCCGAGCGGGCCTTCGCCGTCCTAGCGGAGCGGACGAAGATCGACTTTGCCTCGCTCGGCGGCGACGCCGGCTTCATCGGCGCCGCCGGGATCGCCCACGTCGAACACCGCAAGGCCTGAACCGCGCAACGCCGCCTTCTCCCCCAAGCTGCCGCCGTACCGCACTCTCTCCATCCCTTTCGCCTTGCCGGGAAGTAAGGCCTTGACCCTTTTGGCAGGGGCTGTTAGCCTTTTTGGTTTCAGCCCTTGGACGCGATAGCGGAGCGCTTCTGCCGTGCCATTCGACAGCATAGTGTGCGTCAAACAGGTGCCCGACACGGCCAACGTCACGGCCGAGGCGATGAAGGAGGACGGGACGGTCAATCGCGCCGCGCTGCCCGCGATTTTCAATCCCGAAGATCTGCACGCCCTGGAGGCGGCGTTGGGGATCCGCGACTCCTACGGAGGGACGGTGACGGCCCTGTCCATGGGCCCTCCCAAAGCGGCCGAGGTCCTCCGCGAGTGTCTTTTCCGCGGCGCCGACCGGGCGATACTGCTCACCGACCGGCGGGCCGCAGCCAGCGACACGCTGGCCACCAGCTACATTCTCAGCCAGGCGATCCGCACCATCGGCCGCTTCGACTTCGTCTTCTGCGGGCGACAGGCGATCGACGGCGATACCGCCCAGGTGGGGCCGCAGTGCGCGGAGAAGCTGGGTATCCCCCAGGTGACGTACCTGGAGCGCCTGGTGGCGGTCAACGGCCGCGCGGCGCGCATGCGGCGGAATATCGGTCACGGCTGGGAGGTGGTGGAAGTGCGGCTCCCGGCGCTGGTGACGGTGATCGACACGGCGAACCACCCCCGCCCGCCGGCGGCGAAGCGGACACTCAAGTACAAGCGCGCGCGGACTGCGGTGGAGGTGGCCGCCGAGGTCAAAGAGGCGATGCCCGAGGCCGACGGCGCCGCCTCGGCCGCCGAGATCGAGCGGCGCACGGCGGCGCTGGCGGAGAGAGGGCTCCTCATCGAGCAGTGGGACCTGGACCGCATCGGCGCCGTTCTGGGGCGCTGCGGCGTAGCGGGTTCGCCGACGAAGGTCTTTCGCATCCAGGCCATCGTGCTCAAGAAGGAAGGGTACACGGAGATACCAGCCAGCGACGAGGGAGTCCGGCAGCTCATCCAGGAACTGGTCGTGGAACGCACGCTGGGTTGAGCCGTCGCCCCGCCGAACGCGCGCTCCGCAGGTTCGGCGGCCGGTCCCTGCCCCCACGGCTGGCACGGGGTGGGTATCCGCAGGGGTGGGTATCCGCGGCGCGCGAAGCGCCGCTCCTAGAGATAATGACCACTGACTACTGACGACGAACAGGCGACCATGGAACCGAATTACCGGGGCGAGGTCTGGGTGTTTGCCGAGCAGGAAGACGGCTCGCTGCACGAGGTGGTGCTCGAGCTCTGCGGCAAGGCGCGGGAGCTGGCCGACCGCCTGGGCGTCCGGACGGGCGCCGTCCTGGCCGGATCCGGCGTGGAGGTCCTGGCGAACCGCCTCTTCGCCCACGGCATCGACCGCGTCTACCACGTCGACGATCCGCTCCTGGCCCACTACCAGACGAACAGCTACGCCCACGTACTCGACAGGCTGATCACCGAGCACCGTCCCCAGATCGTCCTCTTCGGGGCTACGGCGCTGGGCCGCGATCTGGCGCCGCGGGTGGCCTCGGTGCAGTCGGCGGGCATGACCGCCGACTGCACCGACCTGGAGATCAGCGACGTCACCGAGGCGAAGTCGAAGAAGGTCCACAAGAACCTCCTGCTGCAGATTCGGCCGGCCTTCGGCGGCAACATCATCGCCACGATCGTCAACTACGACCAGTGGCCGCAGATGGCCACGGTCCGCGAGGGAGTGATGCCGCTCAAGCCCGCCCAGAACGGCCGCCGCGGGGAGCTGCACCGCGAAGAGGTCTCCATCGACCAGGCCCTCCTCGCCGTCCGGCTCATCGAGCGGCACCTCGAGCCGAGGAAGGTGAATCTCAAAGGGGCGCGGGTCATCGTCGCCGGGGGTGGCGGCGTGGGGAGCAAGGACAACTTTCAGCTCATCCACCAGCTCGCCGGGGCGGTGGGCGGGGCCGTCGGCGCCAGCCGGGCCGCCGTGGACAGCGGCCTGATCGGCAAGGAGCACCAGATCGGCCAGACGGGGACCACGGTGCGGCCGGCGCTGTACATCGCCGCGGGGATCAGCGGCGCCGTGCAGCACCGCGCGGGGATGGAAGAATCGGCGAAGATCATCGCCATCAACACCGATCCCCAGGCCCCCATCTTCTCCGTGGCCCACTACGGCATCGTCGGCGACTTCAAGAAGGTGATCCCCCTGATGATCAAGGCGCTCAAGGAGCGGGTATAGCGGATGCCGGCGGGAAACCCGCGCCGCGCGCGGGCCTCCCGCCGGCGGCTTGGCCGATAACGTACAGGCGACTGCGGAGAACCGGCGTGGCGAACTACTTTCTCGACAACGAAGACATCCAGTTCCTCTTCGATCACAGCGACCTGGCCGAGCTGGCCGAGGTGCAGGAACTCGATGCCCAGAACGGCGACGCCGACTATGCCCCCGAAGACACCGCCGACGCCGTGGACGGCTACCGGCGAATCCTCACCATCGTGGGCCAGATCGCCGCGGAGACCATCGCACCCAACGCCGAAGGAGTGGACGCCGAGGGGAACCGCCTCAACGAGGACGGCACGGTCACCCTCCACCCCCGGGTGCAGGAGAACCTCAACCGCCTCGGACAGGCCGACCTTATGGGCTTCACGCTGCCGCGGCAATACGGCGGCCTCAATTGCCCCAACTTGATCTACACCATGGCCACGGAGATCATCAGCCGCGCCGACGCCTCGCTGATGAACCTCTTCGGCCTCCAGGGCATCGCCGAAACGATCAACGCCTTTGCCAACGAGGAGATCAAAGACGAGGTCCTCCCCCGCTTCGCCCGCGGCGAGGTCACCGGGGCCATGGTCCTCACCGAGCCCGACGCGGGGAGCGACCTGCAGGCGGTCCGGCTGCGGGCCTACCAGGACGAGGCGGGCAACTGGTTCCTCGACGGCGTCAAGCGGTTCATCACCAACGGCTGCGGCGAGATCCTCCTCACCCTGGCGCGGAGCGAGCCGGAGATTGCCGACGGCCGCGGACTGAGCCTCTTCATCTCCGAGCGATCGGAGAAGATCCGCGTCCGCCACCTGGAGCACAAGCTGGGCATCCACGGTTCGCCGACCTGCGAGCTGGTCTTCGACCACGCCCCGGCGCGCCTCATCGGCGAGCGGCAGCGGGGGCTGATCACCTACGTGATGGCGCTGATGAACGGGGCCCGGGTGGGCATCGCCGCGCAGTCGCTGGGCGTTGCCGAGGCGGCCTTCCGCCTGGCGCGGACCTACGCCCACACTCGCCAGCAGTTCGGCGTCCCCATCGAGCGGCTCCCCGCGGTGGCCGAGCTGGTCACCGACATGAGGATCGCCGTCGAAGCCGCCCGGGCGCTGACCTACGAGACCAGCCGGGTGTGCGACCTCGAGAACAACAACCTCCGCATCCTCGAGTGGTCCACGGGGCTGGAACCGGGCGAGCAGAAGCGCCGCAAGCAGCTCGCCCGCTCGCTGAAGCGGATCAACGGCATGCTCACGCCCATGAGCAAATACTACTGCTCGGAGCTGGCCTGCAAGGTGGCCTACGACGCCATCCAGGTGCTCGGCGGATCGGGCTACATGCGCGACTATCCGGCGGAGCGCTACTTCCGCGACGCCAGGATCACCACCATCTACGAGGGGACGAGCCAGTTGCAGGTGGTGGCGGGGGTCCGCGGGGTGGCTTCCGGGGCCTTCGAGGTGTTTCTCAGCGACCACGAACAGCGGCACTACGACGATCCCCTGCTGGAAGGACTCCGCGAGAAGCTCCTCGCGGCCCGGCAGCAGGTCGCCGATGCCGTGGCCTTCGCCAAGAAGCAGTCGACCAGCTATCTGGACCTCGCGGGACGGAGGTTGGTGGACGCGGCCATCGCCGTGATCGTGGGACACCTGTTCCTGAAACAGGGAGGGGCCAGCGCGCGGAAGCGGCGGGTGGCCCGGCGCTTCATCGAGCAGCAGCTTCCCGTCGTGGAAATGCTCTGCGCCGAGGTGCTCAGCGGCGATACCAGCGCCCTGGAGGAGTTCGAATTGCTCGCCGGCCCCGTCCCGGCGGCCGACTGAGGCACAGCTGCCGCGGGTCGCGCCCCGCGCATCGGTTGGGATGGGGAAGAGACCGCCGTCCGCCCGCGCGGCGGCCGGCACGGGGGCGAAGGCTCGCGCTCCGCCGAGTTCCCCCTCCCGGGCCGCCCGACCGTGCCACGGGGGCCCGACCTGGTGCCGCGGAGACCGTACGCACACGCAGATCACCGAGGATGTATTGCAATGGGCATGTTCACCGGCAAGGTGGGACTGGTCATGGGGGTGGCCAACGACCGGAGCATCGCCTGGGCGATGTCTGAGGCCCTGGTGGCCCAAGGGGCCGAGTTGGGATTCACCCACCTGCCGGGCCCCTCGTCGGAGCGGCGGGTCCGGGGGCTCGTCGAACCGTTGCGGCCCAAGGTCCTCATGCCCTGCGACGTGCAGCAGGACGGCGACTTGGCAGCCGTCTTCACCGCATGCCGCGCCGCCTACGGCACCCTGGACTTCGTGATCCACGCCGTGGCGTTCGCCCCCCCGTCGGAGCTGAAGCGGCCCTACCTGGAGACCAGCCGCGAGGGATGGCACTTGGCCATGGACATCAGTGTCTACAGCCTGGTGGCGGTCTGCCGGGAGGCGGCGCCGGTGATGGTCGACGGCGGTTCGATCGTGACGATCAGCTACTTCGGCGGCGAGAAGGTGATGCCCGGCTACAACGTGATGGGCGTCTGCAAGGCCGCCCTGGAGCACTCCGTCCGCTATTTGGCTTGGGACCTGGGCCGGGAGAAGAACATCCGCGTCAACGCCATCAGCGCCGGCCCGGTGCGGACGCTCAGCTCGGCGGGGATCGGCGACTTCGATCGCATGCGGGAGCACGCCGCGAAGAAGTCGTGCCTGCGGCGGAACGTCGAGTTCAAGGAGCTGGGGACCACGGGGCTCTTTCTGCTGAGCAGCCTCTCCAGCGGGGTCACCGGGGAAGTGCTGCACGTCGACTGCGGCTACAACATCGTGGGGTTGTGACCGGGATGGTACAATGAAGGGTTTGTGGGCCGCCCGCGGCCCTTGTTTTGCAGAGGCTGGGCAGGCGGAGGAGCTTGCGGTGACGAATCCCGGCGGCACGGCGCCCCACGAAATCGAACTAAAGGACCCCGTGCTGGCGGCCTTTCTGGCCTGGTTGCTGCCCGGGCTGGGGCACTTCTACCAGGGCCGCACGGCGAAGGGGATCCTCTTCTGCGTGTGCATCGTGGGGACGTTCCTCTACGGAGCCTACCTGGGGAGTAGCCGTTCGGTGGGGCTGGCACGCGTGGTCTATGTCTCCTGGCGGACCGAAGGCCAGATCGAGGACAAGCGGCTCTACTACCTCTGCCAGATGTGGGTGGGACTCCCGGCGCTGCCCGCCGTGGTCCAGGCCTACCGTGTGCGCGCCGGCCGCGATCCGCTGGCGTGGAACCTCATGGCGCCTCCGCGCTTGGCGACCGATGGGGGCGAACCGCCCACGCTGCACCGTATTCATCGCGAGCTGCATCGCTACTTCGAATTAGGGAGTGTTTTCACGGCGGTGGCGGGCCTGCTGAACATCCTGGCGATTTACGATGCCTGGGGCGGACCGGTGATGTTCGAGGGCCGCCGCGAGGAGGGCGATGAGGAGGGCGGCCAGAAAGACAAGGCATGAAGGACCATGGCGCCATGGCGAGGGTGACAAGGGGCCTTCTCCCGCCCGGAGATGGTTGGCAAGCGGATCGCCTCTCCGGCCCCCCTCTGCAGGTGTGGGCAGCCCCGGCCGAGCTGGAGCGAAGGGAACGACGAAGAGCGGCCCGCCGGCCGACCAGCACGCCCGCCGCTTGACGGCACGATCGCACGCGAAGGAGGACCCGTGGGGATTTCGGATCTATTGATGGCGGTGCCGCTGATCGTGGCCCTGAGCCTCGTCTACGCGGCCACGCGGCACGAGCAGATCGGGCCGATCCTCGTCCACGCGCTGCGGTTCGGAGCCTGGATCGCCGGGTTCCTGCTGGTCATCCTCCTGATACTCGTGTTGCTCTCCTGGCAGGTCTGACCGGGTCGAAATCGAAGTGACGGGGAAATACACGATGCGCATCGTCATTCTGGGGGCGGGGACCGTCGGGGCGTCGATCGCCGACCTCCTCTGCCGCCGCCATCACAGCATCACCGTGGTGGACTCCGACTCGGCGACGGTCCGCCGCATCAACGAGGAGCTGGACGTGCGCGCCCTGAGCGGCTCGGCATCGCAGTCGAGCGTGCTCTTCCAGGCCGGTATGCTGGGCGCCGACCTGTGCCTGGCCGTTACGGGCGACGACGAGGTGAACCTCGTGGCGGCCAGCATGGCCAAGGCGATGGGGGCGCACCGCAGTGTAGCCCGCGTCTATGCCCCCGTGTTCCGCGACCTCTCCACGTTCGATTACCAGCGGCACTTCCACATCGACCGCCTCGTGAGCCTGGAGCACCTGGTGGCCATGGAGCTGGCGCAGGGAGTGCGGGACATCGGCTCCGTCATCGTAGGCAGTTTCGCCCGCGGCGAGCTCGAAGTCCAGGAAGTCGCCATCACCCGGGAGACGCCGGCCACCGGCGTGATCTTGCGGGACTTGAAGCTTCCGCCGGAGGTCCGCATCGGGTCGATCTGGCGCGCCGGGCGGGTGACCATCGCGGGCGCGGCCGACACGGTGAACGTGGGCGACCGGATCACCCTCATCGGCGCCCGCGACGACATCGACGAGGTCAAGGCGCTCTTCGAGACGGAGCCGCCGCCGCGGCGCAGCGTGGTGATCGCGGGCGGTGGCGAGACCGGCTACCAACTGGCCGGGGTACTCGAGAGCCGCCGCTTTGCTGTGACCCTGCTGGAAATGAACCGCGACCGCTGCGAATTCCTCGCCGCCCACTTGAAGCACGCCACGGTGGTCCACGCCGACGCCCAGCGACAGGCCGTGCTCGAGGAGGAGCGCGTCGGGCAGGCCGACGTCTTCGTGGCCTGTACCGGCGACGACGAGGACAACATCATGGCCTGCGTGGAGGCCCGCGAACTGGGCGCCGGGCAGACGATGGCCATCGTCAGCCGCCCCGACTACGCCAACGTCGTGGGAAAGCTGGGCATCCGACCGGCGGTCAGCCCTCGCGAAGTCATCGCCCAGCAGGTGCTAAGCTTCCTGAATACGGGGGCGGTGATCGCCCGCAAGCCCCTCTCGAGGGGAGCTGACGTCGAGGTGCTCGAGATCGAGGTGCTCGACGGCGCACCGGCCACGGAGCGCGTCCTCGCCGAGTTGGCGCTGCCGCCGAAGTGCCTCATCGCGGCCCTGATCCGCGAAAGCTACGTTCAAGTGCCGCGGGCCAACGACCGCCTCATGCCCGGCGACACCGTCGTCACCCTGGTGGACCAGGAGTCGTTGCAACCGGCGCTGCAGCTCTTCAATGTCCGGGAGAGCTAGGGGCTCTCGCCACGGAACTCGAAGAAATAATCACCCTTCGCCTCCCTTCCTTTGCGACGCCCCCCAATCATGAACGGGCGAATGGTAGCCAGGCAACTCGGACTGGTGGCGATCCTCATCGGCACCGCCATGGCCTTCAGCCTCCCTTGGGGTATGGATCTGTTGGGGGGAGAGTGGGCGTATGAACGCGACGGCCTGATGGGGCTCGCCGGGGCCATGGCCGTCTGTTTCCTGGTGGGGGCCGTACTCCGCCGCTGCGGTCGCCGCGCCGAGGGGCAGCTTTTCCGCAGAGAGGCCATGGCCATCGTGGGCCTTAGCTGGGTGATGGCCACGGCGCTGGGGGGGCTCCCCTACTTGCTCAGCGGGACCCACCGCACTGCCGAGCATCGCATGGGGGTAATCGACGCCATGTTCGAAGCCCAATCGGGCTTCAGCACTACCGGGGCCACCGTCCTCACCGACCTGGAGGACCCCTCCCTGGTGCCGCGCACGATCCTCTTCTGGCGGTCAACCACCCATTTCCTCGGCGGGTTGGGGATCGTCGTCCTCTTCGTGGCCATCCTCGGCCAGGGTTCGGCAGGCAAGGCGCTCATGCGCGCCGAGATGGTCGGTCCCAGCCGCGCCAGCCCCCAGGCCCGCATGCAGCAAACCGCTTGGATCCTGTGCCTGGTCTACTTCTCGCTCAACGCCCTCTTGGCCTTCATGCTCTGGCTGCTGGGCCTCGGCGCCTTCGACGCCCTCTGCCACGCCTTCGGCACCATGGCCACCGGCGGCTTCAGCACCTACAACGCCAGCATCGGGCATTTCGCCACGGTGCCGGGGCTCAACGGGCTGCTGATCGAGATGACCATCGTGCTCTTCATGTTCATCGCGGGCACGAGCTTCATCCTTCTCTACCTGTCCGCCTTCCGGGGGCCGAAGCGGCTCTTCGGCGACGCCGAGTGGAGGGTCTATGCCGGGTTGCTCGTCGGGGCCACGCTCGCGGTGACCGCCTACGGACTCTACAGCGGCGATTTCGCCGAAGCGGAGGCAACCGCCGGAGAAAGAACGGCCCGGCCGGGGAGCCCGCCCCCGGCGCCCGGGGGGATCGACGCGACGACCGCGGCAGCGGGGGAAGGCGTTGAACCGGCCACCGGCCGACTCCCCCTGGGCAGGGCACTCCGCTACAGCAGCTTCCAGGTGGTATCGATCATGACCACCACCGGCTTCGTCACGACCGACACCGATCGCTGGCACAGCTTCGCCCGGGGCCTGCTCCTGGTCCTCATGTTCATCGGCGGCTGCGCGGGGAGCACGGGCGGGGGGCTGAAGGTGATCCGGTACGTCCTCCTGGTGAAGATTCTCGGTCTCGAAGTGGAGCGGGCCTTCCACCCCAGCGTCGTCCGCCCCCTGCGACTCGGCGATACGGTGCTCGAGGAACAAGAGCTGCGGCGGACGGTCCCCCTCTACTTCGCAGTAATCACGCTGATCTTCCTCGTCGCCTGGCTCTTCACCATCACCGTCGAGCCCGACCGCACCTGGACGGCCGCCGGACTCTCACCCGCGCACAAGCTCCTCGACTCGGCCAGTGCGGTCGCCGCTACGCTCAACAACATCGGCCCTGGACTGGGCGTCGTGGGGGCTGCGCAGAACTACACGCACTTCTCGCCCCCCACGAAACTCCTCTTCACGGGGCTGATGATGCTCGGCCGGCTCGAGGTTTTCGTGATCCTCGCCCTCTTCAGCCCGAGGTTCTGGAGAAGATGAGCGGGTGGATGGCCCCCCCAAGGCCGCCCGCTCACTCGACGCGGATGCCGATATTGAGCGTGGCCTGATAGTGCTCGATCTCGCCCTCCTTGATGCTCGCCCGCTGTTCGAGGACCTCGCACCAGCTCAGCCCCTGCTCGATCTTGGCCATCTTGGCCACGGCGTTGGCTGCCGCCTCACTGAAGGAACGCGTGGAGGTGCCAACGACCTGGACCTTCTTGTAGAGCGGTGAGTTCATCGCTTCTCCTGGGTACGGGTGCAAGCTCCACGCGACGCCGGCCGAAGACCGCATGAACCGTGGAGCAGAGGTAGACGGCGGCCCCCGGGGAGACATCCCGCCGAGGCCGAATGCCCAGTGTACGGGGCGCCGGGTGATTGACAATAGGGGCGGTCGACGCCGGCGGCATCAGGACACCATAATGGACTGCCGCCGGCGCCGCGAGCAACCGCCGATCGGGCGGCACCCGAACGCGGGGGTATATCCTGCAAGTTACTGGCCTTCCTGGAGTAACAACTTGGGACAGGAGTAGTCGGCGATGCACGAACACGCCACCGTGGGGGATTCGATCCCCGACGTCGAGGCCCTGGAGGACCTTCTCAGCGAGCCCACCGAAGCCCTGGTCGCGGCACTGCGGCGAATCGAGGGGGACTTTCTTATACTCGGTGTGGGGGGCAAGATGGGCCCTACGCTGGCCCGCATGCTCCGCCGGGCGACCGACCCGCGGCGGCGCGTCATCGGCGTGTCGCGGTTCTCGGAAGAAGCATTTCGCCAACGACTCGATTCCTGGGGCGTGGAGGCTATCCGCGGCGACCTCATGGAGCCGAAGGCCTTCGCCGGCCTGCCGGATGCGGCCAACGTGGTCTACATGGTGGCGCAGAAGTTCGGCACCACGGGGCGCGCCCCGGCCACCTGGGCGGCCAATGCGGCCGTGCCGGCCTTCGCGGCCACCCGTTTTGCGGGGAGCAGGATCGTGGCCTTCTCCACGGGCAACGTCTACCCGCTCACGCCGGTCGCCAGCGGCGGGCCCCGGGAGACGGACCCCGTGGGGCCGATCGGAGAATACGCCTGGTCGGCCCTGGCGCGGGAACGGCTGTTCGAGTTCTTCGCGGCCCGCCACGGCTCGCCCACGGCGCTCATCCGCCTCAATTACGCCGTGGAGACGCGCTACGGCGTCCTCGTCGACCTGGCCCGCCTCGTATGGGAAGGGCGGACGGTCGACCTCACGATGGGCTACGTCAACGTCATCTGGCAGGCGGATGCCGCTGCCATGGCACTGCGCGCCTTGGATCACGCAGCCGTGCCTCCGGCGGTGTTCAACGTCACCGGTGCGGAGACGCTTTCGGTCCGGAAAGTGTGCGAGACTTTCGCGGAATGGATGGACCGGCCGGTCCGCTTTGCGGGGGAAGAGGCCCCCGATGCCCTGCTGAGCAATAGCGCGCTGGCCCGCCAGACGCTCGGTTCGCCACGCGTGACGGCCGAACAGGTCATGCGGTGGGTGGCCGACTGGGTGATGCGCGGGCAGGAGGTCTTCGACCGCCCCACGCACTTCGAGGCCCGCGACGGGAGGTTCTAGTCCCGGGGGGTCGGCCGGCGGGCGGCTTCGATCATGCGGGCGGCGCCGCGCTCGATGAGCGCCGCTGCCACGTGGCATCCTAGATCGATCCCCGCTTCGGCCGCGTCGGCAGCCGCGAACTCGATCCGCTCCCCCCCCTCGGGACCGAGGACGCGACCGGTAAGACTCAGGCGGTCTCCCTCCACCCGGCCGAGAGCGGCCACCGGTGCCAGGCAGCCGCCCCGCAGCGCCGCCAGCATCGCACGCTCCGCCAGCACCGCGGCGTGACTCGGGAAATGGTCGATCGCCGCAAGAGCAGCCCGTGTGCGGTAGTCGTCGCCGCGTGTCTCAACCCCCAAGGCTCCCTGGCCTACGGCGGGCAGCATGACCTCGAAGGGGAGGGTCTCGGTAATCCGCGATTCCAGCCCCAGGCGAACCAGGCCGGCACGCGCCAGGAGGATCGCCTCGTAATCGCCCCGCGCCACCTTGTCGAGCCGGGTGTCGACGTTGCCGCGGATGTCGCGGACCGCCAGGTCGCCGCGGACCCAGAGGAGCTGGGCGCGGCGGCGGAGGCTCCCCGTGCCCACAACGGCGCCCGCGGGGAGGGCCGCCAGACCCGCGGCGCTGCGGCAGACGAGGACGTCGGCGACCTCGGCGCGCTCGGGTACGGCGGCCAGGCATAGCCCCTCGACCGGCTCGGTGGGGAGGTCCTTGAGGCTGTGCACCGCCAGGTCGATGGCACCCTCGAGCAGCGCGCGCTGGATCTCCTTCGTGAAGGCGCCCTGCGTCCCCAGCGATTCGATGGGCCCGAGCTGCTCCCGGTCGCCGGTGGTGGTGATCGGCCGGAGTTCCACGGCGACGCCACACTCGGAGAGCCGGTCGGCAACCCATCCGGCCTGCCATTGGGCCAAGGCACTGCCGCGGGTTCCCAGTCGGAGTGGAGTCGAAGCCATGGGGTACTTTGCCAGCAGGGGGTACGCATCGGCCGGGGGAAGAAGTCTCCGCTTCTTAGGATACGCCCGCCCGCCGAGAAGGGAAAGCGACCAAGGCGGTCACCGAGAGCATCGCCTGGAGTGCGGCGACGACGAGGGGGTTGAGAGCCGGCGGCGCGGAGTACGGCGTTGGCAGCCAACGGTCCGACTCTTCCCATCCGTTGGCCGTCCGCCGCCAGGACGACTCGACGACCGCCGGTTCACTGCCGGAGGGCAACTCGTACTCGACGGCCAGCCATCCCACACCGAGAAGGAGGGCTACCAGGACCAAGACCCGCTGCATGGCAGACATTCCTGAGACGAGGGAACCTCGAAGAGCACACGCCGGAACAATCGATCCTCACGGTCTCCTCCGGAGGCGACGTCGCCCGGGCGTTGGAAGAGGAAAGCAAGCGGCGGACCCCACGGCGGCGTGCGGGGATCCAAAGACGGAAACCCTTGGTGCCGTGGCAGTTGCTATACGATGCCGGCAGCGGACCGGGGGTGTGCCTGTGGCGAAAGGGCAGCGCGGCGCGGGCGCGGGCGTGGTGAGAAGGCAACAGCGGCGGCCGCCGGCGGACGGCCCGCCACGTTGTATCCCCGCTCCGGGCATCTTCCCCGGACGGTCGCCGGCGATGCTCCGCCGCTGCCCGGCGCAGCCGGCTCCACCGCGGAGAGGAGCGGTAGGGGCGCAGAGAGCGGTTTGCTCCCCGACGATGCGTGACCTAGGTTATCGTCGAGGCGCGGTGCGTGTCTCTGCCGATGCGCAGAGGGCGCTGCCGCACCGATCTACCAAGGAAACGAGGAGCGACCACGATGGGAAGTGTCCATGTCCCTGCGCTCGATCTGAAGACGGTGCTTTCCAGTGCCCAACTCCCGGCGCTGCCGCAGAGCGCTATCCGCCTGCTGGAGCTCTCTCAGGATCCGGAGAACGGTCCGACCGAGTTCGCCAGCCCGATCGAGTCCGACCCCGGCCTCACCGGGCAGGTTCTGCGGTTCGTCAATTCGTCGTACTTCGGGTTCTCCCGCGAGATCGCCTCGGTGAAGTTGGCGATCACCCTGGTGGGCATCCGCACGATCAAGAACTTCGCCCTCTGGAGCGCGGTCTTCAGCCTGATGCCCAATCCGAAGTGCGGTCCGTTCGACCTGAAGAGCCTCTGGCAGGACTCGCTTCGCCGAGCCCTCTTCGCCCGCTCGATCGCCCAATTCCTGGGGATGAAGGAGGCCGAGGAGCCCTTTGCCGCGGCCCTCCTCCAGGACATGGCAATCCCGCTCCTGGCCAAGGAGGCCCCCGAGGCCTATCTCCACCTGCTCGAGGCGCGGCAGGAGGGCAGGAACCGCCTCTCCCAACTGGAAGAGGAGGCCTTCGACTGGAACCACGCCCAGGCGGCCGGCATGATGGCGCGGCAGTGGAATCTGCCGGAGAGCTTTGCCCGCCTGGTCGAGGCCCACCTCTGCGTGGACCGCTGGATCGATCAACCGGCGGAGCACCCCGACTGCCTGGCCGTGGCGCTCTCAGCGCTATTGCCGGCGGCCAACGACCCCGCCTGGCCCGAATGCGAACAGCTCCAGGCCTATTACGCACGCATCTGCCCGGCCGCTCCCGACTCCCTCCCCGGACTGCTGGCCAAGACGGATGCCGACTTCGACCAGTTCGCCCCCGTCCTCAAGATGACCGCCCCGGCGAAGAGCCTCGTGGACTGGTACCGGGGGGCGGATACCGCCGACGCCGCGGTGTGATTCGCCCCCGGAGGGGAGACTTCCTATTTCCCCGCGTCCAGGGCGGCCTTGGCGGCGGCGGCGACCGCGTCGGCGGTGATGCCGAAGTGCTCGTAGAGGGTCTTGAAGGGTGCCGAAGCACCAAAGCCCTCCATGCCTACGAAACGCCCCGCGCAGCCGGTGTACGCCTCCCAGCCCTGGCGGATGCCGGCTTCGACGGCCACGCGGGCCGTGACCTGCGGCGGCAGCACCGCGTCGCGGTAGTCGGCGGGTTGGGCTCCGAAAAGCTCCCAGCTCGGCAGACTGACGACGCGCGCGGCAAGGCCTTCGGCGCAGAGCTTCTCGTAGGCGGCCACGGCAACGGCGAGCTCGCTGCCCGTGCCGATGAGGATCACCTCAGGGTCGCGCCCGGGTGCGTCGGCGAGGACGTAGCCGCCGCGCGCCAGGCCGGCCGCCGCCGCGTACCGCTGACGGTCGAGGGTGGGGAGGTTCTGCCGGGTGAGGACGAGGGCCGTGGGGCGGTCGCTCGAGGAGAGGGCTACGCGGTAGGCCTCGGCGACCTCGTTGGCGTCGCCCGGCCGGATGACGACGAGGTTGGGGATGGCCCGCAGCGCCGCGAGATGCTCGACGGGCTGGTGCGTGGGGCCGTCCTCACCGACACCGATCGAGTCGTGCGTGAAGATGTACAGGACCGGCAGCCCCATCATCGCGCTCAGCCGCAGGGCGGGCCGCAGGTAATCGCTGAAGACGAAAAACGTGCCCGCGTAGGGGCGCAGCCCGCAGAGGGCCATTCCGTTGCACGCGGCGGCCATGGCATGCTCGCGGATGCCGAAGTGGAGATTCCGGCCGGCATGGTTGGCCGGTCCGAAGTGACCGGCGTCGTCGAATTTCAAGAGCGTGTTGTTCGAAGGCGCCAGGTCGGCCGAGCCGCCGATCATCCAGGGGATACGCCGAGCGACCTCGTTGAGGACCTTGCCCGAGGAGGCCCGGCTGGCCATCCCCTTCTCGTCGGCGGGAAAGTCGGGAATCCCGGCATCCCAGCGCTCGGGGAGCTGCCCGTCGCGGATGAGCCCGGTTTCGGCGGCCTCCTGGGGGTATTCCTCAGCGTATTGGGCAAATAGGGCTTCCCACTCTGCACGGGCGGTGCTGCCGCGGGCGGCGATGCCGGCGCGAAAGTGCTCTCGGACCTCGGCGGGCACGAAAAAGTCCTCATCGCCGGGCCAGCCGTATGCCTCCTTGGTGAGGCGAACCTCCTCCTCGCCGAGAGGCGCGCCGTGGGCGCCGTGGGTGTCGGCCTTGTTCGGTGCACCATAGGCGATGACGCTCCGGACCCTGATGAGCGTGGGGCGGTCGTCGCATTCCCGGGCCCGCTGGAGGGCGGCGCGGAGGGCCGGCAGATCGTTGATGTCCTCGACGGCGATCACGTTCCAGCCGTAACCGACGAAACGGGAGATCACGTCTTCGCTGAAAGCCAGATCGGTCTTTCCCTCGATGGTGATGCCGTTGTCGTCGTAAATCCAGCAGAGGTTGCCCAACTTAAGGTGGCCGGCAAGCGAGGCCGCCTCCCCGGCGACCCCCTCCATGAGGTCGCCGTCGCTGCACATCGCGTAGACGCGGAAGCCGAAGAGCTCGAACCCCGGCCGGTCGTACGTCTCAGCAAGCCAGCGGGCGGCCATGGCCATGCCGACGCTGTTGGCAACTCCCTGCCCCAGCGGTCCCGTCGTGGTCTCGACACCGGTCGTATCCCCGTATTCGGGGTGGCCCGGGCAGCGGCTGTGGAGCTGGCGGAAACAGCGGATGTGCTGGAGGGGTACGGCCAATTCTCCGGTGGGTAGCCCCGCATCGTCGATCTGCGGCACCTCGGTGAGGTGGAGCATCGCATAGAGAAGCATCGACGCGTGACCGCAGGAGAGGACGAAGCGGTCCCGGGCCATCCAGTCGGGGGCGGCGGGATCGTAACGCAGCACTTCGTTGAACACGAGGTACGCGGCCGGGGCAAGGGCCATCGGGGCGCCGGGGTGACCGCTATTGGCCGCCTGGACGCCGTCCATCGCCAGCGTGCGGATGGTGTTGATCGCCAGTTGATCGATGGGTGTCGTAGAGACGGACATAGGTGGGTGGTTCCTTGCGGACCGAGAGAACGGTGCAGGCCCCCTGCACCGCGGGGGCAACGGGGCACCAAAAGCCTCAAGTCTAGCGCCTCGCGCGCGCTTCGTCAACGCTCCCCGTGGGCCGCGGCGCTCGCATGTTGCGTGGGGAACGCCGCTTGGGCGGCGGCCGTTTACAGCTCGGCGGTCAGACGTTATCGTTTTCCCTGGATGCCCGCGGTCTGCCCGGAAACGATGCCTCCAAGACGCGCGGCATCCGAACAGACAACGGACCCCCGCCGCACCGCTCGCCTGATGGAGCAAGAACCGATGAACCAGGACGCGTCCGTGCCGGTCGGCGATCGGCCGCCGCGATGGCAAACGCTTTCGAGCATCGACCGCCGCGTCGTGGGGGTGCTCGCCGAGAAGGCCAAGACCACTCCGGACGCCTATCCCCTCTCCTTGAACGCCGTGTGTACCGGCTGCAACCAGAAGAGCAACCGCCACCCGCTGATGCAGCTCGATCCGGCCGACGTCGAGGAGTCGCTGGACCGTCTGCGGGAGATGGGCGCCGTGGGCATCGTGGAAGGGTACGGCCGGGTCCCCAAGTACCGCCACTACCTCTACGAGTGGCTGGGGGTGGACAAGATGGGGCTGGCGGTGATGACGGAGCTCTTCCTGCGCGGCGCGCAGACGGTCGGCGAGCTTCGCGGGCGTGCCGCCCGCATGGAGCCGATAGCCGACATCGCGGCGCTGCGCCCCGTCCTGGCGACGCTCCACGAGAAGGGGCTGATCGTCTTTCTGACCCCCGAAGGGCGCGGCCAGGTCGTAACCCACGCCCTGCTCCCTCCGCGGGAGATGGAGAAGCTCCGCGAGGAGCATTCCGGCGGCGGCTTTGCCCCGGCCGGCGATGGAACGGGCTCTCACCCCCAGGGCCCGGCAGAGAACGTTTCCCGACCGCCGCTCGCAACCAGGGGATCAAAGGAGAGCGGGGCACTCCAGGCGTTGCCGCGCGAAGTCGAAGACCTCCGCGGACAGATCGACCGGCTCCGGGGCGAGGTGGAGGGTCTGCGCGAGCAGATCCGCGCCGTCGCCGAGGGGTTGGAGCGGCTGCAGGCAGCGCTCGGGGAGTGATTCTTCCGGCAGCTAACCGAGCGGTTCGGCGATCAGCAGCCAGGTGCGGGTGAGGTGGAAGAAGATGGGCGCGGCAAAGCAGAGCGAGTCGATGCGGTCCAGGACGCCGCCATGCCCCTCGACGAGCGTGCCGTAGTCGTGCACCCCCCGGTCCCGCTTGATGGCCGACATCGTCAGTCCCCCGGCGAAGCCGGTCAGGGCGATCACGGCGGACATGCCGGCGGCGAGCCACACGGAGAAGGGCGTCGCCCACCAGAGAGCGGCACCCAGCAGGGTGACGCTCGCCGTCCCTCCGAGGAGTCCCTCCCAGGTCCGCCCCGGGCTGATGGTCGGGGCGATCACGTGCTTGCTGGGCAATTGGGCCCAGGCGTACTGGAGGACGTCGGCAAGCTGCACGATGAGCACGAAGAAGAAGAGGAGCCGGGCGTTGTGACCGGCATCCTCCCCGGGCAGCTCGAGCGTCAGCAGGGCGGGGGCATAGCTGAAGCAGTAGACGCAGATCAGCAGTCCGGCCTGGATCTTGGCCGTCCGCTCCAGAAACCGCTTGGAGTCGCCGGCCATGGCGATCCGCGCCGGGATGAAGAGGAAGGCGTAGACGGGGATGAGGATGCTGTACAGCTCGTAGTTGGCCAGCCCCACGAGCACGAACTGCAGCGGCGTGCAGAGGAAGAAGACCCAGAAGAGTGTGCGATGGTCGCCCGGGCGGGTCGGGGTTAGGGTGATGAACTCCCGCAGCGCCCAAAAGGAGATGAGGCCGAAGAGGAGAACGGTGACCGTCTGGCCGAGGAGGAAGGCGGCCGCCAGCACGGTGCAAAGGAGCCACCAGGCGCGGATTCGCAGGCGGAAGGTGTCGAGGACCGCCGAGTCGATGCCGCTGCCGCCGCGGAGGTGGAGGATGCGGGTCACCATGGTGACCGTTCCCAAGAGCAGCAGCACGCCGCCGACCAGGCCTAGCGTCTTGGCATCCACTAGACCTCCTTGAGGCGGCGGACGGCCTCGCGGGCGCGGAGGAGGAAGTCGGTCTTCGGCTCGGCAGCCTCCAGCCAGATGGGCGGTCCGAAGGTCACGCAGGTCAGCAGGGGAACGGGCAGGTACTCGCCCCGCGGCAGGATGCGGTTCATGTTGTCGATATGGACGGGAACGAGCTCCAGGTCGGGGCGCTTCTTCGCCAGGTAGTAGAGGCCGCTCTTGAACTCGCCGATCTCCGCCCCCGAGCTCCGGCCCCCCTCCGGAAAGACGATCAGCGAGTCGGAACGCCCCATCTCCCGGATCATGAGGTCGACGGGGCTCTGGTGGACCTTGATCTCCGTGCGGTCGATCAGCAGCGCGCGGAAGAGCTTGTGGGCCATGTGGTGGCGAATTCTTCCCGCCGTCCAGTAATCCTTGGCGGCCACCGGACGGGTCAACGCGCGGACGGCCGCGGGCAGCGCCGACCAGATGACGATGAAGTCCAAGTGGCTGGTGTGGTTGGCGAAGTAGACCCGTTGGCAGCAGTCGGGCTGGCAATCGATCCAGCGGACGCTCGATCCGCTCAGAATGCGAGCCAGCAGGGCGAGGAAGCTGCACGTGATATTCGAGTTCATCGTCGGTCACACGTGCCGGCCTCGGACCGCGCCAGATCGTACTGGGGCGACCACGTGCCGGAGAGCCGTCTCGGTCCCGCAGCCGCCACACGAGCCGCCCCGCGCGGCGGTTGACCTGCCGCCACCAACCCGCTGGCCGGCAAGAGTTTCATCGTAGCTTGCCCACCGGAGATAGCCAATCCCCCCGCAAACCCTAGCGGAGAACGGCACCGCCGTTCGGACGGCTCCACTCGAGGATGACCTGCCGCGGCTGCTGGAACGGCTGGGGACGGGCGAGCTGCGGGGCGAGCGGCTCGGAATGCTGCTCGGCCGGCAGGACCTCGGGCGGCACCGTGGGAGGTCCCGCGCTCGTGCCTGCCGGACGCCAGCCCGATTCGGGCAGAGTCCCCGTCCGCGAAGGCGGGTCCGCGGCGGCGAGCGTCTGGCCGCGGCGCGGTTCCCCCTGCGGTGTCCGGCCGGGGGCGTACGGCGACTCGTCGGGCGCCGCATTCTCCGCGCGGCCGGCAGGGGGCTGGCTGCCTGAGCCGGCCAACAGGAAAGGATCGGGATCGGCTTCCGGTACGGCTCGCGGCCGGATCGGAGGCCGTCCTTGCCGCACCCAGGCGACCCAAGTGTTCTGCAAAGTCCCCAAGTCCGAGTAGCCGTAATAACGCTTCGTGGCCCCCGCCCAGTCGTCGGTCTCCATGCCCTCGGCCAGATAGTCGATGAACTTCTGCCGCCCCCCCTGCATGACCAGGAAGGTCACCACGGAGTGCCCCTGGGCGTAGAGGGGCATGATGTCGGGCGGGTATTCCGTCATGGCGAACATCTGGTTGAACGGCAGGCCGCGCCCCGACCGGAGGAACTGCTCGAGCATGCGGTCGTGGCGGGCCCGTTCGCTGGGGTGTTCGACCGAGCTGGCGGCACCTTCATCCGCCCAGCGGGGGACCGGCCGGCGGAAGTGACTGGCCAGGACCATGTGGGTGATCTCGTGCGGGAGCACCGAGTCGAGCAGACGCTCGCGGGATCCCTGGATGCTCATCCGCCAGCCGAAGACCTCTCCCCCCTTAAAGTGGAAGGATGTGGCCCCTCCGGCACCGAGGTTCGGCCCCACATCCACCTGCATCACGCAGGGTTGCGACCAGTTGGGCATCGGTTCGCCCAGCCAGGCGACGGCCAGCTCGTGCCGGTAACGCTCCGCGGCCTGGCCGATCTCTTGGGCCAACTGTGGCGTAGGGGCGCGAACCACAAAGTTGGGGGTCTGGTGCGATGCCCCCATAATAAGGGGCAAGACCGCCGCGAGAAGCGCGGCGCGGAAGAGGCGAGCCTCCATGCTCGATCTCGTCAATGGCTAAAGGAGCGATGCCGACGATCCCGTCCGTGCGACCGCCGTTGCGGCGCCGAGGTCCCGTCGATCGTCTCCGGGATCGGCACCGGCTCACCAGAATCTACCTGCTACGGCGAAAAGCTCAAACCCCATTTTTTCCGTCCGCCGAGGGCGCCTTCCGGCCCGATTCAAACTGATCGAGAAGCCAGCGGAGGACCGGGGCGTTGGCGGGGGGAAACACCAGTTCGCCGAGCGACCGCACCGGAACCCAACGGAACGGAGGGAGGGGGGCAGCGGGTCTTGCGGCTGGAGCACCGCAATAGAAATGCACATCGACGGAAGCGTGGGCGTAGTCGTGGGAGACGGTCATAAGCCGCGGGCCGATGCATACGGCGAGCCCCGTCTCCTCGCGGCACTCACGCACCGCGGCCGCGCGGGGAGTCTCCCCCGGAACCACCCGTCCGCCGGGGAACTCCCAGAAGCCGGCGAGCGGCTGCTCCCCGCTGCGGCGGCCGACCAGGACCCGACCCTCGTGGAGCACGACGACAACCGCGACGCGCTGCCGGGCCACGGGGCGCCTCCTTCCCTTCCCTCATCACCCCTTGGCCGCCATCACCAGTTCCAGATAGCTGCGGCGCTCGCTGGAAAAAAGCCCCAGCTCTTCGGCGAGCGAACGGATCACGGCCTTCTCCCGCTCCACGTGATCGGCTACCGCTACGAGTTCCAGTTCGACAAATTCTCCCAAGTCCTGGACCTCGTCGAGAGAGACGTTCACCTTGCGGCTGTTCCAGCGGACAGTCGCCTTGCGGCGGTGCTTGCGGACCTCGGCGACCGGTGTAAAGCTGAGTGCCTCGATGAGCCGCCTCCACGGACCGATCCCCTCGTCGTCCAGAGTCAGGGGCAATTCGATCTCGCGGCGAGTCTTCGTCGTGGTATCGACCTTGGGGCCCTTGTACGTGATATACCCGGATAAGCCCACCGTGCGGATTCGCAGGGCCTCGTCGGTTTGGGAAAAGTCGCGCGCCGGGTGCCGGTAGTAGACGTCCGCCTCGAGCTGGGTCCCCGAAATCACCGCCCCCAGCGCCTTGAGCTTCTGTTCCACGGCGCGGAGGTCTGTTACGGGAAACTTCTGTTCGACTTCAAACTTCATGGGCCTGCCAGTGAGGGGCGCCGGACTGGCCGGGATCACCTGCTGCGAGGGGCCTATCCCGGGCCATCGCGGTAACCGGCCCGGTGCCGGGCGGCGAACGTGGGGCGCGTTGGGATGGCGGCCAAATGGGTGCGAACGGAGCAACCGGCCATTATACGCCTGCTGCTAGCCACCCCGAAGACCCCCAAATTGTACCGACTCACCCCCATCATTGTCGCTAGAACTTTTCGTGAGGTTCGCCGTGCGTACTTCTCCTACGTAGCGACGCCTGCAGTTCGCTGACCGCGGCGGCGGGATCGGCGGCCGAGACGACAGCCCCACTAACGGCGACACGGGTCATGCCCGTCGAGAGGACCCGGTCGAGGTTTCGACTGTGGATGCCCCCGATGGCGAAGGCGGGTAACCGGATCTCGTTCGCCACGGCCCGCAGGAGATCGAGTCCCGGGAGTTCGGCAAATCGTTTCGTGTTCGAGGGGAACGTGGGCCCGACGCCGATGTAGGCGGCGCCGTCGAGGACCGCCTGCCGCGCTTGCCGGAGCGAATGGGTGGAGACGCCGATGGGCATCCGCGGGCCGACGATCGCGCGAGCATCTTTGACGGTGAGCTCTTCCTGGCCCACGTGGACCCCGTCGGCGTGGGCGAGCACGGCGAGATCGGGCC
Organism: Planctomycetales bacterium; assembly: GCA_007126245.1. Lineage (GTDB taxonomy): Bacteria > Planctomycetota > Planctomycetia > Pirellulales > Thermoguttaceae > SKOZ01. The sequence goes on from SLBP01000138.1 coordinate 27,293, forward strand.
GATCGTTCATAATGAACAGGGTGCCGGTTCCGGCGGTGAGGGCGCGCAGGCGGCGGGCGCGGTCGAGTAGCTCGCGGTCGGCCAGCCGCTTCTCGCGGAGTTGGATGAGGTCCACGCCGGCCTGGACGAGCGCCGCGACCAGGCGGTCGAACTCGTCGCCGGACGCTCGGGCGTCGAGGAGGACGTAGAGCCGCGCACCCCGGAGGCGAGCGAGGCTCTCTTGCGTGATCGAGAGTGCCCTCTGCAGGGTGTAGGTGCGGTACCGCAGCCCCTCCAAACCGGCAGCCGCGGCCGGGTCGAAGGTCTTGGCCGTCTCCTCGAGGCTGCGCAGGGCTTCCTGAAGGCGGGCGAAATTGGCGGCCAGGACCGCCTGGAGGTCCTCGCGGGCCGTCTCTTGCGGCACGGAGAAGGCCGTACCCACGTCGGCAAGCGTCTCGCGGGCAGCCAGGCGGTCGGCCATCGGCACGGCGGCGAGGAGGCCGGCAAGCCCATGCCGCACCGCCTTGCACTCGGCGGTCAGGTGGCGGTCGTCGATGGCGAAGCGGGCGAAGTCCTCCACCACGCGAAGCCCTTCGCCCGCCCGATCCGCGGCGGCGTCGAGGAGGCGGAGGGTTCCAATCGGCAGGAGCGGAGCTTCCTTTCCTGCTGGAGCGGCGGGGGGAGACGCTGCTTCGGGCGGGATGGTGGTCGACTCGCCGCAGCTCGCCGGCTCCCAGGGTGGCGGGTCGTCGACCGGCTCGACGGGCAGCGCCCCGGGCGCGAGACCGTATTGGCGATGGATCTCGGCTTCGAGGTCGGCAGGATCCAAGCCCCGGCCGCGGAGGAAGCGGGCCGCGGCATCGTCGGCAAGGGTCATGCCGAGCAGCACGTGTTCCGTGGCCAAGGCGAGGGGCTGTGGGCAGTCGGCGAGATGCTCCTCGGCCAGAGCGAGGGCGTCGGCCACTTCCGGACCCAGGCGGTAAGCGGGAGGATCGCCGCACGGCTCGAGCGGCGCGGGGCGCGGGGCGAGCTCGGGCCACTGATGCATCACCGCCTGGACATCGAGTCCCACTTGGGTGAGAAATGCGGCCGCGCGGCACTCCTCCTCCGCGAGGAGTCCCAGGAGGATCGACGGCGCCTCGAGGTTCTCCGCCGCCGGGTCGGCGGACCAGCGGGCAGCCTCGGCGAAGACGCGAAGTGTTGCCGGAGTGAAGTCCCTGTCCATACCCCGCCATCGTAGCCCCGGGGAACCGCTGTCGGCAAGCCGAAGTCCCCTCGCCAACGCCCTCAGCGAGTCCCATGGTCCGGCCGCGAGCGGCTGGAGACGAGCATCGCCGCTGCACCGGCTGCTGTCGTTTGCGTAGAATGCCGCGTCCCGTGCCCATCGGCCCGGGTGCACGCGAAACGGCGGTCCGGATGGGGGGGGTGCACGCGCTCCCCTTCCGGCCCGCCACGGACAGCCACCCGATAACAAGGAACCGACGCAATGGCGCGAATCCTCTTGACGAGCCTGGCCCTTCTGGCCTTCGCCGGCCACGCCCGCTTGGCGAGCGGCGCGGAACTCGAACCGGGCGACGCGGCGCCCCCCTTCGAGCTGCCGGGCAGCGACGGCAAGACCTACAAGCTGGCCGACTACGCGGACAAACAGGTGGTCGTGCTCGCCTGGTTTCCCAAGGCATTCACGGGCGGCTGCACGATCCAGTGCCGCGCCCTGCGCGAGGAAGGGGCTTTGCTCCGCGGCTTCGAGGCCGCCTACTTCACGGCGAGCTGCGACACCCCCGAAGAGAACCGGCGCTTTGCCGAGTCGCTGGAGCTCGACTACCCCATCCTCAGCGACCCGAAGGGCGAGGCGGCGACGGCCTACGGGGTGATCGACGATGACCGGCCCCTGCCGCGGCGGTGGACGTTCATCATCGGCAAGGACGGCACGATTCTGGACGTCGATCGCGAGGTGACCGTGGCCACGCACGCCGCCGACGTGGCGCGGCGGCTGGAAGAGCTGGGCGTGGCCCGGCGGACCGAATAACGACTAGAGCAACCCCGCATCGCGGAGGAGGCGGACCGTCCCCTCGATGTCGTCGAGCTGCTCCAGGGGTATGGCGGGCGCGGCGGCGTCGAGCTGCTCCTGGCCAGGGAGCTCAGGTCGCGGGGGGATCCCCTCGACCACCGCATACTCGAACTGCTCGCCGGCGAAGAACGCCTGCGCCGTTTCGGCCGCGAGGAGATAGTCGACGAAGCGCAGGGCCGCTTCGCGCCGAGGTGCCGAGCGGAGGACGCCCGCGCCGGAGACGAGCACCATGTTGCCCGCGTCGCCGGGTGCGAAGAAGGTCTGTGCTGCGGGGAAGGCCGGGTCTTCCTGCTGGAAGCGGAGCAGGTAATAGTGATTGGTCAGCCCCAGATCGATCTCACCCGCGGCCAAGGCGTCGAGGATGGCGGTGTTCTGGGTGTAATCCGCCGTCTGGTTTTCCCGCATCGCGACCAACCAGCCGCGCGTCGCTTCGTGGCCGTGAAGGGCCCGCATCCCGGTGACGAAGGTCTGGAAGGAGGCGTTCGTGGGCGCCCAACCGACGCGTCCCCGCCACTCCGGCTCCGCCAGTTCGAAGATGCGCTCCGGCAGCTCGGACTCCGCGACCCGATCCGGCGCATAGGCCAGCACGCGGGCCCGGCCGCTCGTCCCCACCCACCAGCCGTCGGCGTGGCGGAATTGCGGCGCCACCTTATCGAGGACCTCCGGCGGGAGCTGGGCGAGGAGGTCCTTGCGGGCGAGCTGCTGGAGCCCGGCGGCCTCCTGGGCCCAGACTACGTCGGCAGGGCTGTGGGGGCCCTCCTCCATAATCGTCACGGCCAACTGCGAGCTCTGCCCGTAGCGGACGTGGACGTCGATTCCCGTCTCCGCGCGAAAGCGATCGATGACCGGCTCGACCAGGGTGCGCGCCCGGCCGCAGTAGATGACCAGCTCCTCGCGGTCCGCGCCGCCGCAGCCGATCAATGCCATTAAGGAGAAGAGCGCCAGAGCGAACGCCGATAATCGCAAGGGTTGTCTCACGGCCGCAATCTCAGCTCCTCGATGGAGGGACAAGCTGTTCGTCCAACCATTCCAGGTAGGCAGGGCTGCCGGCCAGAATGGGCAGGACCAATATTTCGGGGACCTCGTAGGGATGGAGACCGCGGATGGCCTCCTCGACCGGCTCGAAGAGATCGCGCCGCGTCTTCAACGCGACAACCCACTCGTCGCCCTCTTCGACGGCCTCCTTCCAGCGGTAGACGCTGCGGACGGGACCGGAAACCTGTACGCAGGCGGCAAGGCGGGCCTCGACCAGCCCGCGGGCGATGCGCTCCGCCTCGTCGCGGCGGGCCGTCGTGCTGACGATCTGGACGAACTCGTGCATGGCGATCACTCCCTCTCGACCTCGTGGCGGGCCCGCCCCCCCTTGACCGATTCGACCACCACGGCGAACGGCCCCTCACCCGCGACGATCCAGCGGACGTATACGGCCGTCATTCCCTCGATGCGATCGACCCGCATTTCTCGGGGTCGCCGCGGCTGCTCGCGCGGTTGCCGGAAGAAGGGCTCCTCCGACCACATCCCCGCGATCACCTCGAACCCTTCACCCTCGATGCGTACGACGTCGGGCGTGGTGATGCCGTGTTCGAGATCGATGGCCGTTCGTGTCGGGGTCATCCGCGTGTTGGCCACCACAGCGGTGACCTCTGTGAGCCCCCCCGGCAAGGCTTGCGTCTCCACCGAGCGCACCGCGACCTGCGGCATCTGCTCGGCGTGGTACAGGGCAAAGGCGGCGTTGCGGTGGCACTCTTCCTCGAGCATGAACGAAGGAGGCTGCCGCCCCCAGGTCTTCTTCAGGCCGCCCACCTCGATGCGGCCGAACTGGGGGTGGTCGACCTCTCGCCAGGGGACCAGTCCATCGCCGAAGAGGAGGTGCTCGCTGAAGCGGTGCTGCTCCTCGGGACGGCCCCGCCAACCCTCGGGCCTTTCGTGGAAGTAATTGTAGGGGGTAAAGAGCTCTATGGTGAAGGTGTACACGCCCTGCATGAAGTAGAACCAGTCGATTTCCCCGCCGTGGACCTCGTAGAGGTCGTCGATCAGGACCAGGTACCGGTAGCCGGGGATCATCGCCTCGCCCCGCTCGCCCAGTGCGTCGAGGACGCGCACGTCTTCCGCTTCGTAGCCCGTATCGCGGGTTCCGGGGCCCCGGAGGAACATGCCGCCGGTGTTGTGCAGCGTATGCGCTGCGGCGATGTTGGGCCGGTCCATGACGAAGTCGGCCACGGCGCGCGTCTCCGGGTGTGCGAAGGGGTAGCGGCGCGCGCCCCGCTGCACGTAGGGCGGCTGCCAGTTCCAGGCGAAGTCGCGGTTCATATCGTAGGAGCCGGGCGGATCCTCGTTGATCCGGCCGTCGCCGTCGCGGTCGTATCCTTCCCAGCCGAGGAGGCGGTATTCGCCCGGCTCGTCGGGTCCGGCGGGGATCATCAGGTCCGGGTAGTCCGGGTGCGGCTTGTGGCGGCCGTCGGGATCGCGGATCCGCATCTGCGTGATGTGGCCGTCGCCGTCGAGGTCGTCGTAGCCGTCCTCGTCGAAGAGGCCGTCGCGGTCGGCGTCGTGGGGGGTCATGCCGCCCCGGGGGGCATGGGTGGTGTTCGGCGCATGCATGTGGGCGTCGCGGCCGTCGGGGTTCATCATGGGGAGGATGTAGAAGGTGCGCTCGTCGACTAGGGCCGTGATCCGCGGGTTCTGCCCGTAGAGCTCCAGGAGATACCAGGCCGCATACAGGCAGACCTCGGTGGCCTGAATCTCGTTGCCGTGGATGCCCCCGTCCATCCACAATGCCGGCTTGTGGCGGTCGTCCCCTTTTTCGAAGCTGGTCACCGTCAGCAGCCAGAGCTCGCGCCCCTGGTGCGACTGCCCCAGGCTCTCCAGGCGGGCCCGATCGGGATGGGTCTCGACGAGCCGCTGGAGGATCTCCGTGGTCTCGGCATAGTCGTAGTACCGGTTCCACCGGATGTCCACTTTGGGATCCGCGGGCGCTCCCACCGGCCGATAGGGACGGGCGGGGGGCTCCGGCGGCTCCTCGGCCGCGGCCAGGGCACCGACCCCCAGGCCTCCTGCAAGGACGACCCCCAACCAGAGCAGCCTGTTCATAAGCAATCTCACGCGGAAGCTCCTGGCACCACGAGAGGGCGCTGCGAGAGGAATGACGAGTATGCGATGGCCCCCTGTCCCAGCATACTCTCCGCCTCTGGGGCGCAACACCCGGGGAGGATCGCTTGGGCAGAAAACCGCCACCCGATTCGGGGCCTTCGCCACCTCGGGCGTGGCCGCGGAGGGGGCGAGCCTCCCGGGGGCATCGCACCCCCGTGAATCCCCCCGGAAGTGGCCTTGTGGTCGACGGCGACGGACAATGACTTTTGAATCAATACAATTGACTTCTATCGCATTGCCCGATAGGATGCTGATTATGGGAGGTGAAGCCATGCCGCCAAAACGTGTCCCCGGAATCGATTGCCGTCGCATTGAGCTCGACGGCATCCGGTATGTCATCATGCGCGAGTCGGCATTCGATTACCTCTGCGAGCGGGCCGGATGGAAGCCGGCCCCGCCGGAGGATGAGGCGGCTCTGGCCGACGGTTTGGCCCTGGATCGGGTCTCGCTGGCGGAGAAGATCGTGCGGCGGCGGAAGGCGGCGGGGCTCAGCCAGGCCGGGCTGGCCCGCCGCGCGGGCGTCCGTGCCGAGACGCTCAACCGCATCGAGCGCGGCCGCACCACCCCGGACTTCGCCACCATCCGCAAGCTGGTCGAGGCGATGACCGCCGCCGAGCGCGAGCAGCTCGAGCGGAACGCCCCGGCAACATCACGGAAACCCAAAAAATCAAGCTAAGGAGTCGATCGATGGCCGCTGAATCGGGTTCGCTCCAGCGCGGAGTTCCCGCGCGGGAACAGGTGGTGAGCGACATGAGGGGAATCGTCGCCGAGCAGTTGGGGATGCCTCGGGAGACGATCGAGGAGCGGCATGACCTCGAGAGAGATCTCGGTGCCGACAGTCTCGATCTGGTGGAGATCAACATGGAGGTCGAAGAGCACTTCGGCCTCACGGTGCCCGACGAGGTCTACGAGCAGATCCGCACCGTCGGGCAGGTCGTCGACCAGGTGCTGGCACTGCTCAGCGCTGACGAGCCGGGGTAATCTTCCGCAGGGCAGGGGGATTTCTCCAATAGGCCCAGGCGCTGGTTCTCCGGCCACGCCCAAGCTCGGTCACCGGGCAGCGAATACCCGAATGGCGATCCAGCGTATTGCCTGTGGACTGAAATGCCTCTACGATGGCCGCATTTCACCCGAGGCGGCCTTATTGCCCCCGTGGGAGGCCGGTGATGCCCATTCAGTTTCGCTGCCATAGGTGCCGAAGGCTCCTCCAGACGGGGGAGGGGACGGCTGGACAGAACGCGGTCTGTCCGGAGTGCGGTGCCGTGCGGCCGATCCCCGCCGTGAGCGAACCCGACACCGATTCGCCGGCGGCCGGGCCTTCGTCCTCCGCCGCTGCCGAGCCGCCGCCGCAGTCGCCCCTTGCCGCCGCGGCGGATGCGGCCGGCGGTGACAATCCCTACCGCGCGCCGGCCAGCACCTCCGTCGTCTCCCCGACCGCACCGGGCGAGATCCGCCCCACCCGAATCGACTTCGCCGATGTCTTCAAGCGATCCGGCCTGGAAATACCCCTGGCCTTCAGCACCGGTTTGTGGAGGGGCGCGGCGTTGGCCCGCTGTTAGACGTCCAGCGACCAGGGTGCCCGGTAGGAGCGGGTCACCAGGGCGTTGGCCTCGGCGTCGTCGATGACTTTCTCATTCTCGCCGTCCCAGCGGATGGTGCGGCCGGTGCGGTAGGCGATGTTCAAGAGGTGCCCCGGGAGGGTCGAGTAGTGGCCGTCCTCGATGTCGCCGAAGGGCCGTTGCCGCTGGCGGACATTCTCGATGAAGACGCCGGCGTGGTTCGTCTCCGGCGTGCGGAAGCTCTCCTCCTCGCCCGGCTTGCCGATCTCGGGCGTGATCGTGAAGCCGGCGCGGTCGATGATCATCGAGGCCTCGGAGCCGAAGAAGCGCTTGCTGTGCGAGCGCTGTTCGGCGCGGGAGGCGGTGCGGGCCGTGTACTGGAGGAGGAAGCCCCTCTTGGCCACCGGCCCCGGACCGTACTGGAGAACGCCGCCGAAGGTGTCGGGCCACTCGCCGTTGCAATCCTCGAAGCCGTGCCGCCCGCCCAGGGCTGCAGCGGCCACCGGGTACTTCACCCCCATGCACCAGTGCACGATGTCGTAGTGGTGCACGGCCCAATCGACCTGCCAGCCGCCGCCGTAGTCGTAGAACCAGTAGTGGCGAATGAAGCGGTTGGGGTTGTAGGCGGTCGCCGGGGCCGGGCCCAGGTAGAAGTCCCAGTCGAGCTCGGCGGGCGGGTCGCCATCGGGCGGGCTGCCGAACCCGGGGTAGAAGTAGTCGTAGTCCCAGACCTTGACCTCGGAGATCTCTCCCAGCCGCCCCGACCGGATGATCTCGGCGGCCCGCTGGTAATGCTCCCAGCTCCGCTGCTGGGTGCCGAACTGGACGATGCGCCCCGTCTCCTGGGCTACCTTCACGGCGGCGCGGCCTTCGCCGATGCTCGTCCCCAGCGGCTTCTCCAGGTAGACGTCCTTGCCCGCACGGCAGGCGTGGATCGTGGGCAGCACGTGCCAATGGCCCGTGGTGGCCACGATCACTGCATCGACGTGCTCGTTCTCCAGCAGCTTGCGGAAGTCGCCGTAGGCCGCCACCTTCTCGCCCCCCGCCTCGTTGCGGGCCTGGGCCAGACGCTCCCGGTGCACGTCGCAGACGGCGACCATGCGGACCCCCGGCACCTCGAGGTGCCGCCGCATCACGTGCCGCCCCTGCCCCCCGCAGCCGATCAGACCGATGCCGATGGTCTCGTTGGGGCCCGGCTGGCGGGAAGCCCCCGCCGCATAGGGGGCGCCGCCGGCGAAGGCCGTCGCCGTACCGGCCGCCGCGGTCCCCAGGAAGCTGCGTCGTGTGGTGGTCATCGTCCAATTCTCCCGGAACGTGATCTCGATAGAAGGCAGGCGCCCGACGGACCCATTCTGCGCTAGCGCCCTGGCGCCCGTCAATGCGCCGACGCGCCGGCATGCGGTTTCCGCATGGCGATGCCCCTGGGCAACGCTGCGTTGCTTCCGGGCGACAGCCGCCCGCCCGGCCGCCACGGGAAGCGACGCAGCGGCCGGCGGCGAAAACCCTCGGTCATTCCAGGCTTTGTCGCCTCTGCGGCCCTCATCGCCGAGCAGGCAGGTTCCGCCGCGGCGCGCCGATTGCTTCCCATCGTCCCGGCGACGTTTTTCCTTTGCTGAGGCATTCCTCCCCCTCCGAGAATCCCATCGATGACCGCACTCCCGGATCGTTCCGTCCTGCCGGTCTACCCCGCTCCCGATCACTGCCCTGCTGCCGAGACCGACGACTTTTCCATCCCAACGGTTGTCCGGCCTCCGGAAGCATGGGGTCGATTGGCCGAAGAACCAACCTACCCGTCTTCCGAAGACGAGCTGGCGACCGTGCCTTGCCGGCCTGCGGTGTCGCCGGCCGAGGCCCGCTGGGCCGCCGGCCTCGACCTGGTCGCTCCCGCCGGCAACCGCTCCCCCGCCTACCTCCGCGCCAAGCGGCTCTGCGACTTCGTCGGGGCGACGGTCCTCTTGCTGATCCTCGGTCCGCTCCTCCTCGCGGTCTGGCTGATCCTCTGCTTCACGACCCGCGGAAAACCCGTTTTCCGCCAGGAGCGGATCGGCTACCTGGGCCGCCCCTTCACGATGTACAAGTTCCGCACGATGCTCGACGGTGCAGAGGCCATGAAGCACCTCGTCGAGAACGAGCAAGGGGGGCCGGTCTTCAAGAACCGCCGCGATCCCCGCGTCACCCGCCTCGGCCGCATCCTCCGCAGCACGAGCATCGACGAGATGCCCCAGCTCTTCAACGTCCTTGCCGGCCATATGGCACTGGTGGGGCCACGGCCGCCCGTCCGGCAGGAGGTGCTCCACTACACGTCCGCGCAGCTCCGCCGCCTCGCCGTCCAGCCGGGCCTGACCTGCCTCTGGCAGGTGAGCGGGCGATCGGAAGTCGGCTTCGACAAATGGGTCCATATGGACCTCTGGTACGTGCGCCACCAGTGTCTCTGGACCGACCTCAAACTGCTGGCCAAGACTCCCTGGACCGTTCTCACCGGCCGCGGGGCCTACTGACCGGCGGCAAACGCCCTCGTCCGTTGAGGGGCGGCCGGTTGGCGTACCGAGGCCTGCCGCAATGCCGGAGGCGTCGGGGAGTTTCGCAGGTAGCGGGCGGGCCGGTCTGTCGTCCGGGCGAACTCTCGAGCGGGGAGCGACGCTGGGCCGTCTCGTCCTCGGTGCCGGCGGCGGTTATCCTGGAAGAGATGAGCACCGGTTCCAGTCAAGGCACGGTCTTCGCGCGCGTCGAGCCGCTCCCGGCGATCCGTTGGCGGGTCTGGCCGCTTAAGGATCGTCCTTGGGCCTCCGCGCTGGTCATTGCGGGGCTTGCCGCCCTGGCGGCCTTCGTCCACTGGTCGACCGCGGCGGTACACCTCGCCTTGTTTGCCGCCGTCGTGGCGGCCTTGGGCCTCTGCCGGTTCTTCCTTCCCACCCAATACGAGCTCAGCGTGGAGGGGGTCGCCCAGCAGGTGGCCGGGCGGCGCCGGCGCATCCCCTGGCACGCGGTCGGCCGCTACGAGGTCTTCGCCGACGGCGTCATGCTCCTCCCGGCGCCGGACCCCCGACCCCTCGACGCTTTCCAGGGCGTGTTCCTCCCCTGGATCGACCGCCGCGAGGAAGTGCTCGATCAGGTCCACCACTACCTCGGGGAAGCGGCGGATCCGCCTCGAGACGGGCCCGCACCGTAACGGGTGCGCGCCGGCGAGTGCCCGCGAGCCCGCTGCCAGGCGCACTACTCGACCGGCCCGAGGGGAAGGGCAACGCGGCGCATCGAGCCGACCCCCAACGGGCAGGTGCTGCTGTGGCCGATAACGGCGTCGTCGCGGTGCGTGCCTGCCGCTACCTCGCCCACCTCGTTGGCGAAGATGCTCCGCACCACCTCGTCGGCGGCGCAGGTGGACAAGGTGACGACGCGCCCGTCTTCGAAGAGGACATTGAGGAACTTGCCGCCGTGATTGGCGCTGCCGCGGTAGTTCAACTCCGGGCTGGGGGCATCGGCCATGATGGCGAAGTGGCTGCGGAACGAATTCCGAGTGGGCCGGTAGCTGCCGCCCTCGAAGTAGCCCAGATTATAGCCGTAGCTGCCGCCCATGCGGTCGAGCAACTCCTCGAGCCTGCGCCCCGAGGCGGAAACGACCTCACTCAACGAGGGCATGGCGAACTCGCCTTCGCGCGAGAGGGGAGAGTCGGGACAGACGACGCGGTGGGGCTCGGAGAGGTAGCCGTCGGCGAAGAGCTTGGGGGCGTAGATGCCGGCGGCCGCAAGCTTTCCCTCCACGGGGACGGGGGGGAAATAGTTGTTATGTAGGTCGCTGTACTGGGAGAGGGAGACGCCCAGGAGCCGGAGATTGTTGGTACAGCCCCTGAGCCGCGCCTGCATGCGGCTGCTGTGAATGGCCGGCACCACAAGCAGCGCCAGGGCCAGCATCACGCCGACGGTGACCGCTGCGTCCAGCCAACGGGAGGTCGAATGCCCGACGGCCGGCATCGGCTGCGGGCGGAGCGAGGCCGCCTGCGATCGCCTCGCCCCGTTCTTGCTCCTCGCCCGGGGCGCCGCCTGGTCCTGCCCCGCGGCGCGAGCTACCGTGCGGCACGTGGCATCGGCCAAATGAGGCGGCGGTGTGGTCTCTCCCCGGGAAGGCTCTAGGAGCTGCAGCCGCGCCTTCAGGCGGACGAGCACTTCGCGGAGCTGCGGATTCTCGGCGACTTGCTCCTCGACCCATTCCTGCTCGCTTTCGTCCAGCGCACCGAGCAGATAGCCCAGCAGAAGACGGTCAACGGGCTCACTCATGGGAGGGATCGTGGGTGGGGGTTAGCGCTGCGGTCAGGCGGAGGATGGCCGTATGCAGGCGGCTCTTTACGGTGCCCACGGGAATCGCCAACACCTGCGCCGCCTCGCGGTACTTGATTCCCTGATAATAGACCAGGAGCACCACCTGGCGAAGCGGCTCGGGGAGGGCGTCCACGGCCTTCCGGACCCGCTGTTCCTCTTCGTTGTCCTCCAGCCGCTCGAGCGGGTGGCGGAAACCCTCATCCGATAGCGACCTCCCCGGAGGGCCCGCTTCCCACCCCTCGCCGCCCCGGACGTTCAGGCTGGGAATACGGTGCCGGCGGCTGCGGCGCTGGGCGTCGATGGCCTGGTTCGTGGCCACCGTGTAAAGCCAGGGACGGACCTTCCGCGACGCATCGAACTGCGCACACTTCAAATGGACCTGGAGGAAGGTCATCTGAAAGGCGTCCTCCGCCATCTGGGCATCGCCCAGATAGCGCCGAAGGTAGCTGTAAAGCTCCCGCTCGTAGCGCTCGACAAGGCAGCGAAACGCCTCCCGATCACCCGCCTCGCGGTAGGCGAGGAGGAGTGCCTCGTCGGTACGCTCGGCTAGCGGGACCTCGTGGTCGAAACTGACTTGTGTCCGCTCGATCGTGCTTCTCATACCGGTACGTGATCCTTGGCCGATTAGTTCGGCTCCCGCTCGGCAGCAAGTTGGGTGTACTGGTCGCCAGGTGAGAACTGCCCTCAGGGGACCGTTCCTTTCCGGATTATTCTACCAGACCCATCTCATTTGTCCGCGCAAAAGCGAAAACGAATCGGCAAAAACCCTCAATAGGGGGGTGGGGGAAGCTGGGCACGGGATACCGTCCCGTCGCCACCGATCCATGAGCAAAACACGTGCCTCTTCCGCCGTCCAAGCCGCATTGTCCGCTCAGCCGAGCCGCCGAGACCGCAGGGTTTTTCGCAAATGCTTTTTCAGCAGCAACTTGCGTCGATTGTTGCGGTTTGCACGCTGGGAGGGGCGGGCCGCGGCCCGCCGCGCGCCTGCGACGCATCGACACGCATTTCGAGACAACGGTTACAACTTGAGCGAATCTCGGCTGTCACTTTCGGCAGGTAGACCGCGGCCTGGCGGTGCCCTAACAGGCCGTTACCGAATGGCCCGAAAGTAGGGTTTGCGTGGGGCGTGCCCAGACGCTTACCGGGGGGCGGGAAGCGGTTCCAGCGGAGGCGTCTCCGCTCCAGGCAGGGCCGGCTCCCGCAAAGGCACGGCGCCTTCTGGGGGTGCCGGCCGGGGTTCCCGGATATCCGGCGGTGCCAACCGCAGTCTTCCCGCTCGGGGCGGTGCCCGGCGGGGTTCTCGGGCCTCGGGCGGCGCCGGCCAAGGCCGGTGCGCCCCCCACGGCGCCGGTTCGAGGCACGGCGCTTCGCCGAGCGGTGGACCCGGCGGGCAGGTTTCTTCGCATTCACACCAATCCTCGTACCACAACTCGCCTCCCCGCGCAACCAGCGGTGCTCCCCAAGGCCATGCCCGCACGGAGATACCTCCCGGCTCCGTCCCCGGAGCCTGATAGACGTCCTGGCAGAAGTCGACCTTGTCGACATAGTACGAACCACCGGTGTAGGCCACGAAGGGCTTGGAGACGCCCGCGAAGGCGTAGCTCTGGTTGAGTGAGCCGATCGCCTGGCCCACGTCGACCAACTCCTGGACGACCTGGTTGCGGAGCACGGTCAAGCCCACGGTCATACCGATGACCACCACCGTGGCAACCAGCACGAGCTCGGCAGAAATGACAAATCCGGCTTCGTCGGAACGTATGTTGCGTAGAAGGTTCATCGCGGTTGACCTTTTGGAGGGAAAGAGGGGATCGCAGCAGCAGAAAGGGGCATCGTGGGCCTCGGTCTCGCGTATCGGCGGGGGAAGGTGTGCAGGCGGGCGAGTGGCATGCAGCGCCGTTAACCCTCTTGGCAATGGCAGGAGATGGCCTGTCTGAAAAAGCGACATCATGGCATTCCTCGTCTCCGGTTGTCTCGGCCACCCTTTGGCAAAAGGAAATCGAGGAAACGGAAAGGGCAAGGAGAGGGGAACGGGTGCGGTCGTTCACGCCTCTTCTCCTCCCCGTGCACCGTGCCCCCAATCGACGTCGGTTACCGGGCGACCGATCTCGGGACCGATCTCGGGGAAGTCGCTTTCGACCCGGATGGCCTCAGCGAAATAGTCGCTGACCAGGGCCGTGCAGACGGCGGCGACGATGTCGAGGATCTCCCGATCGCCGAGGCCGGCGGTGCGGAGGCGCGTCCAATCCCCGTCGGTCAGGTGGCCCCGTTTGTCGACCAGGGCGCAGGCGAAGCGGAGGACGGCCTGCCTTCGGCCGCTGGCGGAGTGTCCCTGGCGGGCGTCGGCGATCTCTTCCTCGCTCAGTCCCACGGCTCGCCCAAAGGCCGCGTGCCTGGCGACCGAATAGGTGGAGCGATTCCGCTCGGCCACTGCCAGGGCGATCTGCTCGCGGAGCTTGGCCGGCAAAACGCTCCGTTCCAGCGCGCCCTCAAGGCCGAGAAAACCCTCGAGCACCGTGGGCGATCGCGCCATGACCAGCAAGAGATTCGGGATCATCCCCAGGCGCGCGCGGACCCCGAGGAGCGCGTCGCGAGCCGCAGCGTCGCACACTTCCAGCTCGATCGGTTCTACCCTCGGCATCCGACTCCTCCACAGATCGGCGTAAACCACGAACGGCTGAAGGAACGCGCACCGGGGACGCAGGCTGAAACCTCACCAGTGGCGGCCCCTGTAGCGGTGTAGGTTGCGGGCTCTGCTCTCCGGCTGGGTGTTAAAGTGGGTCGACTGCACAGTATTGGTGGTTTGAGTTGCTTGGTTAATTTAAAGGGCTGGGCGCCGCGGCGCGTCCAGGTTTCGTCCGCGGCGCCCAGCTTCCGTAACACCCTTGGGTATCGCAAAGGCCCCCAGGTCGGCCTCCCTTTACATTTGCGGGATACTGCCGAACTGAAGAATCGCTTGGTATGGGCGATAGCGGGAGCAAAAATCGTGCCGAACCTGCGTTGCAGGTTCTAAGCCGAATATCCACAAACACTTGCTGCCGATTCGCCTGCCGCGCCGCCGGACCACGAGATCTCGTGGGTCACGAAGGGCCGTTGAAAAGACACGCAGGATCGTTAAAATGCGTGCGCTGCTGAGACTGTTTGGTTTGATGGGTACTAGGCAGGATGCGAGGCATGGGGTCCATGTCTGATCGCGAATCCGTGGACGAAGCCTTCGAGACGCTCCACGCGCTCTTGACCAAGGCGGTCGAAGAGACTTCGACCGACGAGGTCCTCCGCGCCCTGGCTTACACTTTGGCCCGTCGCCAGCCCCCGGCGAAAGACGGTCGTCGCGACGGCGCCGAGGCAGTCCGGCCAAGCCGGGCAGGGGTGCCCGGCCCAACGGCTGAAGCGTCCCGCAACGACATCCGGCCGGAGGGGGCCGAACGTTTCGCCATGGGTGAGATCATCGGGCAGAGCGCCGTGATCAGGAATCTCGCCAGACAGGTCGAGCTCGTGGCCCCCACCGACGCCAGTACGCTCGTTCTAGGGGAGTCGGGGACGGGCAAGGAGTTGGTGGCCCGCGAGATCCATCGCCGGAGCTCCCGGAGCGGTCGGCGGCTGGTCAAGGTCAATTGCGTGAGCGTTCCGCGGGATCTCTATGAAAGCGAGTTCTTCGGCCATGTCCGGGGGGCCTTCACCGGTGCCCTCAAAGACCGTGCGGGCCGCTTCGAGCTGGCCGACGGCGGTACCCTGTTCCTCGACGAAGTGGGCGAGATCCCCTTTCCACTGCAGGGCAAACTCCTCCGTGTCCTGCAGGAGGGGGAGTTCGAGCGGGTCGGGGAAGAGGTAACCCGGCGGGTCGACGTTCGCATCGTCTCCGCCACGAATCGCGACCTCAAGGCGGAACTCGAAGCGGGACGCTTCCGCAGAGATCTCTTCTACCGGCTGGCGGTCTTTCCCATCGAGGTGGCGCCGCTGCGACAGCGGAAGGAAGACATCCCCCTCCTCGCGGAGTATTTCTTGGAACGGGCGGCCGCGGAGCTCAATCGTTCCGGTCCTCGCCTGACGCACGCGAACATCATCCGCCTCCAGCAGTACGACTGGCCGGGCAATATCCGCGAGCTGCGGAATGTGATCGAGCGGGCCGTGATCACCTCGCGAGGGGATGTGCTCCACTTCGACCTCCCGCATCACACTGCTCACCCCGCCGAAGCCGGCGGCTCGAACAGTCCGCTTTCCGGCCGCGGCCCCGTGCTTCCCGACGCCGAGGTCGTCCGGCTGCGGCGCGAAAACACCCTGGCCGCGCTCGAGGAGGCGAGGTGGAAGATCTACGGTCCCGGAGGGGCAGCCGAACTCCTGGGGCTGCCGCCCACCACGCTGCTCTCGCGGATCAAGCGACTGGGAATCGAAAAGCCCCGTCGGCCGGGTCAACCACGTTGAGCGGGCGACGGGTCGTCGAGGGCTTCCGTTCCGCCCAACTCCACGAACACGAAGTGGTGGTCGCGGATCGCGGGGCGTTCCTAGCCCGCCTGGAATCCGCAGACCGCCGGTGTGGAGGAGACGCCGGCTTGCGCGCGGTTGGGCCAACTGTCCCGCCAGTCGAGGCGAACAAGCCGTTGCGGTCGGGGCCCTACCGGCTTAAGCTGTCTCCTTCCAGGGGGGGGGCTTCCGCGGTCTCGCTCCAGGTTCGCCCGTACCGTCCAATCTTTTCAGGGAGCAGAATCCATGGGGAGCCGAGACCGGCTGAGTATCTCGACGGGGACTGTGGCCAGCCATCTTTGGGCACTGGTCGTCGTCGCTGCCGTGGCGGGGGGGCGGAACCGAGGTTGGGTCTATCGTCTGTCCACGGAGGCGGAGTGGGAGTACGCGTGCCGAGCGGGTACGACAACCGCGTTTCACTTTGGGAACGTATCGGACGGCAGCCAGGCGAACTGCAATGGCGAGTTTCCGTACGGCACGGAGCAGAAGGGGGATATCTGCGACGGCCCACCACCGTCGGTTCGTACGCAGCGAACGGCTTCGGCATGCACTGAGGATCTCCGATGACGAGCTGGACCGAAGCCGATTTCGAACGACTCTGCTGGCACGACTGCCGCGTCCACGGCTTCTTTCTGGTGGAGCGCCCTTATGGATGCGCCGACATCATCCTCGACCTGGACTTCATCAGTGCCTGGGAGGAATCCGAGGACCGCTCCCTCCGTTTCCGGGTCGCCGCCGCAACGTTGGTCTTTCACGATGCATTTGGCCTCGTCCTCCGTCTCGACTACGCTACTCCTGGCGCCGGAATGGTTCCCTTTTCCATCGAAGGCATTCACCGGGAACCCATTGCTGCCGATGCTCAGCCACCTCGATTCCGTTATGCCATACCCATCAACTGGCCGGACGGCTCGATCACCTTCGAGGGCTATCGCTTCACACAGACCTTACGCGCCGAGCCTATGACAACCAGCAGTCGACTCCTGGAACCCCATCAGAGACCAGCCCTGTTCGGTAAGGGCTAGCGGACCGGCGTTGGCCGGGGCGGGAGGTTGGGAAAAGGGGGGCACTCCCTCTCGATTCGGGAGAGGGCGATGCTGGAGTATTCATCGCGGCGAAGCGGAGCTTCGCGGACTGGCGTTCCCAAGCTGGAGCTTGGGAACGAGGGGGAGGCAATTGCCGTTGGCAGCCCGCGCGCGTAGACTTCCTCGAACAGGCGTGGTGCCAAGTCGCTCTCTTGTCCCGGAAAGGGCCCGCGATGCGTGGAGGGTTCTCGTTAATAACTCTGGCTTGTCTCGCCTTCTCTGCCGGGTGCGATCGGGCGTCGGTCTTGTCCGCTGCGTCGCCGGAGGGGCTGGAAAGAACCGGGAGTACGTCCATGGAGACCGTGCGTGTTCGGCTCATCGGCGCCGACGGCGAGCTCACGCCGCCGGTCGATTCGCCCAAAGTGGTCCTCTCCGACGATGAGTGGCGGGAGCGGCTCACGCCCGAGCAATACCGCATCACCCGCGATTCGGGTACGGAGCGTCCCTTCTGCGGCACCCTCCTCGACAACAAGGAGGCGGGGCTCTATGCCTGCATCTGCTGCGACCTGCCCCTCTTCTCCTCGGGTCACAAGTACGACTCGGGTACCGGCTGGCCCAGCTTCTTCCGGCCCATCGCTGCGGAGAACCTCCGCGGGGAGGCCGACTACAGCCACGGCATGAGGCGTACCGAGATCCTCTGCACCCGCTGCGACGCCCACCTGGGCCACGTCTTCAACGACGGCCCACCCCCCACCGGCCGCCGCTACTGCCTTAATTCCGAGGCCCTCCGCTTCGTCGCCGTGGCAGACCTGGCCGAGCTGGCCGAGGAGCCGCTGGCGGCAATGCAGCGGGCCGAGCTCGTGCTCGCCGGGGGGTGCTTCTGGTGCGTGGAGGCGGTCTTCCGCCAGCTCGATGGTGTGCTCGACGTCACCAGCGGGTATGCCGGCGGGTCCGCCGAGACGGCCCGCTATGAAGCCGTGTCGACCGGCCGGACGGACCATGCCGAAGCGGTGCGGATCGTGTACGACCCGGCGCGGATCGACGTCGAGCAGTTGCTCGAGGTCCACTTCGCCACCCACGACCCCACGACGCGCAACCGCCAGGGGAACGACGTGGGCCCCCAATACCGCTCGGCGATCTTCTATCGCAACGAGGAGGAACGCCGCCGCGCCCAGGCCTTCCTGGCACGGCTCGAAGAGGCGAACGCCTTCCCGCGGCCCATCGTGACCACGTTGGAGCCGCTCACCGAGTTCTTCCGCGCGGAAGAGAAACACCAGGACTTCGTCGCCTGCAACCCTTACCAGCCCTACGTCCAGGCGGTGGCCCTGCCGAAGGTCCGGAAGGTTCGCGAGAAGTTCGGCGATCTGCTCAAGCCGCCGAGCGAGGCGGCCTCGGACTTCGGCAGGTAGCGAGGAGCGGTGGAGCCGGCGCTGGAGGGGGGAATCCCGCCGCGCCGCCCTGGCAACGCTCTCTGCCCGTGGTGCGCGCGATTCCTACACGTTCCCCTCCAGGGTGAGGCGGCTGAGGCGGGCGAAGGCCTTCATGCGGCGGGCGGTGCTGCGGTCGGCGGCGTAGAGGATCGGATGGGGTCCGCGGTAGATGTCGCAGACGTCGGCTACGCCGTCGACGTCCATGAGGAAGCGCGTGGCGCAGCCGCCCGTCGGGGGCGAGGCGGGCGAGGAGATCACCCGGCCCGTCCAGCAGGAGAGCGCGTCCTCGCTGCTCTGGTATTTCGCCAGGAGCACCGGCTCGCCGGGTGTCCACTTCACGTCGAGGGCGGCGGTCTTCGGCAACTGGTGGAAGAAGGGCCGCACGGCGAACTCCTGGTCGGGCCCCTCGGGGCCGTGGAGCTTCCAGGCGCAGGTGCAGTGGGCACCGAAATAGCGGTTCTCGCTGGTGTCGAACTCGGGGTTGTGCTGGAAGCCCGCCCGCTCGAAGAGCCAGCGGCCGAGCATGAGCGTCAGCGTGGCGTTCAGATCGTTCTCGCAGCCGCAGGGGACGAGGTTGCCGTTGTTCAGGGCGAAGCTGATGCACGGTTTGCGGTGCTTGAGGAAGAGGCACTCGATGGTGATGGCGTCGGCCCCGTAACGCGCCATGATCTCCTCCACGGCGCGGTGCGCGCGGAAGCCCTCGACGAAGTACTCGTCGGCGACGGCGGTCACCGAGGTGGCCCGCTCCTTGAAGGCCATGGCCTCGGCGGCCAGGGCGTCGGTCGCCTCCACGGCGTCGAAGAGGGTGTTGAACTCCTCGGCGGGCACACCCACGACCTCGATCCCCAGCCGCTGCTCGACGTCTTCGACCCGCTCCGTCACCCGCCCGGAAACGCGGAGCAGCCGGCTCTGGGCGAGCATCTTGCGGGCGTGGACCGCCCTGAGGCCCCGCTCGATTTCGTCCCAATTCTCGATGGAGTGGATGTAGTAGAGCCCCTCGGCCGTCCGCAGGTACTCGGGCGGCAACTGGTGGTTCGAACCGACCGGCTGGTAGACGATGGCCGCCGGCGCCGACTCCGTCGCCATTTCGTAGGACCAGCGGGCGAATGTGTTCCAGAAGTTGACCACGAGCACGGCATCCGGCCCTTGGGCTTGGGCCCGCTCGATGAACTCGCGGACGTGTGCCTCGCGGTAGATCGGCCGGGGAGCGAACTCGACCTCGACACCCACCTTGCCGGCGATGGCCCGGATCTGCTCGGTGAAGGTCCGCTCCTGGGCCTCGGGCTCGAACTGGTTGCCCGGCCAGGTGAACCAGTTGTGGACCCGCCAGGAGTCTTCCATGCGGCCCTCGTTGACCACGTCGGCCGGCGGATACATGAAGGCCGCGAGGATCCGCGCGGGCTGCTTGGCGCGCGGCGCCAGGATCGGTTCGTTTGCGGCCGACGCGCCGGCGAGCCGCGCCGAGAGCATCCCCGTCATTCCCAGAGCGCCGCTGGCAGCCAGAAAACCGCGGCGGTCCAGGGGCGATGAGCACGATTCGCACATGATGATTACCTGCTTGCACGGGTTCGGAACGACCGGCCCCGCACCCCGCCGGCGGACGATGCCCGTGCGGGAAAGACCGGGACTTCAGCGCAGAGTAACCTGAGCCGCTGGGGTGGGCAAGAGAGGACCGGTCGCCGTTGGCCCGCTCCAGGATCGATTCCCGTAATTGTTCATAGGGGACTGTCCCAATTTTCGCGGCCGTAGAAGATATACCTCGTGGATACGCTATTCAGCCGCGAAGATGGGACGGTCCCCTTCGGCCCGGCCGGCGGACGAGCGCTTCGAAATCCGCCGGGTCCGGCACGGTTCGATGCGGGACGCGATCATCCGGACTTGGTGACGGGACGCCTCGGGAGGGTTGCGGTACTCGTGGCCGCTCCCAAATCCCCTTTGTCGGGTGGGCTGCCTCGACGGCCCCGCTGAGAGGTGGAGCACCAGCGCCAGCCGGTCATGCAAACGATCCTCCGCGGCAGCCCCCCCTTCTGGTATCAAGGTTGGCCAATCCGGGTCCGCAAATGCCCTACAGCGCTCCTGAGCGGAAAAACCAAGGTTGACGGCGTACAAACGAAAGCTACAATGGCGTTCGCTTGTACGTTTAGGTGACGGGGTACCTCCCATGCGATCTTGAGCTGCTTCCTCCCATGACGACGCAACGTCCGCCCCTCTCACGTGCCGAGTTGGAGATGGCACGCATCGTCTGGGACCTGGGCGAGGCGACCGTGCGGCAGGTCTTCGAACGCCTGCCTGCCGAGCGGGAACTCGATTTCAAGACCGTGCAGACCTACCTTCGCCGCCTGGAGGCGAAAGGGTACCTCCGCACCCACCGCGAGGGCAGGAGCAAGGTCTATCGCCCCCGCGTGCAGCCCGACCAGGTGGTCCGCGAGACGGTGAGCGACTTCGTCGACCGCCTCTTCGACGGCGAGCTCCTCCCGCTCGTCCAGCACCTGGTCGAAGACCGCGGCATCGAAGAGGACGAGATCCGGCAGCTCCGCGCGCTGCTGGACCGACTGGAGGCAGAACATGAGTCTCGACGCCAGTGAACTGACCCGGCTCGCCCTGAGCCAGCTCTGGCAGGTGACTGTGGGACTCGCCTGCCGCCCGGCGGCGTATGCCCGCTGCCTGCTCGACGTGCTCGAGTCCCGGCAGCGAATGCGCCCCTTGGCAAGTTTTCCCGGCGTCCGCGCCGCCGACGTCACCGCCAGTCGACTGGAGCACATCATGCAAACCTCCCCCGCCTTTCACCACCGCACGCCCCGCTGGTCGTGGGCCGTGATCTTCCTGGCCGCGCTCCTCGTGCTCCCCGGTGCGGCGCCGGCCGATCCGCCGGAGCCAGCCGGCGACGGCACTCCGCAGGTTACTCCCGCCCAGGCGGAGCAGGCGGCGGATGACACGGAGGGCGTTCCGGCCGCGGACGAAGTCGCCCCAGCGGCCGCCGGCGGACCACCACGTTACCGATTCGCGGCGGGAACGACGTACATCTACGACGTCTCGCTCTCCGCCACGCTGCCCGACGGCCGCGAGACCTGGTCGGGCCACGTCTATTACGAGGTCAAGGCGGCTGACGGCGACGGGCAGATGACCCTTTCCAACTGGGCCAACCTCGTGCGGCACAGCGAGCGGACGGCGCCGCCGACCGGCTTTCCACCCCGCATGGCGCGGCCCCCCATGGGACCACGCGCGGCGATGAGCGGGCCCAATTACAGCCTGCGCCGGGAGTTCGTCATCAACGCCACCGGCGCCGTCGTGCGGTACCACGGGGCCACCCGCTCGCAAAGGCCCATGGCCGCGGAAGGGGACGCCCAGTTGCCCTTCCTCTTGGGCGAGCTCGGCCGGCTGCTGCTCGATCGGCTTCCGCAGGAAGGCGAGACCACCTGGACCACCGAGAACCAGGTGAACATCACCGGCCGGACGGCCCAGTCGCCGGTTCCCTTTCTCGCTTCCGAGCGGCAGGTGCATCGGCCTGCCCAGGAGAGGGTCCGGTATACGCTCCGGGAGCCGGCTGCGGAGGCGGTGGCGATCGCCAAGGAGTACGTCCTGGCCACCGACGAGACGGTCGACGGCAAGCCCGCGCTGGAACAGACCGGTTCGGGGGAGCTCACCTTCGACCTCGGCCGCGGCGTACCCCAGGCGCTGCGCATGGAATACACCATCGTCATCCGCGAGCCCCAGGTGGTGGTCACCGTGCCCGTCACCGTCTCGGCCGCGCTGCTCGACGAGGAGCAGGCCAGGCAGCTCCTCGCAGAGCGGCAAGCGCCCCTGTCTCCCGCGGAGGCCAGGGAACTCATCGAGGAGCGGCAAGCGGCGTTTGCAGCCGCGCGGGCCCGGCAGGAGGAGGTGTTGGCGGCCGCGGCGGCCGAGCCGGAGCCCCTGTCGGACGACGAGATCGACCGCGCCTTGGGCGACATCGCCGGCCGCGCACTCGGCCGGCCGCAGGCTGCCGCGCAGCGGCTGGCCCAGAGCGAACCGATCGATGCCCGCCGCGAGGAAGTGCTCGCGGCCGTGCGGCCGCTGATGTCCGACAGCAGCGGATTCGTGGCCCGTGAGGCGGTCAAGGCCGTGGGCGTGTGGGGGACCGACGACGACCTCCCCGCCCTGATCGCCCTGCTCCAGGACCGCAACGTCTTCACGCGCCGCGCCGCCATCGAGGCGCTGGGGAACTACGCGCACCCGCGGGCGGCCGAGGCCGTGGCCCAGGAGCTGGTGCCCATGCAGTCGCGCGGCCAGGCGGGCGACGCCCTCCGCGCCATGGGACCGGTCGCCGAGGCAGCCGTGCTCCCGCTTACCGACCACCGCGACTGGGGCGTCCAGCTCGAGGCGCTGAAGGTCCTGGCCGCGGTCGGTACGGAAGCGAGCCTCGAGCCGCTCCAAGAGCTCACGGTCCGCCCGCAGAACCGCCTGGTCGAGCGCGAGCTCCGCAACACCCTCACCGCGATCGAGGCGCGCATCGGGAGTGAGAAGAATGGGGAGTGAAGTGGTGAGTGATGATGTGACGAGTGGGTGCGTGCGGTTATGGAGGCCGATGAACGTGATGAGCTTCCGGAGGTAGCTGAATAGCCTGGATTCTCAGAGTAACCGTTCACGGGGGACTGTCCCGATTTTCGCGGCCGTAGACGGTATTCCTCCTAGATAACGCGATTCGGCCGCGAAAATGGGACTGTCCCCTTCGGCCGGTGCGGCGGGGTAGGGTAAGGGGATAGGTCCATTTTTCGGGCATCGGCGGTTGCTGAAGACAGGGTTTGTTGGCTGAAAGATCGACCGGTCCCCGGCCGGCCCGTGAACGGTTACGAACTATCGTGAGACGCCACGGGATCGAATAGGACGAGCGTTATGGGTGCGAATGATCGTCGCGGGCGCCGGAGGACGGGTCGCGGCCCTTCAGGCCTTGGGGGTGGTTGGTTGAGCTCCGCGACCCAGGCCTTCGAGTCCTGCCCTTTCAGGGCGAGGTGGTCCGTGGCCGGTTGTCGGTGGTCCGTTGCCGGATCGATCCCTCCTTCTGCCCGCATCTGATGCGGAGGCGGCTCGACGGCACCGCCAGCCTTGCCGTTACCGCCACGAGATCGACAGTTCGCTTGCCCAACCGCGCCCCCAGCTCTCTCCTGCCGGCTGCCGGCTTGCACGAGGCTGAAACAAGGAGATTATTGTTGAAGGCTTTCTCCATCACGGCGCTGGCCATCCTTGCCGCCGGGGCGGTGGCGGCGGGAAGGGAGGAGGATGCGGCGGAGGGGCGGCGGCTGCGGGGCGGCATCGTCATCTCCGAGGCCACCACCCGGATCACCGGCCCGCTCGACGTGCACGGGGCGGTCGGCTACGTGGCGGCGCTCAACGAGCACTATGGCCAGGGCGTCACGCGGGAAAATAACGCCGCGCTCGCTTTCTGGCAGGCCGTCGGTCCCCGGCCGGTACCGCCGGACGACCGGCAGGACTACAACGCCGTGCTCGAAGCGGGCAACGCCTTCTTCGACCGCCAGGTGGAGGCCCTCTCGCTTCCCACGCACCGCGAGCGGATGGAGGCCCTGGCTGCCCTTGCAGGAAGAGGTCGAGCAGGTCGCCTTGCGTACCCAGAAGCCGCCGCCACAGCATCGGCCGTAGCCTCCGCGACGACGGCGGCCGCAATCTCCGCCACGACCTCCTCTACCGCCCCCCGCACGAGCGCCTGGGCGAGATCGGCGAATCCTGGTCCGACACCGAGACGGCCGACGATCTCATCATCTGCCTCAGGCGGTGACGGCCGCAGGCAACAGCGCCGCAGGTTGCGCCATTACTGAAGCACAGCCCGGCCCCCGCCGGTTTCCACGACCGGAGGAGACGAGGCCAAGGCGGTTCCCGACAGCCGATCGGGACGGCCGAATCCAAGCAGCCATCCCTATCCTCGATTGACAGCGTCGGTTTTCCCCCGGTCCCCAGCTACCCCGAGAGCGACGACGCATAACTACGAATGCAGAAGCTGAACTCGGCGAGGCTTCCCTGGACCGGCCTGCTCAAGGCGTCGACCAGCTCTAGCGAACGATGCTGCTAATGCAGGCCTGCACCATGCCCAAACTCCTTCCCGCCCGACCCGCCTAGGGCGCGAACAGCTCCTTGACAACACGGAGGAATTCGCGCGAGGTGGGCTGAACCGCCGGTCCTTCGAACTGGAATGCCTCGAGTGCCGCGGAGAGGTCGTCGTCGGGTGTAACGCCGTCGAGGAACTCGTCCCATTGGCGGGCCTCTTCGGCGGAGAGGGCGCGGTACCAGACGACGTATTGCTGGAGGTCCTCCCCGCGGAGGAGCACGCGGCCGAAGTGGCGCTGCTGGGCGTCTTCGTCGGGCTCGGCGAAGACCACATAGAAGAGCCCGGGTACGATCACCTTCTCATCGAGCTGGTCCTCCCAGCGGACCACGCCTGCGGCCGCGTTCCAGGTGCCGTTGGTGGCTACCGGTTCGTTGGGTGAGTGAAAGGTGATCGTGACGGGGGAAGGCGCGCCGAGCACGGTGCCGACCAGGAAGGCCTCGGTCAGCAGGTCCACCGCCAAGTCGGCGGGTTCGGGACGCGAAGGGGCCTCCTCGGCGCGCTCGGCAAGGATCCGCTCGTAGGCTGCCGAGGCGGCGACGTGGCGGTCCCAGGATTCACCGAAGCGCTGCCCGTCGGAGAGGACCTCGATCATCCGCGGCGGCAGGGCAGCCTTGTCGAGCCCGGCCTTGCGGGCGAGCAGCCGCCGGGCCGCTTCCAGGAGCGGTCCGCCGTCGTCGGTCTCTGCCGCGCGGACGAGACCGGGGAGCTGCTCCGTGGCGAAATAGTCCCGTTCGCGGAGGTACTGACCGGCGCGGAAGAGAAGCCGCTCGATGGCGACCTCGCCGCGTTCTTCCCCGACGGAAACGGCCAGCAGGAGCACCAGGTTCGCGAGGTCCCGCCGCAGCTCGGTGTCGAGGAACGCGCCCGCGGCGGCCAATTCCGGTTCATCGCCGAACTCCCCCTCGAACCAAGCCACCACGAGGTCGGCCAAGTAATCGGCCGCTGCCAGACGGCGGTCGAGGTTTCCGCTCAGATCGTCGCTGCCGCCAAGCCGCTCCGTGTAGCTCGTCAGCGAGCCGAGCGCCGTCGTCCATTGGAAATAGGTCCCCGCCCCGCCCAGATCGTCCGGCACGTCAGAAAAACGGTCTTCGAAGGCGTGCCGCACGGGCCGGTCCGCCTCGCGGAGCAC
Organism: Planctomycetales bacterium; assembly: GCA_007126245.1. GTDB lineage: Bacteria > Planctomycetota > Planctomycetia > Pirellulales > Thermoguttaceae > SKOZ01. Next base: position 52,499 of record SLBP01000138.1, read on the forward strand.
TTCCGGCTCCCCATATACCCTCCGAAGCCGGGCTCGCATCTCGTCGGGGAGGGAGGGACGGGTGCGCTCGTCGAGGCCCTCCTGATGAACCTCGACGCGGCGAAGGAATTCGTCTCCTTTCGGGACGATTTCCACCTCGTAGACGGTCGTGATGCAGCCGGCGCTACCCAGGACGGCGACGAGGAAGATGGCGAAGACGGCACGCATGGTTATGCCTCCCGAAGGTCGTCGGTTTGTGGCTGGCGGGTCGCCGTTGACCGGGTCGAGCCGCGCATTCGCTCTATCGGGGTCAGCTTGACCTTAGCCCGTTGATCAACATTCGCAGGACGGCACCAACCTGCGGTAAGACGGTCGTTTCCTTCTTGATCCGCAAGGCGGGGCATTTATTCCGTCCGCCGCCCAGATTCCTCGCCCGATCCCCTGGTTCCCAAGCTCCAGCTTGGGAACCGGCGGGGGAACCAGGGCGGCGCCGTCGGACAGGATGTCCGCCCTACGGCTTGGTGGTTGGGTGGCGGACAGGATGTCCGCCCTACGGAGTGCCCAACCCGCGATGGATTACGGCTCGAGGAGCGGCCCGTAGGTCTCGGGCATGCGGTCGCGGGGGCCGATCGATCGCCAATGGCCGACCCACCAGAGCGGTTCGCGGTCGGCGAGGTCGACCTCGCACCAGAAGAGACCGTCCTCGCCTTCGTTGGAGACGAGGATCCGGCCCAGCGGATCGATGACCATGCTGCTGCCGTCGAAGACGCAGGGGACCAGGTAGATGCCGTTGTCGCGGGCGCGGACGCGGAAGACGGTCTCGCCCTCGGCGCGGCCGTCCTCGTCGGGAAAGGTCGTCCCCCAGGTGGGGGCGAGGACGATCTCCGCCCCCCGCAGCGCCAGGATGGCCGAGACTTCGGGGAAGAACCAGTCGTAGCAGATCTTGATCCCGATGGTGCCGAAGTCGGTCTCGAAGACGGGATAGTCGGCGGCAGGGGTGAACCCTTGCCGCCACTCCTCGCGGGGCAGATGGGTCTTGCGATATTTTCCGGCGACCCGACCCTCCCGATCGAGCAGGACCGCCGTGTTGAAGAGTTGGTCGCCCTCCTGCTCGTAGATCCCTGCCACCACCCAGACGTTCGCCTCGCGGGCGGCCTGTCCCAGCCTCTCGGTAGAAGGCCCGGGGATGGGCTCGGCCACGTCGGCCCCCGAAAGCCCGGTGCCCACGAGAGTCAGGGCCTCGGGGAGGCAGACGATATCGAGATCTTCCTGCCCCGCTTCCTCGATGAGTGCGGCATAGAGTTCGAGGTTATTCTCGGGCGTGCTCTGGCGGGGGCGGAGGTAGACGGTACCGATGCGAACCGGCCGCGGCGGGGGCGGCTCGGCCGGTTCCATGGCGACGCGGTGCCAGGTGACGCTCCCTTCGCGCGGCCACTTGACCTCGAGGGCGATCCGCGCTGCGTCGGCTTCGGCGGGGGCGACGAGGACGTCGCGGAAGGCGAGGCGCGCGAGGTCCTCGTCCGCGGCATTGGCCTCCCCCTCACCAGCCGGTGATGCCGGATCGGCCGGCATCGGACCACGGAGGAGCATGCCCGCCGGGTGCAGCGGCTGGCCCTGCCGTAGCCAGGTAACCCGAACCGTGAGGGTCTGGTGAGGCCAGGGGAGCCTCTCGGCCGAAACGTCGGCTGCCACGGCGTACGCGGCACCGCCCTCGATGGGTTCGACCTCTCGGGTTAGCCCGCCGACGGCGAAAGGTCGGCCGGGGGCCTCCATTCGCACTCCGTCTTCGGAACGCGTTATTGTGCAGCTTGCTTCGCTCCACTGCGGCCCCCAGGCCTCCCAGCCATCGGGAAGCCCCACACCCTCAGTCGCGGCGAAGTCGCCACCAATCGACAGCTCGTGGGCCGACGCGGCAGATGGCCCTACCATCGCGACTGCCAGAAGACATGCAGCACCCCGCGCCCATCCCCCCCAATCCGCTCTTCGCCGGCGCATGACTCGACACCTCCTCGACTGTTCCTCGGACTGCCGGATAGATGTTTCTCACGGGGACGTACACTTTGACAGTCAGTGTACCCTCGTCCGGCCCAAGAATCCTGCCCAGGGGACTCGGCTTAACGAAACGCTGAGAGGTCATAGCTCTATTGGGCTACTTGCTGCCACCCGCTAAAACAGGTCGTGGCGGATGGAATGGGCCTTTGGGGTGCTTGACTACTTTGGGGTGTCTGGTTATGTTCTTGGGAGAGTGCGATGTGATTTGGGAGTAGAGGGAGGGGAAACCAGATAATCGACACGCCCGTTGCAAGCGTTCGCGGCGCGTGCGATAAATACGCGAACTGGGTCGTCTGGCTAAGAGTTTTTCGGTTCGTCAGACGATAGCAACACCTAGACTGGCCGGAAACCATCCAGGTTTTCCACGTGGTGTGAATTGTGTAAGTTTCCCCGTTTGGTTCTCCCTTCAAGGAGTCTCTCGATGAACCGTCGTATCGTTCTGCCGGTCTTGGCGCTGAGTGCTGTGGCTTTGCTGGCAAGTGCTTCGAGTGCCGAGGCCCGTCTTTTCGGCCGCTGGGCGAAGGGCTCGTGTTGTGAGCCCGTGGTGTGCGCCCCGGTGGTTTACGATGTGGGCTGCTACGCCCCTTGCCGTCCCGGCCTCTTGGACCGGCTCCGCGCACGCCTAGCCGCCCGCCGCTGCTGCCCCCCGACCTGCATCGATCCCTGCTGCGCCCCGGCCCCCTGCACTCCGGTCGAGGTGTGCAAGCCCGTCGAGGTCTGCGAACCGGTGGCGGTCTGCGAGCCGGTCTGCTGCGAGCCGATCTGCTGCCGCCCCCGCCTGATCGATCGGCTGCGTGCCCGCCTGGCCGCCCGCCGCTGCTGCGCGGCGATCTCCTGCTGCGATGTTCCCCTCTGCGGCGTGCATTGAGTAGCGAAAACGGCGGTTCGCGGAGCAACGTGCCCGCCCCGATAGAGAGAAACGGCCCCCGATGGCAAGCGCCTC
>SLBP01000019.1:0-22511 GCA_007126245.1 Planctomycetales bacterium
AGCGGGTCCGCCAGGTGACCTACCAGGTCTGCCGCATGGTGCCCGAGCAGCGGGTCCGCCAGGTGACCTACCAGGTCTGCCGCATGGTTCCCGAGCAGCGGGTCCGCCAGGTGACCTACCAGGTCTGCCGCATGGTGCCCGAGCAGCGGGTCCGCCAGGTGACCTACCAGGTCTGCCGCATGGTGCCCGAGCAGCGTGTCCGCCGCGTGGCCTACACCGTGATGAAGCCCGTCCACTACACGGAGATGGTCCAGCGGACCCGGCTCGTCCCTAAGAAGGTCCCCTTCACGGTGAGCTTCAAGGTGCCGCGGATCGTTCAGGTGAAGGTTCCGGTAAGCGTGTGTGCTCCGGTTCCGGTCTGCGATCCGCCGAAGGCCTGTGCCCCGGCGGCCTGCGAACCCGCCGGCTGCGGATGCTGATGCAGAGCTGAGTTGTGCCTCCCCGCGGTAACGAGGGGTAGGTCTGGTTGATGTTCACGGCGGCGGCCCAATCCCCGGCGGTTGGGTCGCCGCCGGCGTTTCTTGGCGGCTACCCGATCGACACCTTTGGGCCGTCAACTCCACCGCAGAACAGGCATCTTGGCAGACATGTTTCCCGTAGGACCGGCATCCTTGTCCGTCATGCCCGTGGTGGACGTCCTTGTCCGTCCCAGCAGAGTGCCAATCGCTCGGAGAGCGATGCCGGCGGGCGACGTATGCTCGATGGGAACTCCCGACGCACGGGGCTGCTCGGTGTGCCTCTACCGCGGTCGCTCGAGGAAGGGTATACTCCGCGGTTTTCCTGAGTGCCCTCCCTCTCGCTCCGCGAAAAGCCGGACGTGAAGCAAATCCAGGCGAGCATTTACGACTTCCCGAAGTACTACGACGTCCTTTTCGGCTCCGACTGGAAGGCCGAATACGACTTCATCCTCGCTTCCGCCCGCGAGCACTCCCGCCGCGGCGTGCGCCGCCTTTTCGAGCCTGCCTGCGGGACGGGGCGCCTGCTGTACCGCTTCGCGGCCGCCGGCTTCGCGGTCGCCGGGCTGGACCTCAACCCCCGGGCGGTGGCCTACTGCAACGCGCGGCTGAAGCGCCGCGGCCTGCCGCCGGCGGCCTTTGTGGGCGACATGAGCGACTTCCGCCTGCGCAAGCGCTTCGACGTGGCTTTCAACACGATCAACAGTTTTCGCCACCTGCCCAGTGAGGATGCGGCCGCCGCGCACCTGCAGTGCGTAGCCGCCGCGCTGGGACGGGGAGGCATCTACGTCCTCGGCCTCCACCTCACGCCCACCCGGGGAGATCCCCAGGACGAGGAGTCCTGGGCCGCCCGCCGCGGGCACTTGTGTGTGGCTTCGCGGATGCAGTCGCTCTCCCTCGATCGCCGCCGCCGCCGGGAACGGGTGGCCATGACCATCGACGTCCACACCCCCACGCGGCACTTCCGCATCGCCGACGAGTTCATCTTCCGCACCTACACGGCGAGCCAGATGCGCGACCTTCTGGCACGGGTGCCGCTGCTCGAGTGGGTGGAGACGTACGACTTCGCCTACCGCATCGATGAGCCGGTTCGAATCGGCCCCGAGACCGAGGACGTCGCCCTGGTCCTCCGCAGGCGCTGATCGGTTCCTCAAGAAAAAAGAGAGGCTCCCGGAAAAGCCGCGTCCCAGGGGGGCAGAGGACAGCACACGTTTCCGGGAGCATTGATCGAAGCGACGGCTTCTTTTCGCGGGCGGCCCCACCTCTGGTAACGGTAGTCGCCGGAGGGGTACCGCCGGGTTCGACAGGCAGCCCTGTGTTGGGCCGGGCATTCTCTTGCCGGTCGCCGCGACGAGCCGCCGCCTCCTGCGGCGCCTCTCGCCGCAGACGATGCGGCATTCCAGGCGTCGGTGCGATGCTGCCGCTCCGGCCGCCGGCGGGAAACCCGCCGCGCAGCCCAACCGCCGAGCCGGCAGACTCGCTGCTCCCCGAGCGACCGGGGTGGTCCCGCCACTCGCCGCCGGCCCTTCCATGGCCGGCCCGCGAAGAGACCTCGCCGGTGCGCCCCACCACTTCATGTTAACACTCGCCGAAGGAAAGGCGAAGCGCACCGCACGAGCGTCCATGCTGGCGGCGAACGCTTCGTGGTCCGCAGGAGCCCCGCTGGGCAAGGCCCCCCGTGCAGACCCATCCACGTGGATTGTCAATCGGCAATGAGCTTCCCCGGCGGCTGCCGACGACGCTCACCTCATCGATGAGGAGGCGAAGATAGGGGATCGACTCAGCGGCGTCAAGGCCGGTTTTTCCACGTCCCGGCCGCATGCCGCGCCAGCGGCACTCCGCGCCCGGCGCAAGGCCGCCCGGCAGTGCCGCGGTGGCAGGCCGCCCGCCCTGCGGGATACCTCAGCCCTGCCCGGCACCGCCGAAGCACCCTCGCGCGAAGCACGCTATTCTTACAGCTCCCGGTGCGCGCCGGTGGGCACCCAACGCCACGGATTCTCGCCGAACACTTCGTCGATGAGCGACGACTGAGACGTCGAAGGGAGTACTCTGGCGGCAGGACAGGAATCCGAAGGGCGGGCTCGTTAATCAGCGGCGAGGCTGGCCCGGTCGAGATGCCGTCATCGGCGGCCCCTCCGCGGCCTCGAACGCCGCCGCGCGCAGCGCCACCTGTCCGGCAAGGACCGCGAATTCGTGCCGCACCAACGGATGCACGCCTTCCAGACGCCTTGCCAGCCGCTGCATCCCCACGGGATTTACTTCCGCCGTGCGGGCCAGGCTCCCCACGAAGGTGGCCGTCTGGATGAAGTTCGTGTCCGCCGTCCGTCCCACCAGGGGCTGGAAGGTCTTGGTGAGGAACTCTGCCCCGGCCGGCTCGATGTGCATGAAGGCGTCCAGGCGGCTGGCGACGTAATGGCGGCCGTCCGATTCCTTCGAGTACTCGCTGCGGAGCACCATCACGCCGCGCCCCGTCAATACGCGGCCGAAAAGCGGCCCCGTGTACGTCCCCTCCACGTACAGGACGTGCGTGTCGCGGCTGCGGTAGATGAACTGCATCCAGCCTTCCGTCCCCTCGGCATCGGCCAACTCGAAGGTGTCGGCATCCACCTGGCTGAGCGCCAATTGGCTCAGGCCCAACTCCTGCCAGATATTCACCACCACGTCGGGATGCTCGACAAGGAACAGGTACAGCTCCGGATCGCACTGGACGACGCGGACCGGCAGCCGCCGGAAGACGCTGGTATGCTCCAGCACGGCGTCGACGCGTGCGCGGGCCTCCGGCGTCAAACGCTCGCGGGGGATCGACCGCGCGGCGTCGTCCTGGGCGGCATGATGGGTATGGGCCTGGAAGGGATTCAACCGCAGCGCCGGCAAAGGATTCCCCGCCGCCGGCTCCGCCGCAACCAGCAGCAGACCCGCCGCCAGCGCCGTACGCCAAGCCCCGCGGCCCTCCCTCCGCGTCCTCTTCCCGACGCTGGTAGCGCCCATAATTCCCCCCCAGGTTGGTTCTGCGCCGGTGCCGCCAATCCTTGAGCGGGACGCTTCGCAGCACTGCGCGCCTCTCGCTCGCCAACGAACGGGCGGCGTCTCCGGCTCTCTTGCGTCCCGCGGCTCCAGAACCCTGCGGCCGGGTCTGCCGGCACCATGCGGGGGGCCGGGTCGGGACTCCACCGGTGTCCTTGATTATTCGGTTTCTTCCGGCTCTATCGGTCAGTCAATTTGCTCCATCTCTTAGAGGTCGGACATCACCAACCAGTCGCCGGCCTCCCCTGCCGGTGGCGCCATCGCATACCCCTGGGAAAGGTTCCTGAATGACCTTGAGTCGCGGGCTTCGTTTGCCGAGAATACGCCGCTTCGCATTCCTGGAGTCGCCAGCCATATTCTCATCTCCAGGGGGAGTTCGGTATCATGCCACGTTCCGCAGTCTCCGCCCGCCGCCGCTCGACACCCGCCGCCGCTTTGTCCGGCGGCGTGCGGCGCCGCCGACTCCTCGTCGTGGCCCTGGTCGTCTTCGTGGGACTCCTCGCCGCCGGTTATGCGGTGCGAGGTCCCGCGGCAACCGCCTGGATCGCCCATCGGTGGCATCTCCGCCTTGGCGCCGCCGAAGCGGCCGACGCCCCCGTGGTGGCCCGGAGTCTGACCGAACTGGGCGAGCCGGGGATCGAGCGTCTCGTCGCTTCCCTCAACTCGGAACGGGAGAGCGTGGCTGCCGCCAGCCGCGAAGCCCTCTGGCGCGAGCTTGCCGCGTGGGAGTCCTGCCCCCCGGAAGAAAGCGCCCCGCGCATCGCCCATCTCGCTGCCGCTCTGGCGGCGTCTTTGGAGCAGTCGAACCCACGCGGTCGTCGCGAGGCTGCCCGGCTTGCAGCACGGATCCTCCGCTGGCCGATCCATCCCCGGCACGGTGACCGGGTTGCCGTGATCGCCGCCTGTGAAAGCGTCGTCCGCGCCGAAGCGGCGCGGGGGGAGGGAGGCGGAGCGCCCGCGCCACACCGGGCTGCTGAAAGCGCCATCCAACCGGGTCGCCCCCTGGAGGCGCCGGAGGCGGGCGGACCGATTTCCCGGCTCGCTCCCCTTCCGGGCGGCGCGTTGCCCATCGAGCGCCTCGACGAGATCCGCGGCCGCGGCGAGATCGCCTCCCTCCCGGTGGCCGAGCCGGCGGTCCTCCCGGAATCGGGCACCGTCTTCCGCCCCCTGACTCCCCTTTCCCCACCCGCCCCAGCGAACACGCCGGGCTCCGGATCGGCCGGCGACGACTCCCCTGCGTCGAGCCAGCGGCCAGCGCATGACAGGCCGGTTCCCCCGTCGATCGGCCCGTCGGAGTACCCGAAGACCGACACGTGGCAGCTCCTCGCCACGCTGGTTGATGACGGCGGGGACGCCCCGGTGCGGGCGGAGCTCGTCCGCCGCGGGCTGGGCCCCGCAGAGATCGAGATCGGCCGCCGCATGCACGATCCCGACGCCGCGGTCCGCCGGTCTCTGGCGGAGATCCTCCCCCGGCTCCCGGGCATCGACGCCTCCGTCTGGCTCCTGCGGCTCTGCGAAGACGACGACCCTGCCGTCCGCCGGACTGCCATGGGCATCCTGGCCACCACGGGCGACCGCGGTGTTCTCGACCGCCTGGAACGCATCGCTCGCGCCGATCCCGACCCCGGCATCCGGCAGCAGGCGGAGCGCCTCGGCTCGAGCCGTTCCCCGCGTCGCTGACGCGGGGTTCCGGCCGAGGGGTGCGGTAGCGCAGACTCCTCCTCTCTGCCTCAGCGACCCACGGGAGCCGGCCAGTCGAGCACCTCGTGCAGGAAGTCGAAGGTGCCGCGACCGTGGATCGTGTGGGGGCCGACGAACCACTCGATGCGGCACCGCTCGCCGATCCCCAGGCGGGCGGCGTACAGAAAGCGGACTTTGGCGAACTCGTAAGCCACCTGCTCGTCGGGGGCGACGCCGTCGAAGTGCCCCCGCTCGACCATGAAGGGCCGCGGAGCGATCAGCGCCGCCATCTCGGCGTAGTTGAACGTGCCGCCGAGGTCGAACTCGAAGATCTCGTACTCGCCGGTCCAGACGTAGCTGTAGGGGGACCGCGTCGTGGCGTTCTTCCAGACCCACTCGTTGAAGTCGGCCGAGCAGATCACCGCCATGTAGCCGTCGACGAGCGGAGGGACGCGCATCGCCGTCTTGCCCCCGTACGAGAGGCCGTAGAAGGCGATGCGTTCGTCGTCCACGAAGTCCAGCGAGCCCAGCCAATCGACGATCTGCTGGTGCTGGGGGACGATGATCGAAAAGAGAGTCTTGCCCAGGGGGTTGGCCTTCCGCTGCAAGGTGCGGAAGCGGTCGCCGAAAAGGTAGAGGTTCTGCGGCGCGAAGACGACGAAGCCGCGTTCGGCCAGCCGAGCGGCGTAGTCGCCGTAAGCGCCGTGGTCGCCGGTGACGAGCTCCTGGGGGCGCCCCTCGAGGCCGTGCTGGCAAACGACCAGCGGCCGCCGCTCTCCCTCGCCGATATCGCGGGGAACCAGCAGGACACCGTAGGCGAAGACGTTCTCGAAGACGTCGAGAACCACCTCGTATCCCGAAAACGCCGGCTCGTCGTACAGCAGCCGCGACCGCGGATCGGGGGGCGAAAGGGGGAGGTCGAAGCGGCCGATGACCTCGTCATAGAAGTGCTCGCGATAGGGGGCGATGCTTTCCGTGTACGCCTCCAGCGAGTCGTACTCCACGTCGGCGAGGAAGGCGCGGCGTTGGGACTCGCTCTCGCCGATGAGCCACTCGTTGTGGCGGACGATCTGGTGGACCTGGCGTTCCATCCGCTCGTCGGGGTCGTCGGCCGCGTGGAGGCGCCGCGGTCCGCCCGAGGGGGAGCCGGTACCGGGAGGCGGAACATCCGGTAGCAGTGCCGCGAGGAAGCCATCGAGCGCCGCATCGCTTCCCGCAGTCCCCCCGCCGCCGTCGCTCTCGATGAGCTGCAACCAGTCGGCTACCCCCAAGTCTTCCACGAGGCGGGCCGCGCGGGCCACCTCGCGGCGAACGACCTCGGGCGCAGGTGTCACGAGCCGCCCCGGCCCGCCGCCGGTGCCCGGCGGGATCACCATCTCGGGCCCGGCCGCGGCCTCGACGACCAGGGCTCGGGGGGCGATCATGGCGGCCAGCTCGGCGTCGCCGAACCGTTCCAGGAGGCCGAAGACGTTTCGGTCCAGCGGCTCCTCCCAGAGCGCGTGCCGGCAGTCGAAGTATCCGCTGACCAGGGCTGCGTCGATCCGCGGGTCCAGTGCCGCCGAGTACAAGGCGAGCATCCCGCCGTCGCCCCAACCGGCGACGCCGACGGGCAACTCCGCCCCTTCCGGCTCCTGCTCCAGCGCGTCGATGCCCGCCAGTACCTTCTGGACCTCGTAGCCGATCAGGTGCCGGCCGAGGACGAAGGCGGCGCGGTAGAGGTATTCGCGCCGGGAGAGCCGCGGGATGCGGAGCATGGGGTGTTCCACCGGCTCGCGGTCGACGATCACCGGGACGAGCACGCGGCAGCCCCGCTCCGCAAGCCGCCGGGCGAGCTGCATCTCGGCCGCGAGGCCCTCGGCCAAGGCGGCCAGCATCTCGGGGGAGTGGTCGGGGTGGGGGATCACGACCAGATTGGCCACCGGGGAATTCCCTGTGGGGCGAAGCAGAAGCCCCTCCCCGAAGACGTCGCCGAAGGCCCGCCAGCGGACGACAAGGGCTTCGTAGCCCTCGCCGCGGGCGATCGGCGCGGGACGGGCCGTGGTGGCGATCAGCTCGAGGGGCCGCGGCGCAGCTCGCTCGTCCCGGATCCCCAGGATGTGCGCCAGCCGGCGGCGGTTCGTTTCCACCGAAGCGGCGTAGTCGTCCGCCGAGGCGAAGTCGCGGTCCCAGTGGGCGGGGCGTTGATCGATCGCTCGCTCCAGGGCGGCAAGAAGGAAACGGTCGATCTCCGCGACCATCTCCGAGGCCAGGTCGCCCTCGAACGTCAGCGGCTCCGTCCCGGGCAGAGTCGGACCCGAAGGGGGCTGGGCCGCTGCGGTGACCGTGACGGCCAACACGGAGGTGGCGTAGGCGAGCAGGCGGGGTAGCATCGGTGGCACCTCGGATAAGCATTCGACGGTTGCGGAAACTCCTCGGGGCCCAACTTACCCTCCACGACACCCCCCTTCAAGCAGCGACAGAGGCGCATCGGCGATCCCCCTGAGCAGCTGGGGGTCGGCAGTGCATCTTCCCTCCCACGGTTCATACCAATCCTCCTAACGCTTATGTTCCTCAGGGTGTGAGCATTTTGTCGGCACAGTTTCCCTAAGGCGGCAGGACCACTCAATTCGCCCAAACCGAAAGCCCGATGATGACGAAAGCCCGTGCCCCACGACGGCTGCCCGAGACCCTGGGCTCCGGCAACGTGATTCGACCTCCCCACCGACCGACCTTCGCGGAAGGCCCATGATGTCCCACCCAAGCAACCTCTTATTGGACAAAGAGATACTCCTCGAGAGCGGCACCAACGAACTCGAATTGCTCGTGTTCCGCGTGGCCGATTACACGTTCGGCATCAACGTGGCGAAGGTCCGCGAGGTTCTGCCCACGGTGAAGATCACTGCCCTCCCTCAGGCCAAGCGGTCTATCCGGGGGGTATTCCGTCTCCGCAACCAGGTGATCCCCTGTGTCTCGCTCATGACGTTTCTGGGGATCGAGAGCCAAGGCGAGCACAGTGAATCGACGCTGATCCTCGCCGATTTCAACCAGCAGCAGACGGCGTTCCTGGTCGACGAGGTGGACAAGATCTACCGGCTGAGCTGGGAGAACATTCTCGGTGTGCCCAATCTTGGGGCTCTCTCGCACACCCCCGTTACCGCCCTGGCCCGCTGCGATGGACGCCTGATCGTGATGCTCGACTTCGAGATGATCCTCGACCAGGTAACCGACCAGCTTTTCCGCACCGACGCCGTGGCCAATCCCCTGGGGCTGCCCCGGGAGCGTCTTCGCATCCTTCTCGTGGAGGACTCGTCTACGGTCCGTGAAGCAATCGGCACGACGCTCACCACCAGCGGCTACCGTCGGCTCACCTTTTTCGAGAACGGCCAGGCCGCCTGGGAGTGGCTCGAGTCGCAACTTGCCGCAACGGGAAAGATCGAGGACGTGGTCGACCTGGTGATATCCGACGTCGAGATGCCTCAGGTCGACGGTTTCCACCTGACGAAGCGGATCAAGCAACATCCGCAGGTCAAGCGCGTGCCGGTATTGCTCTACTCGTCGATTGTCACCCCGGACAACCACAAGAAGGGGCGCGCCGTCGGGGCCGATGCCCAGGTCTCCAAGCCGGAGCTGGCCGAGGTGGTCCGCCTGGCCGATGAGCTGATCTTAGCCGCGCGGGAGCGACTCCAGGGAGAGACCATCGAGCAGATTGCTGCGATGGCCGGTGAGGAATCGGGGGCGGCCGGTGGCGAGACGCCCCTCGAAGCATCCAACGTCTGCCCGCACGCCGACACGGCTCCCCAGCGGGAGCAGCCTGGGAATGAACCGTCGTCCGCCGCATCCGGCCTGCCCGAGGCCACTGAGCCTACCCAGTCCCCTTCTCCCCCTTCGCAGCCAGGGCCTGCGCCACAACCGCCCCCCCCGACAAAGGGCCGCCGCCGTCCTCGCCTTCCGTCGGTACCTCCGCCGGTTGGTGTGAAGGGATCGCTGTGGCAGACTTTCCACCACGAACTGGCCGGCCACGTGGCAGCCCTTCGCAATACGCTCCAGGAAGGGGTGGCCATGGAGGCGGACGCTCGACTGCACGCCGCGCTGCGGACGCTGCACACGATCAAGTCAGCGGCAATGGTGGTGCCCCTGGAGCCGGTGACCCGCGTGACGCACGCTGTTGAGGGGATTCTCGCCGCGGCCCAAGCGGGCCGATGCTCCTGGCCGGTCGAGCCGCTAACGACCTACCTGGCGTGGCTGGAGACGATCGTGGCGCCGCCCGTGGACGTGAACGCTTCTCTGGCCGCGGGGAAGGAATTGGAGCCGCACCTGGCGGGCTGGGCCGCGGCCCAGGCGTAGGACGGCCGCCGGGACTGTTCCCGGCACAAATCGCGTGCGCAGAGGGGGTTGCGCCGCGTGGGCGGCACCGCGTGGGGACGCATTCTCCGTTGACTTGTGGGCGGATTCCAGCGATACTTGCGCGGCGCACTCCGGGTCCGAAGGCCCGCAGAGACCGCCAAGAGCCTGCCTGCCGGGAGGAGAACGACGATGTCGGTGGCCGGATACGCCAGCCTCGAAGAGTATTGCCGCGACGTAGCGCACCGCGCACAGACGGCGGCCCGCGAACTCCTCGAGGTCACCGGGGCGCAGAAGACCCAGTGGCTCTTGCGGAGTGCCGATCTGCTCGGCGAGCGGAGCGTGGCCCTGGCCGACGCGAACCACCGCGACTTGGCCGCAGCCGACGAGTTCGGCCTGAGCGACGCCCAGATCGACCGTCTGCGGCTGACGCCGGAGCGAATCGCGGCGATCGCCAAGGGGCTCCGCGAGGTGGCCCAGCTCCCCGATCCGGTAGGCGAGGTCCTCCATTCCTCGGTGCGGCCCAACGGTCTGGAGGTGCAGAAGGTTCGCGTGCCGCTGGGGGTGATCTTCTTCATCTACGAATCGCGGCCCAACGTGACTGCCGATGCGGCAGCCCTCTGCGTGAAGAGCGGCAATGCGGTCATTCTCCGCGGCGGCAAGGAAGCGGCTCACTCCAGCGCGGCCATCGTGCAGATCATGGACGAGGCGGCGGCCGAGGCGGGCCTCCCCGTCGATGCCGTGCAGTTGGTGGCCACGAGCGACCGCGAGGCGGTGGGCCTGTTCCTCAACATGCCGGAGTACGTCAATCTGGCCATCCCTCGCGGGGGCGAGGGGCTCATCCGCCGCGTGTCGGCCGAGGCGAAGATGCCGGTGATCAAGCACTACGCCGGCAACTGCCACGTCTACGTCGATCGTTCGGCCGATCTGGAGATGGCCGAGCGGATCGTCGTCAATGCCAAGTGCCAGCGGTTGGGCGTCTGCAATGCCGCCGAGTCGCTGCTCGTACACCGCGAGGTCGCCGAGGACCAGCTCCCCCGCATCGCCCGCGCGCTGGTCGAGCGGGGCATCGAGATCCGCGGCGATGCCGCCACGCGGCGGCTGGTTGCCGAGGCTCATGAGGTCACCGAGGACGACTACCGTGCCGAGTACCTGGGCCCGGTGATCTCGGTGAAAGTGGTCGACTCCCTGGACGAGGCCGTCGCCCACATCAACCGTTTCGGCTCGCAGCACACCGAGGCCATCGTCACCGGGGACTACCGGGCTGCCCGCCGGTTCACCGCGCAGGTGGACAGTTCGGCGGTGATGGTCAACGCCAGCACGCGCTTCAACGACGGCGGGGAATTCGGCCTGGGGGCGGAGATCGGCATCAGCACCGACAAGTTCCATGCCCGCGGGCCCTGCGGGCTGGCCGAGCTGACCAGCTACAAGTACGTCGTGCTCGGTGACGGGCACGTGCGGGGATGAGACGGTAGAGCGCTTTGCAGGTGGACGCATGGGTGGAGACGTACTCAGCCAGGCCGAGGTGGAGAGCCTGCTCAGCGCCATGGGGGCCAGCGGCGAGGCCGCGCCGGCGCCCGCACCGACCCCCCCCGCGAGCGACCCGACCGCCTTGGCGCCCCCGCGAACCCGCGAGAAGGTCACCCCCTACGACTTCAAGCGTCCGGAACGCGTCGGCAAGGAGCAGATGCGGGCCTTGCAGACGCTCCACGAGGGATTCGGGCGGAACTTCGCCGCCGGCCTCTCGGCCACCCTGCGCAGCATGGTCGAGGTCAAACTCACCAGCGTGGACCAGCTCACGTACAGCGAGTTCGTCTTCAGCCTGGAGAATCCCACCTGCTTCAATCTCCTCAGGGCCGATCCCCTGGAAGGGAACCTCATCCTGGACATCAATCCGGCGATCCTCTATCCGATCATCGACCGGCTCCTGGGCGGGGGGCGCGAGGCCACTCCCTTGGCGCGCCGGCCGCTGACGGAGATCGAACTCCGCCTCGTCTCGCGCATCACGGGGCTCTTCCTCGACGAGCTGCGCCACGCCTGGGAGAACGTCCTCGACCTCAACCTCTCCGTGGAGCGCGTGGAGAGCAACCCGCAGCTCGTGCAGATCGTCCCCCCCAACGAAGTCGTCGTCCTCATCAGTTTCGAGCTGACCATCGGCGAAGTCCGCGGGATGGTCAACCTCTGCATCCCTTACAACTCCATCGAACGGATCAGCGGCAAGCTTTCGGCCAACAGTTGGGTGGCCTACGGACGGCGCCAGGCGACGCCCGAAAACATCCGCCAACTCACGCAGGCGCTGCGGAGCTCCCTGGTCGAACTCCGCGTCCGCCTTGCCCAGACCTCGATCACCGCCGGAGAGCTCGTCGGACTTCGGGTGGGCGACATCATCACCACGGAGAAGGACATCCACGCCGCGGCGCTGGTGACGGTTGAAGGGGTTCCCAAGTTCCACGCCCGGCCCGGCGCCTACAAGGGCCACAAGGCAATCTGCATCGACTCGGTCCTCGAGAACCCCATCGAGCAGGGCGACGAGGACGACTGAGCCGCTCCGTGCCCAGGGTGGCCCTGCCTCTCCGCCGGCGCGGATCAGGCACTTCCCATGACCGACCCGCGAGGCCGGGGAACTACTGCCTCCGCCATGCCCGCACCACGCACACGGCGACGGTAACCACCGTGATGGGGATGACGTAGACGGCCATCACGTAGGTGAGCGCCTCGTGGAGATCGGGGTGCGTCCGCCGGGAGATCAGGTACGCCACGTAGGCCACGTAGTAGGCGAAGAAGAGTCCCCCTTCCCAGCGATCGATGCGGTGGCCGGTGAAGAAGATCGGCAGGCACGCTCCGGCCACGGCGACCATCACCGGCAGGTCGAACCAGAAGACCGCCTCGGGGACCACGACGCCCGCCGGTGCCACCAGACCGCCCACGCCGAGTACGCCGAGGATGTTGAACATGTTGCTCCCCACGATGTTCCCCACGGCGATGTCGCGCTCGTTGCGGAGGCTGGCCACCACCGAGGTCACCAACTCCGGCAGCGAGGTGCCCACGGCGATGATCGTCACGCCGATGATGAACTCGCTCACGCCGAGCATACGCGCCACCTCGGCCGAGCCGTCGACCAGCCAGCGCGAGCCTAGCGTCAACAGTGCCAGGCCGGCAACGATCAGCACCAGGTTGACGGCCGCGGTGCGGAAGGTGCCGCCGGGTGCCGGCCCCTCGACGTCGCCCAGCCCCGACGCCTCGCGCGCGGCCGCCTCGGTGCGCTCCGTCTCCCGCCGCCCTGCCACCACGGACCAGACCAGATAGGCGAGCAGGCAGGCGAAGAGGACCGCGCCGTCGACGCGCCCCACCCGCCCGTTGATGCACATCAGCCAGGCAAGGAGCGAGGCGGCGATCATCAGCGGCACGTCCCAGCGGATCAACTGCCGCGAGACCACCAGCGGGGCCACCAGTGCCGAGAGCCCCAGCACCACGAGTACGTTGAAGATGTTGCTTCCTACGACGTTTCCCAGCGCCAACTCCGTCCGTCCGGCAAGCGACGACTGGATGGTCACGGCGAACTCGGGCGCACTGGTGCCGAAGGCCACCACCGTCAGCCCGATGACCAGCGAGGAGATCCGAGCCGCCGCAGCCAGCCGCGCCGCGCCGCGGACCAGCAACTCGCCACCCGCCACCAGCAGCCCCAGGCCGGCCGCCACCAGCAGGCTGGGAAGGAGATACTCGTCCACGGTAACCTCGCGAGGTGAGCGTTGAACCTACGGGCCGAACCGGGAAGCTTCTTGCCGGAGCGCCCGCGAAACGGCGCAGCGGGCAGGGCCTTCGACACGAGGCCGATGGGGGGAGAAGAGTATACCTGACCGGCGGCCCGTGCGGAACGAGCCAATCTTGCTCGTTCACGAAATGCGGGTGTTCGTCGAGCAACTGGGCAACCTGACGGAGCTGCGATTCGAGAGCGATGCCTTCCTGACGAATCTCCTCGCGGTGAATCTCATACTGGCGGTCTTCAATATGCTGCCGGCCATTCCCATGGACGGCGGCCGAGTGCTGCGGGCCGCCCTGGCCTCCCAACTCGACTATCTGCACGCCACGGAGATCGCCGCCCGCGTGGGCCAGGCCCTGGAATCCGGCCGCGCCGAGTCCGCGGTCGCCGACGTGATGCGCAGCACCTGCCACCAGGTGGACGACGGCGATATGCTCGAGGGCACCTTCGAGCGCATGCGCGAGGGGGAATGCTCCACGTTGCCCGTCGTCCGCGAGGGCCGCCTGGTGGGCATGATCACCCTGGAGAACGTGGGCGAGTGGATGATGATCCACTCGGCCCTTCGCCGCACCCGCGAGCGCAGCCTCATCGACGACATTTACAGCCGCGCGTGACGGCGCGCGCGAGAGCCGGTGCCGCACCGCGCGTCGGTCGACCCAACCCGTTGCGCGTTCCGGGGATCGAGGATGGATCCGCCCTACCTGAGCGGCCGCAGGGCGATCAGGTGCGCTTCCACGAGCCGCCCGCCGATGAGGTGCTCCTGAATGATCCGCTCCAGGACGGGCGGGTTGCACCCGCCGTACCAAGCCCCCTCCGGGTAGACCACGGCGATCGGTCCGCCGCAGCAGATCCGCAGACAATTGGCCTTCGTGCGGTAGACTCCCCCGGCCCCGGCCAGTCCCAGCTCTCCCAGTCGGCGCTTCAGGTACCCCCACGCCGCCAGCGATTCCTCGCGGTCGCAGCAGTTGGGCTCGGTCTGGTCGCAGCAGAGGAAGATGTGTCGCCTCAGGCCGGGGATGCCGAGTTGCTCGGCGATGGCCCTCTGTTTGGGAAGCGCCGACTCACGTTCGGTATGATCGGGCACGGGTGGCTCCTGGTGGCCGATATGGTTATTCTTACTTGCCCTTGACATTAGCATTTCTAATTATAGGATGAGAAGGAGCGCGATGCGCCGCGAGGGGAGGGTGTCGACGGCCAGTCGCCGCGGCGGTGTGCTGCGCACAGTTCTTTCCGAAGAAGGTAGTCATTTCATGGCATATGGGTACCCCAAGGCGCGCGGGCTCTACGACGCGCGCTTCGAGCACGACGCCTGCGGCATTGGGGCGATCGCCAATATATCGGGCCGCCGCGAGCATGCCATCGTCGAGGGGGGCAAGCGGATCCTGCTCAACCTGATGCACCGGGGTGCCGCGGGGGCGGACGACTGCACCGGCGATGGAGCGGGGATGCTCGTGCAGCTACCCCACGAGTTCTTCGCCGCGGAAGCGGCGCGGCTGGACATCGCGCTTCCCCCTCCCAAGTTCTATGGCGTGGCGATGGTCTTCCTGCCGCAGGACGCCGAGGTCCGCGCCGCCTGCGAGCGCCTCCTCGTGGAGGGCTGCGTCGAGGGGGGCCTGCAGCCCCGGGGGTGGCGCGACGTCCCTACCGCCAACGACTGCCTCGGCGAGATCGCCCGCGCCGCCGAACCGGTGATCCGCCAGCTCTTCATCGACGGTGCCGGGCTGGAGGACAAGGCCCTGGAGCGGCGGCTCTTCGTGGTCCGCAAACGCGTCGAGCACTGCGTCCGCCGCCGCTTCGGCGAAGCCGCCGAGGACTTCTACGTCCCCTCGATGTCGGCGCGCACCATCGTCTACAAGGGGATGTTCCTGGCTCCGCAACTGGCCCAGTACTACCCCGACCTTTCCGACGAACGGGTGCTTACGGCCCTGGCCGTCGTCCACCAGCGGTACAGCACGAACACCTTCCCCAGTTGGAGGCTGGCTCAACCTTTCCGGATGATCGCCCACAACGGCGAGATCAACACCCTGCGGGGGAACGTCAGCCGCTTGACGGCCTACGAGAAGACGATGGCCGCGCCGCGGCTGGCCGGGGACCTCTCCGACCTCTTCCCCATCGTCGAGCCGGGCGGCAGCGATTCGGCGGCCTTCGACAACGCCATGGAGCTCCTCGTCCGCGCCGGCCGGTCGGCGCCCCACGCGATGATGATGATGGTCCCCGAGGCCTTCGGGGAGCGTTACCACATGAGCACCGACAAGCGGGCCTTCTACGAATACCACGCGGCCATCCTCGAGCCCTGGGACGGCCCGGCGGCGATGGTCTTCACCGACGGGCGCCTGCTGGGGGGCACCTTGGACCGCAACGGCCTGCGGCCGGCGCGCTACGTGGTGACCACCGACGGGCTGGTCGTGCTGGCCAGCGAAGTCGGCGTCATCGAGTTCCCCCCGGAACGGATCCGTCAGAAGGGGCGTCTTCAACCCGGCCGCATGTTCCTGGTCGACACGGAGCAGGGACGGATCATCGTGGACAACGAGATCAAGGGGCGCATCGCCCGCCGCAAGCCGTACCGCCGCTGGGTGATGGAGAACCGCATCGAGCTCCGCGGGCTCTTCGAGCCGTCGCGAGAGGTTCCCATCGACGCGAAGACGCTCGCCCAGCGGCTCCGCGCCTTCGGCTACACCCGCGAGGAGCTGCAACTGGTGATCGCCCCCATGGCGGCCAACGGCCAGGAGCCGGTCGGCTCCATGGGAACCGACACCCCCCTGGCCGTCCTCTCCGCCCGCCCCAAGCTCCTCTTCAACTACTTCAAGCAGCTTTTCGCCCAGGTCACCAACCCGCCGATCGACCCGCTTCGCGAGGGGTTGGTGATGTCGCTCATGTCCTTCACCGGCAAGCAGCGGAATCTCCTCGACGAGTCTCCCGAGCACTGCCGGCAACTGAAGCTCCCCCATCCGATCCTCACCAGCGAGGACGTCGAGCGGCTTCGCGCCGCGAAGCGGAGCGACTTTCGCGTGGCGACGATCCCGGCCCTCTTCGACGCGGCGGACCCGCAGCCGGGCGAGGCCCTCCGCCGCGGGCTCGACGAGTTGATCGCCGCCGCCGAACGGGCCATCGGTGAAGGCGCCTCGCTGTTGATCGTCAGCGACCGCGACCTCTCCGCCGGCAAGGCCCCCATACCCAGCCTGCTGGCCACCGCCGCCGTACACCACGGCCTTTTGCAGCGGCGGCTGCGGGGGGAGGCCGGTCTCGTCGTCGAGAGCGGCGAACCGCGGGAGGTGATGCACTTCTGCCTCCTCTGCGGCTACGGGGCCAACGCCATCAACCCCTACCTGGCCTTCGAAGCCATCCATAAGCTCCACGCCGAAGGGGAACTCGCCCCCGGCGCCGACCTCAACCAGCTCTCCGATCAGTACATCACCGCGGTCAAGAAGGGCATCCTCAAGACGATGTCCAAGATGGGCATCTCCACGCTGCGGAGCTACCATGCCGCCCAGCAGTTCGAGGCGGTGGGCCTGGCCCGCGAGGTCGTGGACCGCTACTTCACCGGCACCGCCTCGCGGATCGAGGGTGCGGACCTTACGGCCCTGGCCTGCGAGGCCCTCGCTCGCCACCAGGCGGCCTTCCGGTCCCGCGAGCCCGACGCCCTGGAGCTCGACTTCGGCGGCGAGTACCACTACCGCCTCGACGAGGAGCATCACCTCTGGAACCCCACCACGATCACCCGCCTGCAGCACGCGGTCCTCTTCAACGATCCGGCCGCCTATGAGGAGTATTCCCGGGCGATCAACGACCAGAGCCGCGAGCTCTGCACGCTCCGCGGACTCTTCGAGTTCGTCCCCGGCGCGCCGGTGCCCCTCGAAGAGGTCGAGCCGGTGAGCGAGATCGTCAAGCGGTTCTACACGGGCGCCATGTCCCACGGCTCGATCAGCAAGGAGGCCCACGAGACCCTGGCCGTGGCCATGAACCGCCTGGGAGGCAAGGCGAACACCGGCGAAGGGGGTGAGGACCCGGCACGCTACCGGCCTCTGGCCAACGGCGATTCGGCCAATTGCCCGGTGAAGCAGGTGGCCTCGGCCCGCTTCGGCGTGACCATCGAGTACCTGGCCCACGCCAAGATGCTGCAGATCAAGATGGCGCAGGGCGCCAAGCCGGGGGAGGGGGGGCAGCTCCCCGGCCACAAGGTCACCGACGAGATCGCCCGCCTCCGCCACGCCACCCCCGGCGTCTCCTTGATCTCGCCCCCGCCCCACCACGACATCTACTCCATCGAAGACCTCGCCCAGTTGATCTTCGACCTCAAGTGCAGCAACCCCGGCGTGGAGGTCTGCGTGAAGCTCGTTGCCGAGGTGGGCGTCGGTACGGTGGCCGCGGGCGTGGCCAAGGGAAACGCCGACGAGGTCCTCATCAGCGGCCACGACGGCGGCACCGGCGCCAGCCCCCTGTCCTCGATCAAGCACGCCGGCATCCCCTGGGAAATCGGCTTGGCGGAGACCCAGCAGACCCTCGTCCTCAACGGATTGAGAGACCGCATTGCCGTGCAGGTCGACGGCCAGCTCAAGACGGGCCGCGACGTGATCATCGGCGCCATGCTGGGGGCGGAGCGCTTCGGCTTCGGAACCTCGGCGCTGGTCGCCCTGGGATGCATCCTCATGCGGAAATGCCACCTGGGGACCTGCCCGGTGGGCATCGCCACCCAGCGGCAGGACCTCCGCGAGCGGTTCGCGGGCAAGGCGGAATACGTCGTCCGCTTCCTCACCTTCGTGGCCGAGGACATCCGCCGCCTCATGGCCGAGCTGGGGTTCCGCCGCTTCGAAGAGTTGGTCGGCCGGATCGACCGCCTGAGCTGCCGCCGGGCGGTGGAACACTTCAAGGCCAAGGGCCTGGACTTCTCGGCGATCTTCGCACCGGCCGGGTCCGGGGCGGCCCTGCGGTGCGTCCGCCCGCAGCAGAACCGCCTCGCCGACCATCTCGACTGGAAGATCCTCGAGCAGGTGGAGACGTCGCTGACGACCCGGGAGCCGCTGCGGATCGAAATGCCCATCCGCAACGTCCACCGCACCGTGGGCACCATCCTCAGCAACCGCATCGTCAAACAGTGGGGCGCCCAGGGGCTCCCCGACGGTACGCTGGAGCTCGTCTTCCGCGGCGCCGCCGGGCAGAGCTTCGGCGCTTTCCTGGCCCCGGGGGTGACGCTGCGGCTGCTCGGCGAGGCCAACGACTACCTGGGCAAAGGGCTCTCCGGCGGCAGGATCGTCGTCGTCACTCCGCCCGGCTCCCCCTTCGCGCCGACGGACAACGTCATCGTCGGCAACACCCTTCTCTACGGGGCCACTTCCGGCGAGGTGTTCATCAACGGGCTGGCCGGTGAGCGCTTCGCCGTCCGCAACAGCGGCGCCACGGCGGTCGTCGAGGGCGTCGGCGATCACGGCTGCGAATACATGACCGGCGGTACGGTGGTGGTCCTGGGCCGCACGGGACGGAACTTCGCCGCGGGCATGAGCGGGGGCATCGCCTACGTCCTCGACGAGCACCAGCTCTTCGACACCCTCTGCAACCTGGAGATGGTCGACCTCGAGTCGCTCTGGCAGAAGGAGGACCGCCGGCGGCTCCGCGCGCTCGTCGCCCGCCACCTCGAGTGGACCGGCAGCGCGCAGGCGCGGCGGATCCTCGATAACTGGCAGGAGATGGCCGGCAAGTTCGTCAAGGTGATGCCCATCGACTACCGCAAGGCCCTGGAGCGGCTCCGCGAGCGCGAGGAGGCCCACGCCGACCATACACCCCTGACCGAGGAGGTCTTCAGTGGCTAACCCGACCGGCTTTCTCGAGTTCTCCCGCGTCGAGATCGGCCACCGGCCCGTCTCCGAGCGGATCAAGGACTGGTACGAGCTCGACCTGCCCCTCGTGGAGCGGACGCTCCACGAGCAGGCGGCCCGCTGCATGGACTGCGGCATCCCCTTCTGCCATGCCTCCGGCTGCCCGGTGAAGAACCGCATCCCCGAATTCAACGACCTCGTGTACCGCGGACGGTGGCGCGAGGCGGCCGAGAACCTCCACTCCACGAACAACTTTCCCGAGGTCACCGGCCGCGTCTGCCCCGCCCCTTGCGAGGCGGCCTGCACCCTGGCCATCAACGACAAGCCGGTCAACATCAAGCACATCGAATACCAGATCGCCGAGCGCGCCTTCCAGGAGGGCTGGGTACGGCCCCTCCGCGCCGGGCGGAAGACGGGGAAGAAGGTCGCCGTCATCGGTTCCGGACCCGCCGGCCTGGCCGCCGCCCAGCAGCTCGCCCGCAAGGGACATGAAGTGGTCGTCTTCGAGCGCGACGACCGCATCGGCGGCCTGCTCCGCTACGGCATTCCCGACTTCAAGCTCGACAAGCGCGTCCTCGACCGCCGCCTGGAGCAGATGGTCGCCGAGGGGGTCCGCTTCGAGCCCGGCGTCCACGTGGGCTTCGACATGTCGGGCCGCTACCTCCGCAAGCTCTTCGACGCCATCTGCCTGACGATGGGTGCCGGGCAGCCCCGGCCCCTCGACGTGTCGGGGGCCGACCTTCGCGGCGTCCACTTCGCCATGGACTTCCTGGCCCAGCAGAACCGCCGCGTCGCCGGCGATTCCATCGCCGTCTCGGGCGAGGGGGTCATCCACGCCGGCGGCAGGCATGTGGTGGTGATCGGCGGCGGCGACACCGGCAGCGACTGCGTGGGGACCTCGATCCGCCAGGGGGCCGCGTCGGTCCACCAGTTCGAGATCCTTCCTCGCCCCCCTGAGGGCGCCAACCCCGAGACCCCCTGGCCCGACTGGCCGCGGATCATGCGGACGAGCAGCTCTCAGGAGGAGGGCTGCACCCGCCGGTGGGGCACGCTCACCACGTCGCTTAGCGGCCACCAGGGCCGCGTCACGGAGCTCTCCGCCGTCGAGGTCGAGTGGCTCCGCGGCGAGAACGGCCGGCCCCACATGCGTCCCCTTGCCGGCACGGAGTTCACCGTCGCCGCGGACCTCGTCCTCATCGCCATGGGCTACCTCCACGTCGTCCAGGAGGGCCTCGTCGAGCAGTTGGAGCTCAAGCGCGACAGCCGGGGCAACCTGGTCGTCGATAAGTGGATGACCAGCCGGGAGGGGGTTTTCGCCGCCGGCGACACCGTCCGCGGCGCCTCGCTCGTCGTCCACGCCATCCAACACGGCCGGCAGGCCGCCGCCGCCATCGACTCCTGGCTCCGCGCCCCCGCTTGATCCTGTTGCCCCCCGACGGCGCGGCCGGCGCAACAGCCGGCCGGCAGGCTGTTGCTCTCGTGCGACGATTGGTCCATCATAGGGCGTGCGCGCTGCGAGCCGGGGTGCGTAGGTAAGCGTGCGCGCGCGGATGCGGCCCCGCAGCGCGGTGCAAGCGGGGCAATGATGCTGTCTCGACGAAGTAATCGTCCGGCCCGCTGCCGTAGAGCGCGCGCCGGCCGATCCGCCGGGATCGCCGGACGTCACGCGTACTGCCGAAGAACGAGTTTTCCCGGAGGTTTCCCATGCATCGATCGCACCGTTGGGACCACCCCGCTGCGCCGGGCAAGGCAGCCGCGCCTGTGGCGGCTTCATCGCGGGTCTTCCTGCACGTCCTGAGGCGTCTGCGCCGAGCGGTTGTGCTGGCCGCGGCAGCGGCCGTTGCAGCGATGCCCGCCGGCGTGCTCGGCGACCCCTACGCGCCCGACCCCGACCCGGTGCAGGGACTGCACGCCTTCATGGAGCGGCAGGGGCACAAGCCGTACGAGCTGTTCCAGCGCGGGGAGGAGCTGATGACCCTGCGGGTGATCTTCCGGGACCGGCAGTTCGGCACGCCCGTGTGGATGCTCGACGCCTCGCCCACCGTGGACCACGGCGGCACCGCCTCGGTATGGTCTGCCTGGAACCCCGACGGCTCGACCATCTTCGTCGAGGGGCCGCGCTACCTGGGCGAGGACCTGCACAGCGGCTGGTTCTTCGATCCCGACTTCGCCCGCATGCGGCCGAGCCGGCGCGGGCGCCCCGCGGTCTGGGCGCCGGAGGACCCCGACCTCTTCTACAGCCCCGCCAGCCCCAGCGACCGCGTGACGCGCACGAACTGGCGGACCGGCGCGCAGGAGACGGTCGCCGAGTGGGAGGCGCTCACCTGGCCCGCCGCGGGCAAACGGGTGTACGGCCTGACGCGCGACATGCGCCACGTCTTCGTCGATCTGCCCAACCGGGGCATCTTCGTTCCCTTCGAGCGCGACGACGACTACCCGATTCCCGAGCTGCCCCTCTACGACGGCCGGCCCATCGGACCCGGAGGCGAGTCGGTCGGCGGCAACCATTTCTGCGTCATCCACGACCACCCGCAGTACGGCGACCTGATCGCGCTGCGCACCGGGATGCTGGTCGACCGGGAAACGGGGCAGACGACCTGCGTGGCCGCCCCGCTGTGCGGCAACACGAACTACCTCCGCGCCTTCCACGACGGCCGCGTCCGCTACCCGCAGGGCGCGCAGTGGCACGACTACGGCCTCCCCTGGTTCGTCGACGGCGTCCGGCTGCCCACCGGCCTGACGATGGAGGAGCTCTACGACCTCTGGCGGAACATCCCCCATGCCACGCACGGGCACGAATCGACGTCGCCCGACTGGCGATACATCGCCACCGACGGCGGCACGACGCGCATCGTCCGCGTCTGCGACGGGGAGGTGCGTTCCCTGCGCCTTTCCCCCGACGGCACGAACTACCACCTCCACTGGCGGCAGCATCCGCGCTTCTTCGTCGGCTGGGTCCGCGGCTGGCACTTCGGCAGCTACCGGCGGCCGGAGCGCGCCAACATCGAGTTCCAGGTCTTCTGCGATGCTACGTTTCAGCCGATCGTCGACACCAAGCACCGCTTCAACGGATACTATGCGGGCGGCGACTTCTCGATGCTCAGCCCGGACGCCACGAAGATCCACTACGGATCGAGCATGACCGGGCGGTTCCGGAACTACATCGCCGTCATGGCCCGCCCCCGGCCGCCGGCGCGTCTCTCCTGGACCGCTGCGGACGGTGCGATCGTCCTCTCCTGGGAGCCGTCGGCCTACAGCCGCGAAACGCGCGGCTACCTGGTCCACCGCAGCGACCGCAGCGGCAGCGGCTACCGGCTCCTCACTCCCGAGCCCGTGGAGGGAACCTCCTGGCGCGACGCGACCGTTGAGCCGGGCCGGGCGTACTACTACGTGGTCACCGCGCTGGAGCATTCCGGCCTCGAGAGCGGCTACTCCGAGGAGGCGGCGCGGGCGGGCGTCGAT
>SLBP01000165.1:0-22434 GCA_007126245.1 Planctomycetales bacterium
ATCGTCATCAACGCCGAGGATTCCGACGAATACTGGCGGCTGCGACACCTCGACCTGGGCAGCCCCGAGGTGGCTCGCAAGCAGGCGCAGATGCCGGTCGGGAAGATCGGCAACCTTTCGCTGGGTCGGGTCATCGCCGGCAGCAATCTCATCAGCCCGAACATGCACGCCCGCGATCTCCACTATGTCAACGGACTGGCCCGCGCATACAACACCGAAGAGCGGGTCTTCATGACGCTCAAGAAGTGCGAGGAGCAGGGGTGCAACTCGATCATTCTCAAGGACCACAATTTCAGGGACTTCCGGCTTGGCGACTACTGGACCGAATGGGGCGGCAAGATGGCCTGGCTGGCGGACGTGATCACGACCGACATCGAGCAGTACGAGCGGCGGCTGGTGCAGCACCTCGAGCTGGGCGCCGCCTCGGCCTATCTCTGGGGAGGGGCCTCCGATATCTGGTACCACCAGGGGAACCCGGGCCACATCGTGCGTGCCTACGAGATCATGCGGAAGTACGACGTCCCCGTGGGCATCGCCGCGCACCGCCTCGAGCCGATCGCCTTCTGCGAACGGGAAGGCTTGCAGCCGGACTACTACATGCTGACCCTCCACCACGACCGCTACTGGTCGGCACATCCGCGGGAGAACCGCCGCTTCAACGAGATCTACGAGCAGCCCTCGCAGAACCACGGCGAGTGGCACCACAACATGTTCTGCCACGACCCGGAAGAGACGGTCGCCTTCATGGAGGACGTCAAGGTGCCGTGGATCGCCTTCAAGGTCCTCGCCGCCGGCGCCATCCGCCCCCGCGAGGGCATCCAGTACGCCTTCGACGGCGGCGCCGACTTCATCTGTCTGGGGATGTTCGACTACCAGGTTGAAGAAGATGCCCAACTCGTCCGGGAGTGTGTGCACCAGGCCGCCGACCGCCGGCGGCGCTGGGTGTGACGGACGGCCGCGCGTCACAACGAGCGTCAGCGTGAGGAACCGCCGCTCAGAGCCGCCCGTCGCAGCCCAGGAAGCGGACGCGTTCGGTGGTGGCCCCGTGAGACGTTTCCTCGATCTGCCGTCCCTCCGGGGAGAACCGCCCCATGCCGGTGAAGGCCGGTTCCGCGGCGGGGAGCGGGGCTCAGAGTCCCGCCGCCGGAGCGGCCGAGGCAGGGAGACGAGCCGAGCCGAGGAATCGACGCGATCAGCGAGGACCAGCGCGGATGAGGGCCGCGCCCCGGGAACCCTTTGCGCCCCGCCGGAAGGGACAGACCATCCTACCCCGCGCTCGATGGGGTGGGCCGGGGCTTCCCGCTATACCCGAATGCGCAGATGGGCTATTCTGGCGTAAGGGGGCTTCGTTGGAGCAGTCTGGCCGCAGCGTCGTGTGGCGACCGCTGTTCCCAAGAGCCAAGACAAACGAACACGATGATTTCCGCTCAGCAATTCCTCAACGTCCTGGAACAGAAGGACCTCCTGCCCGCCGACCTGATTCGGCTTTTGCGCGAGCGGATCGCCGCCTCCGATCAACCGGTCACGGCCATCGACGTGGCCCGGCGGTTGATCGAGATGGGCCGGCTGACGCCGCCCCTCGCCGAGCGTTTGCTCACGGCATCCTACAGGGTCGCCGGCGATCGCCCGTCGCGTGCCGAGCCGTCGCAGACGCCGGCGGCACCCGTCGAGGGGGGGCTGATCCTGCTCGACGACGAGGACGAGGAGGCGGAGCCACCGGCCGCGGGCACAGCCCAGGGCGAGGACGAGGATTTGGGGCTGGTGCTCCTGGAAGAAGACGAACAGAAGGTTCAGCCAAGCAAACCGTCCCAGCCGCAGCCAGCCCGAAAGCAGGCGAAGAAGGCGGCTTCTCCGCCGCGGCGCCGTGAGACGTCCGCGGCGGAGCTGGCGGCGGTCCGCGCCGGTCTCCAGGCCACTTCCGGACCGCTCGACGACCTCTTCTCCGACGCCGGACTGGGTGCGGCCGCAACAGCCAGCCCGCTGGAGCCGGTCGGGGGCCGAGGTCTCTTCGGCCGATTCTTCAGGCGGCCGCGACATCGCCGCGACAAGTGGGACTCGCCGCTGCTTCTCGTGGGGGGAGGCTTCCTGATCCTGTTGGTGCTCGGCGGGGTGGCGCTCTTCATCGCCATTTCCCGGCAGACCGCCGAAGAGGTCTTGGAAATAGCCCATGAGCACTACCGCGCCGGCTCCT
The DNA here is from genome assembly GCA_007126245.1 of Planctomycetales bacterium. Lineage (GTDB taxonomy): Bacteria > Planctomycetota > Planctomycetia > Pirellulales > Thermoguttaceae > SKOZ01. Next base: position 2,192 of record SLBP01000165.1, read on the forward strand.
ACACCCAGGCGATCCACGCCTACGGCGAATACTTGCGAAGGTTTCCCAATCACCAGGGGGTGAGCCTGGCCGAAGTCCGCCGCGGACTGGCACAGATTCGGCAAGTGGTCGAGGCGGCGCGGGTCAACCGCGATTGGGCTGGGGCGCTCTCGACGACCCGCCCCATCCTGGACGAGATCGCCTCGGAGCCCGACTTCCAGGAGGCCCGGGCCGAGTTGGCCACCCTGTTGCCCGACATTGCCGAGGGGCTCGCCGAACTGGCGCGGGAGGCCCCCGATCCGCAGCGCGTAGCCCAGGCCCGAGAAACCCTCGACCTCGTCGACCGCTATGTCCTCCGCGCCCAGCGGCCCGTGGTCCGGCTGGAAGCGATCCGCGCCTCGCTGGCGCTTTCCGATCAGCGGATCGCCGAGCGGGAAGAGCTCGAAAAGGCCCTGGAGGCGATCGCGGCTGCGGTGGACCGGGGCGATCCCGACGAGGCCTATGCGATCCGCCGCAGCCTCTTGAGCCGCTACCCGTCCCTCGACGGCCACGCGGAACTCGTCGAGGCCGAGACAGCCATCTCCGCGGCCATGCGCGGGTTGGTGGCGCAGGTCGATTCGTCCCAAGAGGCCTTGACGGACGTCCCCGACGACGGCCCGAAGCCGGTCGCCGTGCTGGCGCAGCGGTCGACCCGGCAGACGGCTGACGGGGAACGCGTGCACTTCGCCATGGCTGCCGGGGCGGTCTACGGCTTGGACGGCGGTGACGGCCGGGTCCTCTGGCAACGGCCCGTGGGGTTCGCCACCAGCGCGCGGAGCGTCCCTTTCACGCCCATGGCGGTCGGCCAAGGCGAGTCGGCCGGAGCCGTCCTCATCGACTATCAGCGGCAGGAACTCGTGCGCCTCGACGCCCGCACGGGCGAAATCGCCTGGCGGTTCCCCCTCGGCGAAGACGTGGAGGCCCACCCCCGCCTCGTCGGGGACCGGCTGCTGCTAGCGACTCCCTCCGGCCGCTTGCTGTCGGTCGACGCGGCCAGCGGGTCTTCCACCGGCTTCGTGCAGTTCCCGCAACCCCTCTATACGGCGCCGACCGTAGATACCGCGAGGGGACTCGTCTACCAGGTCGCGGAGCACTCGAACCTCTTCGTCGTAGAACTCGGGGAGGGAGGCGTCTGCCGCCAGGTCGTCCACCTCGGGCACAATGCCGGGGGCGTGACGGCGGCACCGGTGCTCGCGGCGGGCTACCTCGTGGTGGCCGAGAACGACCGCGGCCAGGACTCGTTGCTCCACGTCCTCGCCACGCAGACCGAGGAGTCGCCCGGGGAAGTGGTCCCCGTGCAGCAGATCCGCCTGCGGGGGCGAGTGGACCTGCCCCCACGCGTCCTCGGGCGGCGGATCCTGGTGACTACGGACCGCGGCGGCCACCACGTCTTCGAGGTCGGCGGCACCGATCCGGCGAACCCCCTGGTGACCCTGGCCGAGGGTGGCGGCGGCGGCGAGGCGACCAACATCCGTTACGCCCACCTCGAGGCAACGCGGTTCTTCGTGGCCGATTCCCGCTTCGTCAGCTACGACATTCAGGCCGCTCGGGGCCGAACCGTGGTCGCGTGGGCCGCCGATGCCGGCTCGACCTTCGTGCAGCCGCCCGTCGCCTTCGGGCCGCATCTCTTCGTGGTGCGGCGCTCCGCCGGCCAGCCCGGGGCCTTCGCCAGCCTCGTGGCCATGGATTCGGGAAACAAGCTCTGGGAAACCCTGGTCGCGGCGCCCTTGGCGAGCGAGCCGCGCGTCGACACGACGACGGGACGGATTACCGCCCTGGGGGCCGCCGGCGGCATCTACCAGATCGAACAGGACCGACTCGGCAACGGTGCGATTCTGGACGAACCGACGCTGGTCCTGCAGCGGGGCGATTTCCAGCCGCCGCTCGCCGGCCTCGTGGAGTTGGAAGGAACCGCGCTGCTCGTAGCACCAGGGCCGGGAACCCGGCGGCTCGCCGTCTTCGACCCGGCAGTGACGAGCGAGCGTTTCCACTGGCTGAACCTCCCTGCACCGCTGGCCAGCCCCCCCGTCCGATTCGGTGAGGGGGTCATCATCCCAACCAGCGGGGGCCAGGTGCTGCTGATGGATCGGCGGGGAAACCCGCTGGCCGAACCATTCCAACCCCCTCTGGCTCCAGGGGAGACCTTTCCCTGGTCGCGGCCGCTGGTTCTTCCCGCGGAAGAGGGGGAAGAGGCGAGCCGTGGCGGCGAGGTCCTGCTCACCGATGGGAAGTCGAAGCTCTACCGCTTGGCCGTGGTGGACCAACCGTCCAGACATCTGGCGGCCCGGGCGGTCGCCGATCTCGCGGCAGTTCCCACGGCGGGGCCCGCGGTAGCGGGGCCCACGGTCTATGTCGTGGACGACGCCCGGCAGGTGATTGGCTTTCGACTTCAGGATCTGGAGCGATCCGTGGAGCAGTCGCTCCTCGGGCGCTGCGTCTGGGGACCTTTCGCGGCGGGCGAGGTCGTCCTCCTCGCCACAGACGCCGGTCGGCTGGCGGCCTTCGACGGTGAAGGACTACGCTGGGAGATCGCCTTCGATAGCCGGCCCGTGGGGCAACCGCTCCTGCTCGAGGGAGAGATTCTCTTGAGCACGAACCGGGGCCACGTATACCGCCTGGCCCCGGCGGACGGCCGCGAGGAGGGAAGGATCTCCGTGGGTCGCGCCCTCTCGAGTGGGCCGGTGGTCTGGGAAGACCGCCTGCTCGTGGCAACGGAGGAGGGGAGTATCTTCGAGGTGCAGCGACCGTGAATTCCCTTATGGCCATGGTGCGGTGGGCGGTGCCGCTGCTGCTTCTCCTTCCCGTTGCGGCTGGCGGTCAGGAGCGGATCATCGACCGCATGCCCTTCGACCGCATCACCCTGGACGAGGCCAACGATGAGGCGGTGCTCCTCGTCCACCCCATCGATTTGCCGGAACGGCAGGTTCCCAGCGCGCCGCGGCCCGGCGATCGCATCACCGTCCGCCTGCTGGAGGATCCCGATACCGAATACGAGCTCGAATGGCGGCACATCGACCGGCTGGAGTTCTACGAGGAAATGGTCCTGGCCGAGGCGCGGGAACTGGTCCACGCCGGCCGCTTTGACGAGGCCTACGACCATTTCCAGTTCTTGCTCCGCAATCACCCGGAGACAGAGGGGCTGGAGGCGGCCCGCGAGGAATACCTTCTGCTCGAGGCCCGTGCGGCGCACGGCGAAGGCCGCTACCGCACGGCCCTGGCGCGGCTCCGCGAGCTCTACGGCCTCAACCCCGAGCGGGCCGACCTGGAGACCGCTCTCGGCCAGACCACGGAAGGGTTGGTCCAGCAAGCCGTGGCCGAAGAGAACTACGAGGCGGCCCGGAGGCACTTGCGGACCCTGGCAGAGTGGTATCCGCGGCACGCGGTGGTAACCTCGTGGGAAAGGCGGTTCCGTGACGAGGCGGCAGCCCTTCTGGACGAGGCCCGCGCGGCGCTGGCCAGCGGAGAGTTCCGCCGCGCCGAGCAGGCCAGCCGGCGGGTGCTCCTCATCTGGCCGCAGACGCCGGACATCGAGGAGGTCCGCGCTGCGGCCCAGCAAGCCTACCCGCGCGTGGTGGTCGGCGTGGGCCTGCCGGCGACGGGGTTGCGGCCTCACGCGGTCGACGACTGGGCGGCGCGGCGGAGCGGCCGGCTCGTCTTCCGCCGGCTCACCGAATTCGTCGCCCCCGGTTCGGAAGGGGGCCGGTACCTTTGCCCGCTGGGCCCCATCGAGATCGAAGAGCTGGGGCGAACCGTCCGCTTCACGTTGCGCCCCGAGGCCCGCTGGTCGCCGCAGCGGCGGATTACGGCATACGACCTTTGCGAACAGCTCCTCAGGCTGGCCGACGCCGGCGATCCCTCCTATCGCGCCGACGTCGCCGAGTGGCTGGCGGCCGTCGCCGTCGAGGGAGTCTATCAGCTCGTGGTGGAACTGCAGCGCCCCCACGTCCGCCCTGAGGCCCTTCTGGAGGTGCCGCTGTTCGAAGGGGGCGCCTTCCGGAGCGGCGGAGAGGGAAGCGACGGCGCCCCCTGCGGCCCTTACCGTGTGGAATCGTGGGGGGAGGACGCCGTCTATCTGAAAAACCACGATTACTTCGCCGCCGGGGCGGATGCGCCGGAAGAGATCGTCGAGCGGCACTTCCCCGAGGGCGACGAGGCCCTGCGCGCGCTGCGGCGGGGGGAAGTGGACGTCATCGACCGCCTCCGGCCTTGGGACGTGGAGGCGGCCCGCTCCTTGAGCGGAGTGACCGTGGAGCCCTATGCCGTGCCCCTGCTGCACTGCCTGATCCCCAACCGCTCGCGGCCCTTGCCCGGCCACCGGGGCTTCCGTCGGGCGATGGTGTACGGCATCCACCGCGAGGCGATCCTCGATCACCTCACCGGTGGCCAGCCGCTGCCGGGGGCCCGCGTCGTCAGCGGCCCCTTTCCCGTCGGAGTGACTTACGACGATCCCCTCGGTTATGCCCACAACGAGTCGATCACTCCGCACCCTTACGAACCCCGCGTCGCCCTGGCCCTGGCGGCGGTGGCCATGGACGAGGTCACCCGGGCACGCCGCGACAGGGAAAAAGAGGAGGAGGAAACGGGGCCTGCGACCGCAGCGCTGCTCCCCCTGGTCGTCGCCCATCCCCAATGCGACATCGCCCGCCGCGCCTGCGAGGCGATCGCCGAGCAGCTCGGGGGCATCGGCATCTCCGTGGAGCTCCGGCCCCTCCCCCACGACGGCTACGACCGCATCCCCGACGACGTCGATTTCGTTTATGCCGAGCTGGCCGTGTGGGAGCCGGTTGTCGACGCCCAGCGGCTGCTGCGGCCCGACGGACCGGCCGGCAGGGCCAGTCCCTACGTGACTTTGGCACTGCGGCAGTTGGAGAGGGCCTCCGACTGGCGCCAGGTACAGCCGCTGCTGCGGCGGATCCATCGCCTCGCCCACGAGGACGTGGCCGTGATCCCGCTTTGGCAATGGATCGATCATTTCGCCTACCGCAACCGCGTGCAGCGGGTCGGCGGGCAGCCGACGCTGCTGTACGAGAACGTGGAAGTCTGGCAGACCGCCGTCGCGGCGGTGGAGAACGAATGAGCGGCCCGATGAGCAAATGCCGACGGCGGGCGGGCCCGCCCCGCCCGGCATCCAGTGCCGGCCCGGCGGCGGCTGCGCTGCACGGGGCCGAACGGCCCTCCCCCGCGCGCCGGTCCGTCATCGGTGGCGGCAGGGAGCGGAGTATTCTCGGCATCCTTCTCTTGGCGGTGGCGGCGGGCTTGGCCGCCCCGGCGAGGGCCGACGATGCCGTGTGGAGCCAAACGCCCTATCGCGTTCGCGTCCTCTTGGCGCTGGAGCCGGCGGCCGAGTTCGCCGATCCCTTCCCGCAGCGATTGGCCGACGTCTTGGGCGAGCGGCTGGAGTCGGTCGTGGGCGCGGTCTGGGAGGCCGACGTGGAAGCGGCCGAGGGACCGCTCCGCAGTGAGGTCCTGGCCGGTCTGGAAGGGCTCGATGCGGCGAAGCTGGCCGAGAGGTACCCCGAGGGGGACAAGCTGCTGCTCGTCGCCGTGTCCGGCGATCTCGGCGGCTACTCGGTTGCCGCCCGCGACCTCGACCTCCGGACCCAGCGTCTCGGTACCCCGGTCCGCCATCGCGCCGGAGAGCCCGCCAAGCTTCGCGACGTCGCCCTCGACGCCCTCTGGGCGGCTTTCGCCCCCGTGGCGCGGATTCAGCGCGTCGAACAGCGGGACGTGGTCTTGTTGCCCCGCGCCGGCGCACTCCCCTTTCGCGATCCCACCCTGGCGGCCGTTGAGGCGGGCGACGTCTTCCGGCCCCTGATCCGCCACAACGACCGCGACGGCAGTCTCCGCGCCGTGGCCGAGATCCCTTGGTCCTACCTCAACGTACTCCAGGCCTCGGGGTGGACCGTGAACTGCCGGATCCATTCCGGCCTGCGAACGCCACTAAGCGGGCGGCGGCGGGGCCGTGTCGAGCAGCTCGCCCTGAAGGTCCTGCCCCCCGGCGAACCCACCCGCCTGGCGCTCCGCCCCCGCACCGGCCCGGACGAGTTCTTGGCCGGCTTCGCCGTTTACGCCTACGCCCCGGACTCGCCGGAGACCACGCTCCTGGGCCATACCGACGAGGCGGGCAGCATCGTCGTCCCGCCCGACGACGGGCCCCTGCGGATCCTCCTGGTCCGCAGCGGCGGAGTCTTCCTGGCGCGGCTGCCGATCGTTCCCGGGGCGCCGCCCGAGCAGACGGCGGAGGTGGCGAACGACAACCAGCGTCTCATGGCCGAGGGCGTGATCCGCGGCATCCAGGAACGGCTCGTAGATCAGGTGGCGCGTCGCGAGGTCCTCGTCGCCCGCGCCCGCGCCCGGCTCGAGGCGGGCGACATCGACGAGGCCGTCCGCCTCGTGCGCGAGTTGGAACGCCTCGGTACCCGGGAGGACTTCGCGCGCCTGGTGGAAAACGAGCGGCAGCGGATCTTCTCCGCCGATCCCCTGGTGCAGCGGCAGATCGAGGCGATGTTCCGCGAGACCCGCGAAATGGCCGCTGCCCACCTCGATCCGGCGCCCATCGAGCAGATCGCCATCGAGGTGGCCCGGGCCCAGCGCGGGGGGGTCGCCGGCTCGTAAGGCGACGGCTCCCCCGGAAATCACCCCAGAATCCGCCGCCACCGCTCCAGGTTCCAGCGGGCCTTTTCGGCATTGGACATCTTGCTGAAATCGGGCTCCCCGGGGGGCGCGGTGGAGGGCGCGGCGGCCGCCGGTCGCGGCCGGCTGGTGCCCGCGTAGCTCGTGGCCGTCTGCGTGAGGACGAGGTCGTCGTCGAGGCTGCGGTGGGGTGCGATTCCCTGCCCTTCGAGATCGCCGTGATAGGCCCGCACCGCCTCGGGGGGGGCGATCTCGTCGTCGGCCACGGCACGGAGGTGGCGGATGAAGGTGAGCTGATCCTCGGCGTTGTTGATCTTTCGTCCGTAGAGGGCCACCCGCGCCCCGTACCGCTTGGCTTCCCAGAGCATGTGGAAGGCGTCCAGCGTGGTCCCCGCCGAGCCGCCGAGGATGCCGACCACGAGGGAGCGGTCGTAGGCCGCCAGGGCCTCCATGGCGGCGGGGCCGTGGTACGGGATCTTCAGGAAGAGCGGCCGCCCGGCGCTCGTCACCCCGGCGAGGCTCCGCACGATCTGATCGTTGAGAAAGCGGCCCACGTCGGCCGGCGGTTCGGCGGGAGCGTTGGGATCGAAGACCTCGAGGAAATGGCGAAAGCCCTTGGCCTCCGCCTCCAGGCGGAAGGCGCGGTAGGCGGCCAGGGTTTCCCGGTCGCCGTCGACGTCGTTGTTGAAGGTCACCGAGTAGAGTCCCAGGTCGGCTCCCCGGCCCCGCTCTTCGGGCTGGCAGGCGACCCGTCCGCACTGGATGTGGTCGATGGTCGTCGTGCGGAAGGGGCGCGAGGGCTCGTGAGGATAGCGCCCCAGGCCGCCGGCCAGCCAGATGTCCGTGGTGTCGTTGGCGCGCACCGTCGGTGTCACCGGGCTGCCGTCGAAGAGTCGCTCCTGGAGGCAGAGGACCTCGTTCGAGCTGGCGCTCATGAGCATGATGTCCACCAGCCCCTGGCGGACCACCCGCCGCATCAGCTCCCGGTATTCCTGCAGCGTTCGAAAGCGGGCCTCGCCGCTGTGGTGCTCGGGGCTTCGGCCGGGGGCCGAGAGACCGTAGGCCATGTCGGCGTCCTTGGCGTCGGCGATGAGGAAATCGCGGCATCCAGGATCGGCGAGGATGCGTGCCAGCTTGGCTTCGAGAGTCTTCTGCATGGTCGATTCCGTGAAGTCGTTCACGTTGCCCTCAGGCGGCGCGGCCCGCGCAAAGCCGAGGCCTACTCGTGGCCGCAGCCGGGAGGGCGCAATCGCCCGCGCCGCCCTCGAGCGCAGCAGAGCTACTGCGGGAATTGGGGTACACGACGCGGGCTCCAGGCAATCGTACTATGCCCGGCCGCGCATGTGCAACGGCGGCGGCAAGAAGGGGCACTAGGGTGGCTGGGGCGTCCGCGGAGATTCGCTACCGCGGTCGCGGCGGAGCCCGGAGGGCTTCATCGCGGATGCCGCCAGCCACCCAAATCGCCACGGCCATGAACCGCAGAAATGCCGCGGCTAGAGTGCCCAAATGGTGCCCAAACAAGGGGCGGTAATCGCTAGTGGAGTTTCCGTCCGCTCGGGACGCTACCGCTCCGCATTGCGGATTCGGTGGCCCCCTTGCGGCGGGGAGAAACTGCTCTGCCCTATCGTTCGACATTCCCTGGCGCGCCCGACGCTGCGGGGACGTGCAGCGTGCCAACGCACGCTCGTAGGGCGATGCTGGTCTGGGTCGAACCGCGCCCGGGATATGGGCATTCGCCCCCGACGCCCGGCACACCAGGTATGGCGAGACGATAGAACACCGAGTAGACCTTTCCGGTTCGAGGTGAACGATGCCAACACAAACCGATAAGAAATGCTCGGCCGTCGAACCTCCTGTCAAATGAGGTGCGTTGGCGGACAACGGCGGACGGGCCGGCAATACCCTCGCATCCACGTCTTCCGCCAAAGGATCCAACGTCACTCGGAGACACCGAAGTCGTCGGGTGTAGGGCACTCAGTTGCCGCCTGAGTGCCCTCAGACAGGACCGGAACGCGGTCGCCGCACCACGGCGGCGCAGTACACAGCGAACCTTGCTCTCGGGAAAGAACGGATCATCGTCTTCAACGCGCCGAAAAAGAGGAGTAAGGGGCGACGTTACCGATGACGCTAGCACAGGCGAGGGCGGGCTTCCTCTTGCTGCTCCCTCCGCCCACTCTACCTATTTCTATACCCGACCGATTCGAAAAGTCAACACCGCAACGAGCCGTATTTCGGCTGCCGGCTGCAGTCCGCGAAGCTAACTCGCGGCCCGGCAGGGCGCTGCGCCCGAGACGGTTTTTTTCCGGCTCCTCAAGCGTCCCGCACTACATTCTACCCACGAAAACCGAGTCGCAAAGCCCCCCCATTCACCCCACGGCCGAGCGTCTCTTCAGCCCGCCCAGGAGCGCCAGTCTTCGTCGTAGGGGAGCGAGAGGAGCATCTGCAGGGCCCCAACCCGGGTATGACCCTTCTGGGTTAGCATTTCCGCGGCCTTAAGCAGTCCCTGCCACCGTGGGTCCGCGGCCACGGACCCCGCGGCCCGCTCCACGCGGTCCAGCCCTGCGGCCACTTCCAGCAACCGCCCCCGGATGGTGAGAAACTCGCGGTCCAACACCTCAGCCGCATCGGAGCTTGTCATCGTCATGGCAGGCCTCTCCACTGCCGCATTGTGAGCTTCCATCCCCATCTCTATTTTAATCGGCACCCCCGCGTTCGGAAGCGCCATTTTCCGCCATTCTCCCGGACTTGCCGGATCGGTCCCGCCGCCCTCCCGTGCTCTGATGGCAAGGTTTTCCCCTATGGGGGGTGGTTCTGCCTCGACTGTGGTGAGGAACGCGGAAGCGGCGGCTCCCGGCGGGTGAATTATCGCCCCCAGACCAAACCGCCACCGCTCCCGCGCGGCTTACGCGAAGCTGCCGGGTTCGCCCTGGCGCGCTTCCGCCGCGGGTTGAGTTCCGGCAGCTCCCGCACCGCCTTTCCCGTAGAGGAGCCAGTAGACCAGGGGTATGACGAGCATCGTGAAGAGCGTGGAGGCGAAGATACCGAAGATGATCGACCAGGCCAGGCCGGAGAAGATCGGGTCCAGGGTGATCACCCAGTTGCCCAGGAGCGTCGTTCCCGCCGTGAGGAGGATAGGCCGCGTACGCACGGCCACGCTGCGGACGATGGCCTCGCGGAGGGGGAGACCCTCGGCCTGGCCGTGCCCGATGAACTCGATGAGAACCACCGAATTGCGGACGACGATGCCCGAAAGCGCAATCATGCCGATCATCGCCGTGGCGGTGAAGAAGACGGGGTCGGGGTAGCCGCCCACGGGGCGGTTGACGAGCACGTTGAGCAGCCAGAAGCCGGGCATGATGCCGATCATCGTCAGGGGGATGGCGAGCATCATCACCAGCGGCAGCATCCGCGAGCCGGTCTGGAACATCAGGAGCACGAAGATGCCTGCCTGGGCCGCCATGAAGGCGATTCCCAGGTCGCGGAAGACGTCCAAGGTGATCTTCCATTCGCCTTCGCCGGCCCAGCGCAGGTCGAAGCCGGCGGGCATGGCCCAGGGGACGCCGCCGCCGGGCGCCAGCCAGGTCCGCTCTTCGAGCGGCCGGGGGTCGGCCGCCGGGGGGGCGCTGCCGGCGGAGAGGCGGTCCAGTTCCATGTCGAGGATGGCGTCGGCCGGCGGCCGCCCGGCCACCTCGCCGAAAACGTAGACCACGCGGCGGAGGTTCTTGTGGTAAATCGTCTTGTCTTCCCAGAGGGGCAGGCCGGCTTCGTCGCTCTCCACGAAGCGGCCGATGGCGCCGAGCTGCACGAGATGCCCCTGCGCGCCCCGGACGTAGATCTCTGCGAGGTCGTCGGTTGCGGAGCGCTGCGCCCGCGGCAGCCGCAGCTCGACCATAAGCGGCTCCACCTCACCCGCCTGGGGGAGCATCGTTACCGCCGTGCCGCCCACGGCGATCTGGAGCGTGCGGGCGATCTCCTCCTTGGAGACTCCGGAGAGGGCTGCCTTGGGCTGATCGGTGACGAAGACCACGCGCCGCTGGTCGGCCTCGACGGAGATGTCCACGTCGACCACGCCCGGCTCGACCTCCATCCGCCGCCGCACCTGCTCGGCGGCGGCGGCGAGCTCCTCGTAGCGGGCCTCCGGGGGCCCGTACACCTCGGCAGTGATCGTGGCGACCACCGGGGGCCCGGGCGGGACCTCGACGACCTTGAGCGTCGCCCCGGAGTCGCGGGCGATGGCCGTTAAGTCGTCGCGGAGACGGAGCACCAGGCCGTGCGACTGCTGGGCCCGGCGGTGTTTGGGGGCCAGATTGACGCGGATGTCGGCCTGGTGGGGCGCCTGGCGGAGGAAGTAGTGGCGGACCATGCCGTTGAAGTCCATCGGCGAGGCCGTGCCCACGTAGAGCTGGTAATCGACCACCTCGGGAACGCCCGCCAGGTAGCCGGCCAGCCGCCGGGTCACGGCGTCGGTCCGTTCCAGGGTGGTCCCCTCGGGCATGTCGAGGACGATTTGGAACTCGTTCTTGTTGTCGTAGGGGAGCATCTTCAGGGGCACGAGGCGGAAGACCGGAATCGCCAAGGCCGCCAGGAAGAGCATCCCCACCACGCCCAGCGCCGCCATGGCCAGGGGGCGGCGGTCGAGGAGGGTCCCCAGCACCGTCTGGCTCAGCCGGTAGATGGGGCGCCGGGTCAAGTCGAAGCTCTCGCCGCCGCTGGGGCGATCCATGAGCCGTCGCAGTGCGACCATCGCCAGCCAGGGCGAGACGAAGAAGGCCACCAGCGTGGAGATGGTCACCGTCAGCGGAACGTTCAGCGCCATGGGGGCCATGTAGGGGCCCATCATGCCCGTGATGAACATCAGGGGAAGGAAGCTCACGATGATCGCCAGCGTCGACATGATCAGCGCCGGACGGACCTCCTGCACGGCGCGGAGCACGCTCTCCCGCGGCGGCAGGATCCGCATAGCGAAGTAGCGGGAGATGTTCTCCACGTCGGTGATCGGGTCGTCCACGAGGAGCCCCAGGGCGAGGATCAGCGCGAAGAGCGTGACGCGGTTGATCGTGTACCCGGCGAGCAGGTTGACGAACAGGGCGAGGCTGTAGCAGACGGGGATCACCAGGGCGATGACCAGGGCCGCCCGCCAGCCGAGGATGAAGCCGATCAAGGCAATTACGGTGAGCACGGCGATTCCCAGGCTGCCTACCAGCTCATCCACCTTCTCGTCGGCGGTCTCGCCGTAGTCGCGGGTTACCCGGTAATAGACGCCGGCGGGCAGATGCGTGGCGGCGAGCTCCTCCATCCGCTGCTGCACGTCGCGGGCCACCCACACGGCGTTGCTGCCGCGGCGCTTGGCCACGGCGATGTGGACCGCCGGGTAGAGGGTGCCGTCGCCAGCGCTCCGCGCGGCCAGGGCCGGGCTGTCTTGGGGGGCGAAGCGATTCTCCGCCGCCGGACCGAAACCCACCCAGCTATAGCGCTCCGGCTCGGCGGGGCCGTCGCGGACCGTGGCCACGTCCCTTAAGTAGACGGGCCGGTCGCCGGAGAGGGCCACCACGAGGTCGCGGACGTCGTCGGCATCTTGGAGCCAGGTGCCCGCATCGACGATCCACGCTTCGTCGAGCTGCTCGAAGGCACCCGCCCGCAGGTGGACGTTGCTCGCCTTCAGGGCCTCGGCCACCATGAGCGCCGAGGTCTCGCGGGCGGCCAGGCGCGCCGGATCGAGCTCCACGCGGACTCGCCGGGGCCGGCCGCCAATGACCCAGACGCGGTTGGTGTCGCGGACCGCTTGCAGCTCGTTCTGGAGCTGCTCGGCGATGCGGCGGAGCTGGTAATCGTTGTACCGTGCCGGCTCGTCGGACCAGAGGGTGAGGTTGAGGATGGGGACGTCGTCGATCTCCACGGGCTTGACCACCCACCCCTCCACCCCGGGCGGGATTTGATCGACGTTGGAATGGATCTTGTTGTAGAGCTTGACCAGCGAGTCTTCGCGGTCCTGGCCGACGTAGAACCGTACGGTGACCACGGCTTCGCCGGCCCGGGTCATCGAGTAGACGTACTCCACGCCGTCGATCTGGTAGAGGAGCCTTTCCAGGCGGTTGGTGATCTTCTGCTCCACCTCGTCGGCCGAGAGGCCCGGGGCGGAGATCATCACGTCGGCGAGCGGCACGACGATCTGCGGCTCTTCCTCCCGGGGCGTTAGATAGAGCGCCGCCAGCCCCAGGGAGAGGGCGAGAAGGATCAGGAGCACGGAGACGTCGCCCCGCATGAACAGCCCGACCATGCGGGTCATCGGCGAGAACTTCACTTCCTCCGTCGCGCGGCTCATCGATCGTGGGCCTCCGGGTGTCGTGGGTGCGGCGTGCTCGCCGAGACGCTAGGAACGGGCCGATCGCATGAGGACCCGCTCGCCGGGGGCCAGCCCGCTGAGGACCTCGACGTGGTAGGCGTCGCCCATCCGCTCGTCGCCGCGGCGGCCGGTGGTGATGAAGCGGCGTTCGAAAGTGCCGTCCTCGCGGATCACGTCGACGAGTTCGAGCTGGCCGATCCGCTCGATGGTCCCGGTGTGCAGGCAGACGTATTGCCGCTCGCCGGTGGGGATCCGCAGGCGGCCGAACATCCCTTCGAAAGTGTCGTCGGAGGGGGGGAGGGCAACCTTGACGAGGAAGGAACGGGTGGCCGCCTCCGCCTGGGGCACGATCTCGTCGACCACCCCGTGATAGGTCTGGTTGCGGGCGTCGATGAACACCTCCAGCTCGTCGCCGACGCGGACCTGGCCGACGAGATTCTCCCCCACCGGCACCTCCAGCCGCAGCGTACCGGGGTCGTAGAGGACGAGCAGGGGACCGCCGGGGCGGGCCATGTCGCCCTCTTCGGCGAGGCGATCGACGATCATCCCGGACCGCGGGGCGGAGATCGTCGTGTAGGTGAGCATCACCTCGGCCTCGGCCAAGGCCTCTCGGGCATGCCTGTGGTTGGCGCGGGCCACGGCCACGTTCCGCGTGAGCTGGTCGAACTGCTCCTGGCTGATGGTCTGCCCCTCGATCAGCCGCTCGCCGCGGGCGAAGTCGGTCTCGGCCGACTTCAGGGACGCCTCGGCGGCCACCAGGTTGGCCTCGACCTGGCTCCGCTGCGTCTCCAGGGCGCGGCGGTCGAGCGTGACCAGTTCCTGCCCGGCCTCGACGAAGTCCCCGGCACGTACGTGGATCGCCTCGATGGCGGCCATCACCCGCGGGGAGATCTCCGTGCGGTGGGCGGCACGCAGGGTGCCGATCGCCTCCTCGACCATGGGCCGCGACACCTCGTGAACCACGTAGGCCGAGGCGATCTCCGAGGGGCTGGCCTTTCGCGCGGGAGGCGCGGCCTCGGTGGGGGCGATCTTCTCCGAGAAGAGGCCGGTCATGTAGGCCAGCACACCGAGCAGCGCCACGGCTCCAGCCGCGCCAGGCAGAATCCGTTTCCCGGTGATCGCCAGTGCCCGTTTCCAGTTCATAATTCCGTGTTCCTCCTCTAGCCGCGCTCCACGGCACAGTCGCCCTGCCGCACGCAGGGCGGCAGCAGTCTCATCCCCGCACGTCGCATGGCGCGGCGGGCTGCCGCCGCCGCACCCGCCGCGGTCCTCGGCGCCGCACCCTCCCGGTCTCCAGGCCGCGCGCCGTCCAACAGCCAACTCGAAACTATGATGCGCAGGGGGGTTGGCGGGTTACACGCCCGGCGCGGGCGAGGTGCCGGCGACCGGGGAGCCCCTCCAGGCCGCCGTGTGGCCTCGGCTTCACGCCGCTCCCGTCCGGTCGGGTCGATCGTGTAGCTCAGCAGCCGCCACTCCCCTTCGGGCAGAAGCACCGGTCGGTCAGAAAGAAACGCCGCGGCCAGTCCCTGCACCATTGCCCAAGTGAGGAACCTGCGAGCCGACATCCCTACGGGGCGCCGAAGCAGAAGACGTCCCCTCGGCTGGTGGTGACGACCAGCCGCCCCTCGGCCACTGCGGGCGAGCCCACGATGCCGCCGCCGGCCTCGAACTCCCAGAGTGCCTCACCGTCGGCCAGGGCGAGAGCGTAGAACCGCCCGTCGGCCGAGCCGACGAAGACGCGCTCGCCCACCACGACCGGCGAGGCATCGACGTTCCGCCGAGTCGCGAAGGTCCAGAGCGGCGCGCCGTCCTCGGGATGGAGGGCGTGGACGAGACGGTCGCGGGAACCGACGATCACCGCCCCGTCGGTCACCGCCGCCGAACTGCGGTAGGAGGCGGCGCCCGCCGGCGATTCATAACGCCACACGGCTTCCGCGGCCTGCCAGTCGATGCCGAAGAAGGTCCCTGCCTCCGTCCCCACGAAGAGCCGTTCCCCGCGCACGGCCGCCGTGGAGCCGGTCGGCCCTTCGAGGTCGACCTCGGCGATCCGCTCGCCCCTCTCGACGTCGACCACGTGCAGCCGCCCATCGCATCCGGCCAGGAAGACGTTCGCTTCGGCGACGGAGGGGAAGCAGCGGATCTGGTCGTCGCTTTCGTAGCTCCAGTGGAGCTCGCCGGAGAGAGCGTCGAGGCAGTAGAGGCGGCCGTCCTGGGAGCCGACGAGGACGCGGTCCCCGTGGAAGTTAGCCCCGGAGTCGATTTCGCCGGCCGTCTCGAAGTCCCACAGCAGCTCGCCGTCGGCGGCGGCCAGGCAGTGGAAGCGGCCGTCGACGTCTCCCACGTACACCCTGCTGCCGCGGACCGCCGCCGGGGCGGTGAAGCCCAGGTCGGATTCGAACGACCAGCGCCTCTCGCCGGTGGTCAGGTCCACGGCGTAGAAATGGCCGTCGAGCGACCCGACGTACACGGTCCCGCCGGCAATGACCGGGCCGGCCTCGAATCCGGCACCCTGGTCGCTGAACGTCCAGAGCACTTCGAGTCGATCGGGGAGGGTGTCGGCCGCCACGCCACGGGCCTGTGCGTCGCCGCGGAAGAGGGGCCACGCCGCCCGCTCCGTCTCGGGGGCCGCCGCCTCGCGCGGCCGAGACTGAGCCGCCTCGGCGTCGCCGTCCGCGGCAGGCGGGGCGGCAGCATCCCGGGGAGTCTCAGGCGCCGGCCCGCAGCCCGCCACTACCCCGAACCCAGCCAGAAATACCGCGAAAAGGCCAGGGCCGTCGCTTCGCCATCGATTCCTCCCGGAGACTCGCAACAGCCCCCTCCTTCCCGGCTACGGCGTGTTGGGAGCGTTGGGGGCGCAGGGATTGGCGCTGAGCTGGGTGAGAACCTGGAGAACGCCGTTAAGGTGGGCAAGCCGAGGGCCGAAGCGGTCGACGAACTCGTTGAGCATGAAATCGCCGGCAATGAGCGTCTCGGCGTTCTCGGTGACCTCCTCGGTCAGGCTGGCGAGGAACTCCGTCTGCACGCGGCTGAGCGACTCCGCCGCGCGGCGGCACATGCGGGCCAGCTCGGGATTGGCCTGGCGCCACTGGCCCAGCTCAGCGGCTCGCTGACGCTGCGCGGCACCGAGTTGTTGCACCAGCTCTTCGAGCAGCTCGTTCTGGCGGTCTTGGGCGGCGAGCATCTCGCGAAGCAGGCGGGTCTGCTCGACGGCTTCAGAGCCCCCGGGAGACGGAGAGGGGCCCTGATTATCGTGGGAGACATCGAATTGGCTATACATGGGAGAATAGCAGCTTTCGTCGTGTGCCATAGAACCCCTTCCCTTCGGAATCCCAGTATAACTCGCAGCGCCCGCCCAAGTCGAGCCTCCGGGGCGCCTTCTTGGTCCGCGCAACCCCACAGGCGATCGATCCTGCCGAAACAGTCCGCACAACTGGCGCACTCGAATCCTCCACTTCATTGGCACGCCGGGGAGGGGAGAGAAGCGATCCGGCCTGCGCGGCGGGCCGCCGCCGGACTGCGGGAGCCGCGGGGGGGCGAGCGAGATTCGAACGGCCGTTGGGGGAAGGGCCTCGCGGTCGCAGATGCGCAGCCTTGCGTGCGCGTTGCTCGGCGGAGCGGGAAGCCGCTCCGCCGATACTCGGTGACCCGTACGCTGCCGCCGACCGGCCGGCAGATGGCTATTCGAAGACACCGGCTCCGAAATCGGTCTTCTTCGGCCCGCCGTGGTGTCCCGGCCGGTCGGCAGTCTTGTGGGGTCCGGGAGGTTGTCCGTGTGGGGAATTCGCCGCTTCCGGAGGCGAGGGAGCGGACGACGTGTCGCGGGCGGGCACGCGGTGGGGCGGTCCGACGGCGCCCTCGTCGACGTCGATATCGTCGTAGCGGGAGACGTAGCCCGGCATCTTGGCCTTCGTCTTCTCGTCTTCGAACGCGGCGATCACCTTCTCCTGGATCATCTCCCGGCAGGAGGAGTTGATCGGGTGCGCGATGTCCGCGTAGAGCTTCGTGCGGCCGTCTTCATCCCGGACCGAGGGCGGCTCGCGAAGCCGCTTGCCGCACTGGTTGCAGTAGGACGCCCGCAGGTGGTTCTTAGACCCGCAGAAGGGGCAGTGGGCCGTGAGCTTGCGGCTGGGCATGGCGACGAACGGCCCGCTGGCCCCCTCGATGATCTTCAGGTCGCGAATCACGAAGGCATCGTCGAAGGTGATCGAGCAGAAAGCCTTGAGGCGCTCGCCGGGCTCGTCCATAAGCTTGATGCGAACTTCGGTGACATCCACGGCTGTTCTCCTTAAAGTCTGCGAGCCATCGATCACGGCCCCGTATGGACGGCCATCGCCCTTCCCACGCCTCCTCGCTGCAACCGTTTGGCGACGCGCCGCGCATGGCGCCAATGCGCGCACAGCCCGAAACAACACGTACCGCTGCCGGTCATCGTCCGCCCCCAGCAGTCTTCCGCCTCGAGGGCGCGGAACGTCCGTTCGATCCAGGGAGAAAGGCGAGCCGCAGCCGGCAGCAGGCGGTTGAAGAGCAGCCGCCCGGCACGGCGGCGATCGCCCCGCCGCAGGGCGTCGACGAGGGGGCCGACCCCTCCGGCCGGGCCAGCCGCGCCGCCGGCGGCGGCATACACGGCTGCCGTCGAAAGTCCATGAGGCGGACGGACGAGCACGCCGTCCAGCCGCCCGATGGGCGGGAGCGGCTCGATCACCTCGCCCCGACCACGGCAGACGGCCGCACCGGGCCGAAGGAAGAAGGGTACGTCGCTGCCGAGCTCCGCCGCCAGTGGGGACAGTTCCGCCTCGCAGAGCCCCAGCCCCCACGCGGAGTTCGCCGCCCGCAGCGCCGCGGCGGCATCGCTCGATCCACCGCCCAAGCCGGACCCCCACGGGACTCGCTTCAGAAGGCGCATCCGGGCTCCGCGCCCGACTGCAAAACGGCGGCGGAGCAATTCGACTGCCCGCACCACCAATTTCTCCGCGCCCGCAGGCAGTCCGCCGACGGAATCGTCGGCCGCCTTCGACGCCCCCCAATCCAGCGACAGCAAGACCTGCTCCTCCGGGGAGTCCCGAAAGGTGAGCACATCGCAGAGGCTGACCGGCACCATGAGTGTCTCGACGTCATGGTAGCCGTCATTCCGCCGACCCAGCACCTCGAGGTAGAGGTTCAGCTTAGCCGGCGCACGAACGACAATCTCCACCGACCGGTCCACAGCCATCGGCATCCGTCCTTGATCACCGGTCAGGCCCTGTTAGAAAAAAAGTTGCGATCCCCTGGGGCGTGCTGCGCGCAAACCTTACCCCAGAGAAATTCACGGGGATTCTATCGCTCACCGCGGGGGCCGTCAACACGAATCCATCGCAATTCAAAAAACAGCAAGCACCTACGTTCCGTCGCCCGCCTTCGGCATATGCCCGAGGCCCCACCCTCCTTGCTGGCGATAACGCCCACCTGAAGGTATCCTGCCAATAGGGAGTGGACTACGAACTTCCTGGTAAGTGGACCGCCCCCCCCGGCCTGATTGCGGTTCCGCGCGCCGGCAAACCCCCATATAATGGCACCTGTGCCTCCCAGGCGTTCGGCGTTCGCGCTCTCCAATTCTCCATAACAACCTTCTACATCTTCTGCCGAGAATTCGATGGCCCAAGACAGCTCCACGGATATTCCGAACGTAGCCGAACCTACCGGCCGCTGGTGGCGGATCTGCTTGGGTGTGGTCTTGGCGCCGCTGACGGTCTACCGCACGGGCAACCGCCTCGTGATGCGGCTCTACCGCTGGGTTCTTAGTTGGGCCGACTCGCGGTTCGGCACCCCGGCGCTCTTCAGCCTCTCCTTTGCCGAGAGCTCCTTCTTTCCCATCCCCCCAGACGTCCTGCAGATCGCCCTCTCTATTGCCAAACCGGCCCGCTCGTTCTTTTATGCCACGGTCAGCGGCGTCGGCTCGGTGCTTGGGGGGGTCGCGGGGTGGTACGTCGGTTACGCGCTTTGGGGGTTGTTGGGCGACTTCTTCTACGCCTACGTCCCCGGCGTCACCCCGGAAAATTTTGCCCTCGTCCAGGGCCACTACAACGACAACGCCATGCTCGCCATCCTGGCCTCAGCGTTCACTCCCATCCCCTTCAAGGTGTTCACCATCGCGGCGGGCGTGTTCGATGTCCGCATCTGGGTGCTGGTGGTGGCCTCGACGGTGGGGCGTTTCGGCCGTTTCTACCTCGTGGCCGGCTGCATCTACCTCTTCGGGCCCAGCATCAAGGCGCTTCTCGAGCGATATTTCGATTGGGCCGCCCTCCTCTTGTTCGCACTTCTTATTGGGGGCTTCGTGGCTATCAAGTACTTGTTCTGAGCCGAACGATGACCGAACCCGCCTTGCCGCCGTGGCACGACAGCCTCCTCATGCGTGCCGTTCGCCGCGAACCGGTGCCGCGGACGCCCGTCTGGCTGATGCGGCAGGCGGGCCGCTACCAGCCGGAATATCGGGCCGTTCGCCAGCGGGTGCGCTTCCTCGATCTCTGCAAGAACCCCTCCCTCTCCGCCGAAGTGATGCTCGCGGCGGTGGACCGGCTCGGCGTCGACGCGGCGATCATCTTCGCCGATCTCCTGCCGATCCTCGAACCGATGGGAATGGACCTCTCCTTCGAGGACGGCGGTCCCACCCTGGCCAATCCCATCCGCACGGCAGCCGACGTCGATCGGCTCCTCGAGCTCGACGATCTGGCCCCGCTGGACCACACACTCGAGACCGTCCGCCTCACCCGGGCCGGCCTTGCCGACCACCTGCCGGTCATCGGCTTCGCAGGGGCACCCTTCACGCTCGCCAGCTACGCCGTCGAGGGTCGCGGCAGCCGCCACTATCGCCATACGAAGACCTTGATGTTCGCCGATCCCGATGCCTGGCACGCCCTCATGGGACGGCTGGCCCGCGGCGTGGCCCGCTTCCTGCTCGCCCAGGCCGAGGCCGGGGCCCAGGTGGTTCAGCTCTTCGACAGTTGGGCCGGCTGCCTGGCCCCCGATGACTACCGCCGCTTCGTGCTCCCCCACAGCCGCGAGGTCTTCCGCGCCTTGGCCGGCAAGGTTCCCGCCATCCACTTCGCCACCGGAAATCCCGCCCTGCTCCCTCTTTTGGCTGAGGCCGGGGGAGAAGTGATCGGGCTCGATTGGCGAGTGCGTCTGGACGAGGCCTGGGCGACCGTGGGCCATGACCGCTGCGTGATGGGCAACCTCGATCCGGTAGTCCTCCTCGCCCCGCCGGAGGTCATAC
>SLBP01000038.1:0-7289 GCA_007126245.1 Planctomycetales bacterium
CCCCAGCGGCGGATGGCGTACGTCCGCCCCGGTGACGATCCCTACGCCCCCTGGGACGTGCAGACATTCTCCGTTCCCGCGGCGCCGGGGACGGATCGCAATGCCCACGGGCTGGGCGTGGGCGACCTGAACGGCAACGGGCGGCTGGACGTCGTCGTCCGCGGCGGCTGGTGGGAGCAGCCCGAGGATCCCAGTGTGGCCGAGTGGCCCTTCCACCGGGCCGACCTCGGCGAGCCCTGCGTTCACATGGTGATTGCCGACTTCAGCGGCGACGGGCAGGCCGACATCCTCACCACCAGCGCCCACGAATACGGCGTCTGGTGGCACCGCCGCGTCAACGGCACCTGGGTGACCGAGGAGATCGACCGCAGCGTCTCCCAGACGCACGCCCTCGCCCTCCACGACTTCACCGGCAACGGCCTTCCCGACGCAGTCACCGGCAAGCGCTACCTCGCCCATCCCCCGGGAGTCGACCCCGGCGACGACGAGCCTTCGAAGCTCCTCCTTTACACCGTGGAGCGGAGCGATGAGGGCCCCCGCTGGACCCGCCACGTCATCGACGAGGACAGTGGCGTGGGCACGCAGCTCGAACTGGCAGACGTCAACGGCAACGGCCTGGTGGACATCATCGTCGCCAATAAGAAGGGGGTCTTCTACTACGAGCAGACCCCTCCTGCATGTCGTTAGTACAGGGAGTAACCCCATGAGACGAACGTCACTGATATTCGCACCGATTCTGGGCGTTCTTGCTCTGTTCGCTACCGGTGCCCGCGATGACCCCGAGGCGCAGGTCCGAGTCGCCGTCGCTCGGTGGCGGAGCGCGATGCTCAACGCGGACATCGATGCCGTCATGGCCACCATCTCGGCCGATTACCGCGGCGGGGATGGCAGCGATGAGGTCCAGGTGCGGCGATTCTTGGACAACGCCTTCGAGGGAGGGCACCTCGCCGGTCTGGCGATCGATGTGGATCAAGCCGAGGTGCGCGTGGAGCAGGAGAAGGCTTGGGTCTTCCCCGTTCGTCTGACGCTCCCGGGGGAGGAGCGCCCCTTGCGGCTGGCTTTGCATCTGATCGAGGAATACGGCGCATGGCGCATCGTCTCCTTTGCGGGTGCAGGGGACGGGCGGGGGCTCGACGCCGTGCCGGATGAAGCGGAGGATGCCCTTCCGGAGGACGTCACGCTCCAACTGCGCAACCCGGAGGGGCGTTTCGTCCGAGCGCCCGGTGACAGCCCCAGGCCCCAGGTCGGCGCACGGCATGTACCGCTGCGCAGCAGCTTCTATATGGAGATCGCCTCGCCAGTGGAATCCGACGAGGTCCTTGCCGACTCCGTGTCCATTGTGCTCGAGACGGCCGGTGGAGAAGCTGTCGAGGTGCTGCGTGCGGGCCGGCAATTCGCTTCGGGATACTTCGGTCATCTGGCAGACCATCCTCGCGGATCGGGCCGATCGCTGCTGGTCTTCGTGGATTCGACGGGGGAGCTGGAGCCGGATACGACCTATTCGATACGCGTGGAGGCAAGATCCAGACGGGGCGCGACACTCGGCGAGGAGGAAGGCGTCTGGTCGTTCACCACCGAGCAGGCTCCCGACAGGCATCGGCTGGACTACACGCTCGACTTGCGGGCTGAACCTGACGTTTACTGGCGAGGCGCGTTCTTCAACGGATTCGCCAAGCCCGCCTTCGCCACCAGCACCCGCCAGAATGGGCGCGTGCCGCACTACGAGCTGATGGCCGAGGCACGCGAGGCGTATCCCCACGCTTGGAACCTGTTGCGCGATGCTTACCTGACGGGTTTCGAGCACCAGCCGAACGTCTTCAAGGCCTACCCCAACCTGGTCCGCGAAAAGGAGACACGCCGCATCACGGCCATCGAGCGGCGCGAGCGCGAGGTGCGGCTCCACGTCGAGGACTTTTGGGGACATCAGCAGTACGGCATCCCTTCCGGCCGGCCCCTCAGCGGCGACTATCGGGTCGGTGACGAGATCCTGATCGCGGACGGGCACCAGAGCGCGCGCGCCACCGTGATCGCAGTCGATGATCTAGCGCGCTCGGTACTGGTGACGGAGTTCGACGAACCCGCGCAGCCGTGGCAGCTCGAATACTCGCAGCCTCCCCCGACGGAAGAGAATCCCCACAGTCCCGGCCTCTTTCCGCCGGGCGGCACCTACCTGCGCAAGTTCGATCCGCCGGGTACGGCCCGCTACTATTGGGGCCGTGTTCACCACGAATGGGACCTGCTTGTGAAGCGCTATGGATTCCGGGTGATCCCCCGCTTCGCCGATGCCCCGGGCGATCTATCGATCGACGGGCGCAACGGTACTACCGCCAAATGTCTGGTACAGTTGCATGAGGTGACGCGGGAAATCACCGGCCATTTGATCGCGCGTTACGGCGATGCCACACTCGACTGGCCCTGGGTGGTGTTCAACGAACCGGACTTGACGAGCGTCTACTGGCGGACCGGCGACTGGGAGGAGCTGCAGCGATTCTACGATTATAGCTCCGACGCCATCCTCCGCGCCTTCGAGGACCACGGCTACGATTCGAGCAAGGTGCAGGTGGGCGGGCTGGAACTGGGGGCTATCGCAGGTCTGCGCATGCGTCTGGAAGCGTTTCTCACGCACGTCTCGCCGACTGCGAGCGGCCCCGGCGCGCTGGAACTCAATGCCGCGTATGCCGACCCGCGTCTGGACGGCCGCCGTTCGCGGCGCGTCGAGGCGCTCTGCGAAGCCAATGGTGGCCGGGGCGCGCCCTTCGACTTCCTTTCGATCCACACCTACAACTACTCGGAGCTCGCGGCGGCGAAACTGATCCGCGCCAAGGAAGTCGCCCTCGAGATCGATCCTGAGTACTTCGAAACGCTCGCGATCGTCAATCACGAGACGGTCCCGAGGTGGCAACCCATCAACGATCCCGGTGCCGCCGAAATGTACCTCGGGAACGGTTACTTTCCCACGTGGGCCGCGAACATCGTCGGCCGTCTGCTTCAGCAGGCCGCGGCCGACCCGCGCTACGCGTACGGCGGCGAAGCGCCGTTGATGGGTTGGCCGGCCATCCGGCAGAACTGGAGCACGCTCAACGACGTGGTACGGCGCATTGAGGTAAACGACCGATGGGAGGTCATCCCCAGCCCCATCTTCCACTTCGTCAACCTGCTCTCCACCTTGGGCGACGATTATTACGTCCTGCCCCCCCGCGAGATCGGGGGGCACTTGGTGGGCGGCTTTGCCGGCACGACGGAAGACGACGTGCGCGTTCTCCTCTATTCCCACCATGAGCAGGATCCGCAGTCCCGCTCCGATCACGAGTTTGAGGTCCTTTTGGAATTGCTCGGTATCGAGGGGGACGAGGTCGAGGTCGAGCAATACCGCATCGATCGAGACCACAACAGCTACTACCCGCTGGCGCGCGAGCTGCGCGATCAGCTCGCGCGGGCGCCGGGCCGGGGCCATACGGAAGAGGAGTTCCAAGCAGTGGCGGATCGTGCCGCCCTGAAGGTCACCGCTCGTTCGACACACCCGGTCACCGACGCGGGCTCCGCGACACTCACCGCGCGACTAGCCGGTAACGGCGTGAACTTCCTTTTCGTGCGTCCCGTGCGGTAAGATGATATCAAGATGGGACGATCGCCGCGTTCTTCAGGGGAGAACATGTAACCGTTCACGGGGCGGCCGGGGACTGGTCCATTTTTCGGCCAATCGACCCTGTCTTTAACGACCGCCGATGCCCGAAAAACGGACCCGTCCTTACCCTGCCGCGGCGTACCGGGCGGCTCAGGCCGGGGCGTCTCGACCCTTCAGCAAACCCTGCATCGAGATGCCGGCCACCTCACACCAGGCTCCGATCGGACTCCCCGGACGATAACCGCGCAGGTACCTCGTGACAAGCATCTCGGGCGATTTGCTTGACGGGGCCCGCGTTCATGGTAGGGTGGCGGGGGGTGCCCTGCCCGTACCGCTGGAGTGCAGTCCCCGCTGGGGCGTTTTCCGGGAGACTTGCGCCCAGATCCGAAAGCGCCCAATAGGTGGCCGTCACCTTTCGATCGAGGAGACCTGCCGTGAGTCGACGCGCGTTTCTCAAGGGGGTGCTGGCTGCCGGCACCTGTCCCACATGGTCCTTGTGGATCCCCTTGCCGGTCCGCCGGGCGGTGGCGGACGAGGCGGGTTCGACGCCGGCTCGATGGGTGGCGCCCGAGCCGCCGAACGAGCCGATCGGCACGGCCCGAGGCATCTTGCCCGGCCGCGTCGTCTGGGTCCACGATCCGTCCGTTGCCCGCTGGGACGGCGACACGGAGTCGGGCGGCTGGTACGAGGACCGCTTCACCGACGCCGCCGGCGCTGATCGCATGCTCCGCGACACCCTGAAGCTGGTCACCGGCGCCAAGACGGAGGCCGAGGCGTGGAATCGCCTCTTCCGGCACGCGAACCGGAAACGGCGGCGGGGCAACGCCGGCTACCAGCCCGGCGAAAAGGTCGTCGTGAAGCTCAATCTCAACTGCTGCCAGCGGCGCGTCGATCCGACGCAGGGGGTGTACAACACGCCGCAGTCGACGATTGCTCTGCTGCGGCAGCTCGTGCGGGAGGCGGGCGTGCGGGAGAGCGACCTCATCGTGTACGACGCCTCCCGATTCGTTCCCGACTCGATCTTCGACCCTTGCCACGCGGAATTTCCCGGCATCCGCTTCGAAGACCGCGACGGCGGAGAAGGGCGCTTCAAGACCGAGCCCGACAGGAACGCGGCGCTCTTCTTCGGGGATCCCGCCACGCCGGACCACGGCAAGACCTACCTGCCCAAGTGCGTGACCGGCGCGACCTACCAGATCAACGCCGCTGTGCTGAAGGGGCACAGCCTGGCGGGCGTCACCCTCTGCGTGAAGAATCATTACGGTTCGGTCTACCGCGAAGACCCCGGCCCGGGCGACCCCCACCGTGGCTGGAACCCCAGTCATCTGCACGACTCGATCACCACCACCCGCCGGCCGATGGGGACCTACAACGCACTGGTCGACCTGCTGGGTCACCCCGACCTCGGCGGCAAGACGATCCTCTATTACATCGATGCCCTCTATGCCGCGCCGCACCAGTCCGTGCTGCCGGAGAAGTGGCAGTCGGCGCCATTCGAGGGTCATTGGACGGCGAGCATGCTGGCCTCGCAGGATCCGGTGGCGATCGAATCGGTGGCCGTGGACTTTTTCGGGGCGGAACCGACTGCAAGGCGGATGGTGGGCGCGGTGGACAACTACCTGCACGAAGCGGCGCTGCTCCCGCAGCCGCCTTCGGCGACGCGCTACGCCCCGGCAGGCGACGGCAGCATCCCGAACAGCCTGGGCGTCCACGAGCATTGGAACGACCCCGAGCGCAAGCAGTACACGCGCGATCTCGGGACGGGCGAAGGCATCGAGCTCATCAAGGCGTAACGGGCGGTATTCATGGAGTTATTCGCCCTTGCCGCTACGGCGAGCTGGTTGCGGTTCGCCGTGGGTGAAGGCTGACCGCGAGACTTCCAGCGGGCCACTCCGCGGCAGGTGGCTCCCCCACGGCATTGGCCAAGGTGGCGTCGGCGCCGTGGCCGCTCACGCGGCGGCGCGCCGTTCGATCGCCGCCCGCGCTTCCTCCGAGAGGGGCTCGAAGCCGCGGGCGATGGCGACGTTCTCGTCGAGCTGCTCCACGACGGAGATGCCCACGACCGCCGTCGCCACCGGGAAGCTCAGCGTGTAGGTGAGCAGCTCCTTCATCGTCAACCCCCTCTCGAGGATCTGCCCCCGAGCGACCACCTTCATGCCGATCACGCCCACGTCCTTCTCCGCGGCCTTGGCGAAGAAGGCACCCAAGTATTCGCGGTCCAACATCCAAATGTCGGCGGGGTTCAGGGTGATCAGCGCACAGGCATAGTCGTATTGCTCCAGGGCCCGCAGGAGGACGCGCGACGAGTGGCCCGTGATCCCCTTGTGCTTGATGACGCCCTCCTCTTGCAGTCGCTCGAAGGCCCGCACGGCGCCGTCCCTGGCGAGGATCTGCTCGAGCTGCTCGTCGCGGTGCACGGCATGGTGCTGGTAGAGGTCGAGGTAGTCGGTCTGCAGCCGCTCGAGGCTCTCCTCGCAGAGCCTCATCGTGCCGTCGTAGGTGAGGTCGTGGCTCTTGGTGGCCAGGAAGACCTCCTTGCGGCGGTCCTTCATGACCTCGCCGACATTGCGCTCGCTGATCCCCGCCCCGTACCGGGGGGCCGTATCGATGTAGTTCACCCCCAGGTCGAGGGCGCGATTGATGATCTCCACGGCTTCCTCTTGCCGGCCCTCCTGTTCGACGGTCGCCTGGGCCCCGAGGCTGAAGAGCCGCACCTGGTAGTCCGTCCTTCCCAGCCGGCGGGCCGGCATGGGGGCGACATCGCCCTGGCCGGCGTAAAGGTGGGACAGGTGCGCGACGTCGAGGGACCTGGCCGCCCCCATTCCGGCTGCGGCAGCCATCGCCGACTTGAGAAGCTGCCTGCGTGCGATATACTGCGGCATGATACCACCTCCTCTCGCGATACCTTGAAGGTTTGAAGCTCCGGCTCTTCCGGGGCTGGGCATCGATTCCCAAAAAACGCCCGAGCGGATACTGCCGACCGCGGGCGCCCACCAGCCTATCACGAAGGGGGGCCAGGTCAAGCATTTCCGCGCGAGCGAAGAGTCGGCGCGGCGGCAGGCGGGCGTGTCGGCGACGGAGTTGGTCTCCGAGTGGGACCTCGAGCCGGGTCAACTTCCTGAAGCTTTTTTTGTGTCCGGCATCGTATAGTACCAGCAGTCGGTCTGCCTCCCGTGTCATGCCGACCCATGCGGCCGCCGCCGCGGCTTCCGTTTCCCTCCCATGGTGATCCTCCCTTCCCCCAGCGTTTGCCGCCGGTTGAATCCCCAGGCGCGTTGACGGGGGATCGCGGGCGACCGATACTGGGTGGCCGACGGTTGGCCTGTCCCCGTCCTACCAGCACGATTTGCCAAGCCTGAAGGAGGTGCTGCGATGCGACTCCCGCCATCACAAGAGGGCTGTTACACCCCGCATTCACCGTCCCCATTACTACAAAAAACCACACTCATCCTCGTCATCTCCGCCTTCCTGCTCTCAACAGGTGCCGAAATAAACGGAGATTTCCCGGATAGAAGTCCTGCACCAAATATTGTGCTCATCTTCACCGACGACCTCGGCTACGGCGACCTGGGCTGCTACGGCCACCCCACCCTGGCCACGCCCCACCTCGATCGCATGGCCGCCGAAGGCCAGCGGTGGACCGATTTCTACGTGGCCGCCAGCG
>SLBP01000147.1:0-22323 GCA_007126245.1 Planctomycetales bacterium
CCCCCCCTCCTCCCGGTCAGCGGGCCGTCAGCCGCCGGCAGCGGCGCCATAATCGCGAGGCAACGACGCCGATCCTCCCTGCCGCACGATCGACCATCTCTTCTGCCCGCCGCAGGGTTGCCTCGTAATCATCCGCTGCCGCCCCCCCTCCTGGGACCTGATCATCGCGGGAAACCTCCTGCTCGTGTTGGTCGGAGAACTCTTTTCCTTTGCGGTCGTTCTCTGCTGCGGTGTCTGTGTCGGCCGGCATGACGGTCTCCTCTCGCCTCAGGAGTAATCTGCACGCCCCGTACTGACCGATTCGGGTCATTCGCTCGGCTGCACGGGGGTCTCGGTCATCCCCTCCGTTGTCTGCTTGACGGAGGCGGCGGCCTGTTGCGCTCCCTCGGCAAATGAACCTGCAACTGCGGAAACCCGATCCGCGGCCACCAACAGACCGGCCATGCCATAGACGGCGCCCTGACGCAGTGCCTTGCGGACCGGCTTGGACGTGACTGCGGCAGTCACCGCAACCGCCACGGCTACCTTGGGATCAAATAGGTCATCCAAATCCATAACGGCTCTCCCAGATCGTGGAATCTTTCCGTGGGGCAGCTTGCGCGCCGCTGATTCCCAGCCGAGCGAAACCACCCGGCAACGACGAATCCCGGACATTCCTGGAGGGATTCTTCCTTATCCTCACCTAAGCGCTGGCAATTATAACGGGCCAGCTACGCCAGTGAACCCTATTGGCAATGTCGCTGGAGACAGTCCCCAGCAAACCCGTACTTTGCTGCATCAAGAATTCTCCTTAGACCGGCGTGCAGAATCACCGTGATAAACGCCGCCAAATAGGGGGTTTCCCCCAAGGCAACCGCAGGAAACACCCGCTCTCACCAGGAAGCCAGGGCCGATGGCAGGTGCCGTTTCCTTGCTAAGCGCGCGCTCGCCGGTGACGACTTGCCGTCTGCTGCTGCAAGAGAATCAGCACCCGGTATCAGCTACTGGCGCTCCGATAGCTCAGCAGGGCACGGTTGAAGATCCACCGGGAAGCGGTGAAGCTGGCAAGTGTGGCGAGGAGGGCGAAGAGGGGAAGGAACCAGTCGGCGGCCGTGCGGGGAAGGAGGGGACTGACCAGGATCCGCGCAGGGACGTTGACTACCAGGAGCACGGGAATCACGAACGTGAACGTCCGCCGCAGGGGCGTTCCCAAGGGGCCGCGGTAGATCTCCATGGGATAGCGCGAGAAGTTGGTCAGATAGAACCAGAAGTCATAGAGCGTCTGGTTCCTGCCGAGCCAGATGCTCGTGGCCGCCAGGGCGAACATCAGGCTGTAGAGGATCACGATCCCGCAGGCCATGTAGAGCGGATAGAGCAGCCACTGAACCGGCCCCGGGGTGAAATCGACCTGGGTGAGCGCATACGCCAGGAGGACCACACCGAAGAAGAAATTCCCCAGCGAGGACCATTCCACGCGCGTCAGCGAGACGAGGAACTGCGTGTCGATCGGCTTGAGGAGGGCGAAGTCGAGCGAGCCGGTGCGGATCAGCTCGCTGAATTCGTCGGCGTTGGGCATGAAGAAGGCGTGGACGATGCTGTTGATCATCAGCCCCGTGGCCAGGAAGAGAAAGAACTCGTTCTTTCCCCAACCGGTCCCCGCCCCGAGCATGGGGGTGTACTCGAAGATCAGGATGTAGAACCCCAGGTTCATGAGCACCCA
Source organism: Planctomycetales bacterium (assembly GCA_007126245.1). Lineage (GTDB taxonomy): Bacteria > Planctomycetota > Planctomycetia > Pirellulales > Thermoguttaceae > SKOZ01. Next base: position 1,700 of record SLBP01000147.1, read on the forward strand.
GGAGAGTGAGGAGACGGTGTCGATGAGGAAGTTGCCGCGGAAGGTCATGTCGCGGACGAGGCTGTTGCGCGCGAAGGTGAGGAGGACGCCCAGGTAGCGGGGCCGCTCCTCGGCGGCGGGGGATCGGCCTGCGGGAAGATCGACGCGGTCCGGCACGGTGTCACCCTCCGAAGGCGCTGTAGCGGCGGACGCCGCGGACGAAGGCCACCCGGGCAGTGACCATGAAAAACACCACCCATGCCGCCTGCAGTGCCAGCCCCCAGGCGAGCTCCGCGCCGCTGACCTTCTCCAAGAACACGGCTGCCGGATAATAGGCCAAGTACTTCAGGGGGATCAACTGCACCAGGTCTCCCCAAATGCCGGGCAGCATGTCGATGGGGAACATGTGGCCGGAAAAAAAGAAGCTGAAGAGCATGTACACGAAGAGCAGCGAACTGACCTCCAGGAACCAGAAGCCGATCATGCCGATGGTGGCTTCCAGGAAGAAACCCAAGAGAAACGCCATCACCAGCGAGAGGATGAAGGCCGCCAGCACCTCGGGCGGCGGCCAGCCCGCGAAGAAGCCCCGGCAGAGATAGAAGACCAGCGCGTAAGGGAGCAGGGCTACCGTGTAGTAGACCAGCTTATGGGCCAGGCGGTAGAGGAAGAGGAAGCCGATCATGTCGATCGGCTGGGTGAGGTACTTCTTCACCGTGCCGTTGCGGATGTCGCGGGCGATGCCCGAGGCCAGCCCCGGCATGCTCGAGAAGGAACGGCTGACCATGGTCAGCAGGTAATAGGCGATCATGTCGTGGTAGGCATAGCCCGCCACCTCCGCGCTTCCCCCGCGTGAGGCCTCGATCGCCGAAAAGATGGCTCCCCAAAGGAAGATCTGGGTGACGATGGGCAGGAAGCGCATCAGCGTCCCCAGGGCGAAGTCGCCGCGGTAGACGAGGCGCTCCCCGATGCTGATGCGGAGGATGGTCCAACTGGTGGCAGCGCGGACGAGCATGAATGCCTACATGTGCAGCTCGACGACGTCGCGATCGTGGAGCACGTAGTCCCCCTTGACCGACGTACCGTCGTGGACCGCGCTGCCCCAGACGCGGGCGAACTTGAGATTCTCGAGGTAATCCTTGTGGACCTGCCCGGCCAGGTCGAGGAGGGTGGAGCCGCGGCGCACGGTGAAGGGCCGGTCGCGGTCGGGCTCCTTGGCGGCGGGCAACTTGGTGTACACGCGCACCACGTCCAGCGCGTCGTAGATGGCCTGCCGCAGTTCCTCCAGGCCCGTCCCCTGCTGGGCGGAGACGACGTACTCCTCGAAGTCCAGCGGGCAGAGCTCATGGAGCAATTCCAGACGGATGGGCGCCTCCGGGTGGTCGACCTTGTTGGGGACCAGGAAGGTTCGTGTGTACGAGAGGCCCACGTCGTTCTCGTCCAGATGGCTCGAACGCCCCAGCCGCGTCTTGGTGGAATTGAGCCGCCCGAGCGCCTCCTGGCACTGCTCGATGCCGTCGTCGCTCCCCAGATCGACCAAGAGCAGCGCCAGCTCGGCGGCGCGGATCAAGCCGTACGTATAAGGCTCGACGAAGTCGGCAGTGATCGGCGGCGTATCGATCAGTTGGACGGTGACGTCCTCCCAGGGCATCATCCCTGGTATGGGGGCGTGGGTCGTGAAGGGATAAGGGGCGACCTCCGGTGTGGCGCGGGTCAGGGTGGCGAGGAGCTGGCTCTTCCCCGCGTTCGGTCCGCCGAGGAGAATCACCGTCCCGGCCCCCTGCCGGGGGATGCGCACGCCCCGCGACTTCTTCCCCGTGCTCTTTTCGGTCTGGAGATCCTTTTTTGCCTTGGCGAGCTTGGCCTTGAGCGAGGCTTGGAGGTGATCGGTCCCCTTGTGCTTGGGGATTTCGCGGAGCATGACCTGGAGGCACTGGATTTCCTCCTCCAGCGTGGTGGCGCGGCGGTACTCCTCTTCGGCTTTGAGGTATTGCGCTGTGAGGTTGGCGGGCATGGCTTCCGGGAAGCGACGAACAGGGACCCAATCCGATACCCGTCCATTCTAGTCGCCCCCCGGGTAGGCTGGGAAGGCAAGCCGCACCTGGGAAACGAGAGGAGCGGCACTTCGAGGAGGGAGTCATCCGTCCCGGCGGACGGCGTCGGCCCAGGCGAGGAGCATGGCCGTCTGGCGGGCGAAGTCGTGCTCGTCGATCCCGTAGGGGCTCTTGAAAAAGGGGGCGAGGAAGCCGAGCCGCCCCCGATCGCCCCGGCGGTGGGCCAGTTCGGCGAGCCGCGCCAGGTCGATCACCAACGGGGCCGCCAGCAGCGAGTCGCACCCCTGCCAGACGAACTGGAGCGTCATGGGCGTGCCCAGAAATCCGGCGAAGTGGATGTGGTCCCAGGCCGTCTTCCAGTCGCCGAGGCTCTCGATGTATTCGATGGAGACCAGTGTCTGCGGGGAGTAGCCGAGAATCTGGCGAACGAGCCGGTCCTTGCTGGTGACCTTGGAGCCCTTGTTTACCGGGTCGTCGAGGACCTTGCCATCCAGGTTCCCGAAAATATTATGCCCCACCCAGCTCATCACCCGCAGGTTGCGGTGGCGGAACATGGGGGCCAACACGCTCTTCATGAGCGTCTCGCCTGTCTTGCCGTCGCAGCCCATATGGCAGGTGCCGCAGCGGCAGGCCAGTTCGTCGAGGGCCGGCGGTGCCGAACCCAACGAGGGGGTGAAGTTGATATAGCCGGCTCCGGCCTCCATGGCGGCGATGGCGTAAAGCGTGCTGGCCGGCAGCGGCGCATCGCAGAGGTCGAGGAGCGGCTCGAAGTCCTCCCATCGCTTGGGCAGGCGGGTGGCGTCGCAGGGAGGTTCCGTGGAGGCGACGTTGACGACGACGACGTGGTCCAGGTCGTGTTCGCTGCGGAACCGCAGCAGGTCCTGGCCGAGCCGTTCGACCGCCGCTCGCGGCGTGGGGTCGTCGGGTACTTGGAACCCTCCCGAGTCGCGGGCGGCCAGGGCGGTGATCGTCGGGCCTACGTTCCAGAGTGTGCCGGGGACGATCCGTGCATCGATTTCGCCGAGGTCTTTGGCGCAGGCCTCGACCAGGCCGGGGTCGACGGCGCGGTGGTCGCGGGCCAGACGGCGGGCCTCTTCGGCCAGCGAGAGCCGGCGAATTTCGTGGCCGCCTACGACGAAGGACCCCAGTCCGGCGAGCGGCAGATCAGACAGCTCCGCCGAGGCGCTGACCAGCCCCGTCGTGTCAACGAGCCCCCGGCGCAAGGCCGCCAAACCGAGGATCGTCGTGGTGGCTACCCCCCCGTTGCCGCCGACTAACCACAGCCCCACGCGTGTGTCTGGCATCTCAACTCCTGATGTTTCCGAGCAGTTGGGTTGGAGAGTCCGGCTACTTGGAAAGCGGGGTGGGATGAACTAGAATCCAACCCCGCCGGGAGGCCTGGGCCTCGCCCGTGGGGTCCCGCACGGCCGCTGATGCGCCGGGAACAGGAGCTTTATCCGTGCTGGCCGCTACGGCCGGCGGTACACCGGCGCTCCCTCCGTGCAGGTGATTGTGTGGCGGTCGGCGCCGGGCGTCAACGGGCCCCGGCGACGCCGGTTTCCGGATCGAGGTTGGAAGGAGCGGAGCAGTCTCATGCCGATGATCATCTCTCGCATTGTTCAGGCCCTGGAGCCCTCGGCGACCATGGCCATGGCGGCCAAGGCCAAGGAGCTCAAGGGGGCGGGCAGGACCGTCTATGACTTGAGCCTTGGGGAACCCGACTTCACCACACCGGAGCACATCTGCCAGGCCGCCGTCGAGGCGATGCAGGCCGGACACACCCATTACACGCCCGCCAGCGGCATCCCCGAGCTGAAGCAGGCCGTGGTCGAACAGTACGAGGCGGCCCACGGGCTCAAGTACACGCCCGGCCAGGTGGTCGTGGCCAACGGGGCCAAGCACGCCCTGCACAATGTCTTCACGGTGCTGCTGGACCCCGGCGACGAGGTGATCATCCCGGCACCCTATTGGGTGAGCTATGCCGAGCTGGTCAAGCTCACCGGCGCGCGGCCGGTGATCGTCGAGACCACCGAGGCGAGCGACTTCAAGCTCTCCGCGGCGCAGCTCACCGCGGCCCTGACCGAACGGACGAAAATCCTACTCCTCTGCAGTCCCTCGAACCCTACGGGGAGCATGTATGCGCCCGAGGAAATGGCCGCCCTGGCGGACGTCGCCGAGGCCCGCGACCTCGTCGTAGTGGCCGATGAGATCTACGACCGCCTGGTCTACGAGGGGCACCGTTCCGCCAGCTTTGCCACGGTGCGGCCCGGGATCGCAGCGCGGACGGTGATCGTCAACGGCGTGAGCAAGACCTACGCCATGACGGGGTGGCGGATCGGCTGGAGCATCTCTCCGCCGAACGTTGCCCGGGCGATCGGCGACTTACAGAGCCAGCAGACCTCGAACCCGTGCAGCATCAGTCAGCACGCGGCGGTGACGGCGATTCGCGGTCCTCAGCAGTGTGTGGCCTCGATGCGGGGCGAGTTCGCCTGCCGCCGCGAGTTCGTCCTCCGCCGCATCCGCGAGATCCCCGGCATCTCGTGCGCCGAGATTGGCGGCGCCTTCTATGCCTTCATCAACATCCGGGAGCACCTGGGCCGCGTGTACGGAGGCACGCAGGTCGACAGCTCCACGCAGTGGTGCCTGGAATTGCTCGCCCAGAAGGGTGTGGCCACCGTGATGGGCTCGGCCTTCGGTGCCGAGGGCTATGCTCGCGTTTCCTTCGCCGCGGGGATGGACGTCCTCCAGGCGGCCTTCAACGGGATCGAGGAGTTCGTGAGCGGATAGGTACTCGAACGGCCGATACCAGGACGCATCCCCTACGCATGGCGTATTGCACGCACCAGGACCTAGGGGGATACCTAATGATAATGATGTTTTAGGGCGTCCGCCGCCGCGGCGGCCGGCTGCACGGACGCCCCTCGAACGCCGCGATGGCACCGGGGCGCTTACAGCGAGTACCCTTCGCGGTAGTCGGGATTGACGAGGACGTCGAGATCCGGGGCACCCGAGGCGGTGAGCGTCTTGGCGTCCCAGGTGACCTTGGGGCCGTCGGCCCAGACGGCCAGATTGCCCAAGAGGACGGTTTCCGTCTGGGGCGAGGCGTAATCGGGGAAGTTGGACACCGCCGCCTTCCCCCCCTGGATGGCCTCGATCCATTCCTCGGTATGGCCGGGGGAAGTCTCGATCTCGACCTCGATTGGCTCGGCGCCGGCGAAGAACTCGAACTGGGCGCCATAGTCGTCGGGCGAGTACAGCTTGCCCCGCTCACCGATGATCAGGCAGCCGCTGCCAGCCGGCTCGCGGCCCTCGAGCAGCTCTGCCGGGGCCCGGCGTCCACCGTCGTACCAGATCATCTTCAGTGCGGGACGGTCCTCGGTGGCGGCGAATTCGTACTCGATCCTCGACCAGGCCGGGAAGCTGTCGCGGTTGTGTCCGCTGGTCTCCGCCTGGACGGAGATGGGATCCTTAAGGTCCAGGCCCATGAAGGGCATGTTCATCGTGTGGCAGGCCATGTCGCCCAGGGCGCCGCTGCCGAAATCCCACCAGCCGCGCCAAGCAAAGGGGTGGTACGCACCGGACGCAAAGGGCCGTTCGGGCGAGGGGCCGATCCAGAGATCCCAGTCGAGGTGGGCGGGAGGATCGGCGGGTTCGGGGCGTTCTCCGCCCTGCGGCCAGATGGGGCGGTTCGTCCACACGTGGACCTCAGAGACCGTTCCCAGCACACCGGCCTTGAGCATGGCCGCGGCCCTCCGGAGGCCGGCAAGGGCGGTCCCCTGGTTGCCCATCTGCGTGGCCACCCCCGTTTCCCGAGCAACGTCGCCGAGGACGCGGGCCTCGTAAATCGTGCGGGTCAGGGGCTTTTCGCAGTAGCAGGCCATCCCCATGCGCATGGCCATCACGGCCGCCGCAGCGTGGGTGTGGTCGGGGGTGCAGACGGTCACGGCGTCGAGCTTTCCCTCCATGGCCTCGAGCATGTCGCGGAAGTCGTTGAAACGCTGGGCGTTTTCGTAGCGCTGGCCGATCCCGTCCAGGGTGTTGTCGTCCACGTCGCAGATGGCGATCACCTCGCCGTAGCGCGCCGCGCCGGCGAGGACGCTGGTTCCCCGGCCGCCAACACCGATCCCCCCCAGGGTCAGTTTTTCGTTGAGCGAATTGCTGGCCTTGGCCGAAGCGCCCCCCGCGACCCAAAAGCCGATGCCCGCGGCAGCCGAGGTCTTGAGAAACCTTCGACGACTGGTTTGGTACGTCATGGTGTAAGCTCCCAACTCGTTGGAAACAGTACTGACCGATTCTCCCTGCCGAAAATGGGAGACGGCGGGGAAGAAAACGGATCGCGCCCGCGCGCGGCCCATCCTGAGCTTACACGAGACCACCCGGTCCCCGCCAGGGTCCCCCGCCGTATTGGTGGGGGGACTTTGAACGCGGCCTGCCATCAGGTAGGCTAGCTGGTTGGTGGCGGTTTGCGCTGTGCCACTCTTAGTCCCTTCCACGGAGACTGCCAGATGAGACGGTGGGTGCCCTGGGTTGTCGTGCTTTGCCTCGTTGCGATCGCCGGATGTCCTACGGTGGAGGATCCGCCCGCGGAACCAGTCCCGGACGACCCCGCGGTTCCCCAACCGGAAGAAGTCGCCGAGGAGCCCTTCGAGCTCACCGCCGAGATGGAGTCTGCCGTATCGCACTTCCAGGGCCTCGGCGGCGCCGTCGAGTACGATGCGGCGGGCCGCGTGATTGCGGTTCTGCTCCCCGAGCGGGAGATCAGCGACGAGGACATCGCCGAGGTGGTCCACCTGCCGCACCTCCAGAACGTGGAGTTCTGGGGGGCACGGGTCACGGACGAAGCCGTGTCTTACCTCGTCGAGCTCGAGGATCTCCGCAGGCTGGTCCTGGAGAACACTCGGCTTACGGACGACGGCATTCGCGAGGTGGCGACCATCACCTCGGTCCGCGACCTCGGGCTCCGCCGCACCACCCAGATGACCGACGCGGCGATGGCATACATTGCCGAGATGCCCGAGCTCCAGTATTTGAATCTCCTCTACAACCGCATCACGGACAACGGTGTGGAGCATCTGGCGCGGCTGGAGAAGCTCCGCTTGTTGGATCTGCGGGGAAACATCATCAGTGATGCGGGGCTGGCCCACGTGCAGGGGATGACGGGGCTGCGGGCTCTGCGGTTGCGTTCGACAGCGGTGACGGACCGCGGCGTCTCCTACCTGGCCGGCATGGAGCAGATGCGGACCCTGGCCCTCGAAGACGCCAGCCTGACCAGCGAGGGGCTCGTCCACCTGGCCGGCATGCGCGAACTGGACGACCTGAACCTGTTGCGCTGCTACGGGGTCCGTGACGAAGGGCTCCAACATCTGGCCGGTCTGACGAGGCTTCGCCGCCTCAGCCTGCGGAGCGTCTCCATCAACGGGTCCGGCCTGGCTTACCTGACCGACCTCGCGGAGCTGAGAATGCTCGACGTGAGCGAAACCCCCTTCAACGACGCGGGCGCGGCTCACCTGACGTCTTTCCCCAACATGGAGCGGCTCAATCTCTGGCTCACCATGGTCACCGACGAGGCCCTGGAGCACATTAAGTCGCTCGAGTCGCTCCAGGGCTTGAACCTGGACAGCACCCGCGTGACCGACGAAGGGGTCGTCCACCTGGCCGAGATGCCGGCGCTGGAGAACCTCAACCTCCAGGGTACGCGCGTCAGCGATGCCGCCGCCGAGTCCCTGGCGAAGATCTCCACCCTCAGGAACCTAAACCTCGTGCAGACCGACGTCACCGCCGTGGGCGTGCAACGTCTGCAGGAAGCCCTGCCCGAGGCGACTATCGTCTTCGAGTAGGCCGGACGGCTCCTCCGTCACTTCGGCAGCGGCACAACCCAACTTCCATGGGGGAGCGAGGCCCGGCCTGTTGCCCCGCGTTCCCCGTGCCGCGGCGTGAAGCGGTTGGCGAGAAAGCCTTCGAGGACCAGCCCGGCCAGCACTGCAGCCAGGAAGGCGTGCCAGAGGCCGCGCCCTTCGCGGAGCCCGGTGAAGAGGGCCGAGAGGTCGCGGGGGTCATCGGCGGCCAGGAGCGGCGCCGGGTGCAGGAGATCCTCGAGCGCGCCCCGTTCGATCGGCCGGTCTCCGGCTTCTTCGGCATCGAAGTTCACCGCGAAGGCCGCCGCGCGGATCTGCCCGGGCTCGATGAGGCGCACTCGGTAAACGCCGATGCGGTGCGTGTCGGCGAACTGGAAGGCCGGCTCCTCGGGAGCGACCTGGCGGCGGATCAGCTCGCCGTCCGGAGGCTGGACCTCGACGCTGGCGGGCCGCCGTCCCGCGGCGAAAGGGATCGTCAGGGGGGCACCGGGCAGCAACGCGGGCCGGGCTTGCTCGGCACCCGCCAGGTCGAAGGTAAGCCGGGCAAACAGCGGCAGGAAGACCGGCCGCAGCGGTAGGTTCGTCCAGCCCACGTGAACGCTCGTCCCCAGGAACGTCGTCGTTCCGCGCCCGCTGCGGCGCTGGACCAGCAGCGGCGCGCCGTTGTCGAGGCGGGCAAGCACGCGGATCTCGGGAGCCTCGGGGGCTTCGAGGGGAATGTGGCGGTAGACGAGCACCGACTGGTAGAGTGACGCCGGTTCGGCGAGTTGACCCAGCGCCGGGTGCGTGACGTCGAGGGCTGCCACGTACCAGCTATCGCGGCCCTCTTCGACGCCAGGCGTCCGCGCATCGGCCAGCGGTGCCGGCAGGAGCCCGCCGCCGGCCGAAGCGTCCATGGCGTTGTACGCCTCCGGGTCGGTCTGTTCGCCGGCGATCCACACGAGATTGCCCCCTCCGGCCACGTAGGCGGCCAGGCGCTCTGCCGTATCGCCGTCCGGGGCGGCGAGGTTCACGCAGTAGATCACCGCGTATTGGTCGAGCGGCTCGGCAGGGAGCCGCTCGGCCGAAAAAACGGTGGGCCGCATGGCCCACCCCTCGCCGCCGCCGGGGTCGAGGGCGGCTTCCAGGTAAAAGGTGTCGTCCAGATGGGGGATCTCGTGGGCGCGATTCTTGACGACGGCCACGGGAATGCCCCGGTCGATCTCCATGGCAAAGAAGCGGCGGTCGTCGAAGGGAGAGCCGTCTTCGCCGGCAAGGCGGACTTCGCCCCGCTGTATCCCACCTTGGCGGAAGGCAAACGAAAGATCGACGCTCGCCCGCCCCTGCGGCGGAACCTCGACGGCCGGACTCGCCGCCGTGAGGGTTCCGTTGACGTACAGCTCGACGTGCCGCCGTTGGGCCGCGGCGGCGGAGTTGGTCAGCTCGACGCGGGCCTGCACCGGCAGACCTGTGGCGGGGATGGGTGCCTCGACCGATACGTCGGTCACCGCCACATTGGCCTCGGGCAACCCGTGGCAGTCGACCAGGATGACGGGGATCTCGGCCCCGGCGGGATCCTCGGCGACTTCGGCGCCGGCAGCGTCCCGGCTGCGGCGGAGGGTGTCCCAGGAGTGCTCCTGCATGTCGCTGATCACGAAGAGCCGGCGGTTGGGCGCATCGGTTTCGGCGAGCAGGGTGCGTGCCTGGCGGAGGGCGGCACCGAGGTCGGCCCGTTCGTAGCTTACCTGCACCTGGGCCAGCATCTGCCGCACCGTCTCCCCGGTGCGGTCCCGGCGGCCCTGCTCGGGAAATACCGGCCCGCCGGTGAGGAAGAGCGCCACCTCGTCCCCCTCGCGCATCTGCCCGAGCACCTCAATGGCCGCCGCCTTGGCGGCGTCAAAACGCGTTCCTTCGCCGGTCCGCACCCCCATGCTGAGCGAATTGTCGAGCACGATAGCCACTGCCGTCGCCTCCCCGCCGAAGAGCGTTCCCAGCCCGGTCAGCGCGGGGCGGGCCAGCCCCAGGGCCAGCAGCACCAGCACTCCCGCCCGCAGCACCAGGAGCAGCAGGTCGTGGACCTGCTTCCGCCGCCGAGTCTTTTGCACGCTGACCCGCAGGAACCGCAGCGTGCTGAAGGGGAGCTGCCGCGCCTTCTGGCGGTTGACCAGATGCAGGACCACGGGGATCGCCGCGGCGAGCGTCGCCAGCAGAAAGAGGGGGACGGCGAACGTCATAGGGCGCTGCGCTTGGCCAGGTAGCGGGAGAGGAGGAAATCGTAGGGAACGCGGGTGTCGGCGAGCACGTAGTCGATCTGCTTCTCGGCGCAGGCCCGCCGGTAGTGGTCGATGAAGGCCTCGATCTGCTCGCGGTAGGCCGCACGGACGTAAGCCGGGTCGACCTGGAGGCGGGCGCCGGTCTCCATGTCCTGGAAGGCCACCGTTTCGCGGAAAGGGAACTCGATCTCCGCGGGGTCGAGCACGTGGAACACGATCACCTCGTGCCGGCGGTGGCGGAAATGGCTCAGCGCCCGCACCAGCTCGTCCGGCTCGTCGTACAGGTCGCTGACGAGCACGATCAGGCACCGCTTCTTGAAGCGGCTCGCCAGGCGGTGGAGCGTCTCGGCGATGTCGGTTTCGGCGGCCGGGACGATGGCCTCGAGCTGCCGCATCATCTCGCCGAAGTGCCGCGGGGAAGTCCTCGCGGGCATCTCCAGGCCGACCTGCGTGTCGAACGTGACCAGCCCCACCTGGTCCTGCTGCCGGGTCATGAGGTAGGCCAGCACGGCGGTGAGATAACACCCGTACTGGAGCTTGGTGAGCCCCTCCTCGAAGCGGTAGCCCATCGATCCGCTGGTATCGAGGAGGATCTGCACCCGCATGTTCGTCTCTTCTTCGTACTGCTTGACGAACAGCCGGTCGGTGCGGGCCAGCATGCGGTAGTCGAGATGGCGGGGATCGTCGCCGGGGGTGTACTCGCGGTGCTCGGCGAACTCGACGCTGAAGCCCTTGTAGGGGCTGGCGTGCAGCCCGCTGATCGCCCCCTCGACCACCCCCCGCGCCACCAGCGCCAGGTTCTTCACCCGGGCCAGCGCCGCCGGCTCTAAGTATCGATATCCGCGATCGGGGGGCATGGTCAGTGGTCAGATGTCAGTTGTCAGTGGGACGGGCGGTCGGGTGGCACCTCCCTTCGGCGACGCAGAGCGTCGCGAGAAGGGCGTGGCTGTGCTCCAGTGCCCGTCCGCCGATGGATCATCCCTCGTGCCCAAGCTCCAGCTTGGGCACGTACTGTCCGCCAAGCTCAGCTTCGCCGCCACCCCGAGGGAGCTCCGGCGTCCGCGATGCGGTGGGACGGGCAGCAACCGGCGGCGGGACGGGCCGCTATCCCCATTGAACCATGGGTGGGGCTGTGTGGGTAGCCGATTGCCGGGGCGGCGGAGGCCGCAGTAGAATGGCTCCCGTCCGCGAGCCCTGGGCGATCGGCGCATGGGAATGGGCCGCCATCTCTCCGACTACCAAAACCGAAGGGAAACCGCTGCCGGAGTCACCTGCGCCGAGGTGGCCGGCAGCCGTAGGAGCCGACGGGCCAACGAGGAGTTCACCATGGCGAGCCGCGCTGGACACGCTTGGGGCCTGCCTGGCCCTAGGAGGTCCCCTGGGCGGAGACGCCGCTGATGCCTTCCGGACTGCTCGGCCCCGCGCGGCTCATCCCGCCCAGACCATAGCGCTGCCCCCTGCCCGGTAGCGTCCGCTGCCTCGTGCAGCGACGATAGGCGCGATTTCCTCCCGCGATGGCCGCTCCACTGCGTCCCCCGCCGCCGCGGAGCCAGCCTAATACATGCCCAGCTCGTCGCGGGCCTCCTCGGTCATGCGGTCCGGCGTCCAGGGGGGATCGAGGGTCACTTCGATCTCAACGTCACCCACCTCTTCGCCAAGGTCCTCGATGACGTTCCTGGAGTCGGCGATGATCTCCGGTGCGGCCGGGCACGCCGGGCTGGTCATGGTCATCTTCACGTAGACTTCCTGCCGGCCGGCGTTCTCGGCGAGACGGACCTCGTAGATCAGACCCAGGTCCACGATATTCACGAACAGCTCCGGGTCGTGAACCTGCCGCAGGGCGGCGTAGACGGAATCTTCGGTGATGCGAACCATGGGGCGTCGCTTCCCGTGACGGGTATTCTGGGGCGGGGGGATGATTTACGAAAACGCGAGAAACAAGCCCGAAGGGCAGTCTGCGCGAGGCGCCGCGATCTTCCTCTCGCTGTATCCTTCGATTTGCCCTTTTCCACAGGACCCGGCTCCGCGGATCCCTTGACGGTCGCCGGGATGCTACGCCCTGAGGCGGACGAACACCTGGTCCCCTTCCACGCGGACCTCGTGCGCCGCGGTGGGGCTGGTCGCGGGCATGGTGAGGGCCTTGCCGGTGCGGATGTCGAAGCGCGCGCCGTGCCGGGGACAGACGATCTCGTGCCCCTCCAAATCCCCTTCACCCAGCGGACCACCGTCGTGCGTGCAGAGGTCGTCGATGCAGTAGAACTCACCGTCCAGGTGGAAGAGGGCGAGCAGGCGATCCTCGACCTCGATGATCGCCTTTCCGGGGTCCGCGACGTCGCCTACCTTGCAAACGGGCACGAAACCGGAGGTGTCGCTGCTCATGGTGGTCTCCTTACGTCTCCTGGTACTCGCGGATCCGCTGGCCGATGGCCCGGCTGAGTGCCTCGCGGACGCTGCCGATGGTGATGCGGTCGAAGACCTGCTGGAAGAAGCCGGCGACCACCAGCCGCACGGCCTCCTTCCGCCTCAGCCCGCGGCTCTGGGCGTAGAAGATCAACTCGTCGTCGACGCGCCCCACCGTAGCCCCGTGCGAGCAGCGGACGTCGTCCGCCTCGATCTCCAGACCGGGGATCGAGTCGCCGCGCGCGGCCTGGGAGAGCATGAGGACGTCGTTCCGCTGGTAGCCGTCGGTCTTCTGAGCGTCGGGGTCGACCTTGACCATCCCCCGCCAGACCAACTGGGAACGGTCCTGCAAGGCTCCCTTGTAGAGCAGGTCGCTGCGGCAGCGGGAAGCCTCGTGGTGCTGGCGGGTGACGTAGGCCAGGTGCTGACGGCCCTCGGCGAACATCACGCCGTTGACCTGGGCCTCGGCCTCCTCTCCGCTGAGGACGACCTGCTGGTTGACCTTCGCCAGGCGAGCGCCGAGAGCGCCGATCGTCCATTGGATGCGGCCGGCCCGCTCGACCACCGCCTTCTGGTGGGCAAAGTGCCAGACGCCCTGCCCCCAGTTCTGCAGGTTCACGTAGCGGAGCGACGCTCCGGGAGCGACGAGCAGTTCCACCGCTCCACAGTGGAGTCCGCCGTCGGTCGCGGCGGTGCTCGCCGTTTCGGCCAGCAGGGTGGCCTCGGCTCCCTCTTCGAGCACCACCAGGGTATGGCCCAAGTCGACCTTGCCATCTCCCAACGCGGAGATCATGTGCAGCGGCCGCTCGACGGCCACTCCACGAGGGACGAAGAGCAACGTGCCACCGCACCAGAAAGCAGCGTGCAAGGCGGCGAACTTGTCGGCGAACGGGTCGGCGGCGCGGCCGAAGAGGTACGGCTGCAGCCGGTCGCCGTGCTCGCGGAGGAGGTCGTCGAGGCTACCGAAGAGGACACCTTGGCGGGCCAGGGCCGGGTCGAGCCACGCGTCGACCGCTTGGCCGTCGCGGGTCGCGGCCTGTCCGGCGAGATCCACGTCCTCGTGGAGAAGCGCCTTGGGGGCCTCGGCTGTCGAAGGGGCCCCCGCGGGCACGGTCCAGGATCCCAGCTTCAGGGGGCGGACGTCCGTCCGCCGCCACTCCTCGAGAGAGCGGTCGGGCAGCGACGCGGCGGCGAAGGCGCCGAAGGCCTCGCGGCGGACCCGACTCAACCAGGGCGGCTCGCGGCGCCCCGCCAGAAAGGCCTCGAAACCCTCTTCCGTGAAACCATCCGCTGTCAGCATCGTGTTCGTCGCGGTTCGTTCGATCATATCGGTATCCCGGTCTTTAGCCTACCGAGCCTTCCATCTGCAACTCGATGAGGCGATTCATCTCTACGGCGTATTCCATGGGGAGCTCTTTGACCAACGGCTCGACGAAGCCGCTGACGATCATTGTGCTCGCTTCGGCCTCGGTCAGTCCGCGGCTCATCAGGTAGAAGAGCTGCTCCTCGCCGATCCGCGACACGCTCGCCTCGTGCCCTACGGCAACGTCCTGCTCCTCGATTTCGATATAAGGATAGGTATCGCTGCGGCTCACCGGGTCGAGGATCAAGGCGTCGCAGACCACGTTGGACCGGCACTTCTTGGCGTCGCGCTCGACGCGGACCAGCCCCCGGTAGCTGGAGCGGCCGCCGTTCTTGGAAATGCTCTTCGAGACGATGCGGCTGGAGGTGTGCGGGGCGCAGTGCACCACCTTGGCGCCGGCGTCCTGGTGCTGGCCCTTCGAGGCGAAGGCCACCGAGAGGATCTCGCCCCGGGCTCCCGGCTCCAGCATGTAGACCGAGGGATACTTCATCGTCAGCCGGCTGCCGAGATTGCCGTCGACCCACTCGACCAGGGCATCGCGGTAGGCGACGGCCCGCTTCGTCACCAGGTTGTAGATATTGTTGGCCCAGTTCTGAATCGTGGTGTAGCGGACCCGGGAGCCCGGCTTGGCAATGACCTCGACGACGGCCGAGTGGAGGCTCTCGGTCGAGTACATCGGCGCCGTGCACCCCTCGACGTAATGGACCTGAGCTCCCTCGTCGACGATGATCAGCGTCCGCTCGAATTGGCCCATGTTGGCGGCGTTGATCCGGAAGTAGGCCTGCAAGGGGAACTCGATGCTCACCCCGGGCGGGACGTAGATGAACGAGCCCCCCGACCAGACCGCCGAGTTGAGCGCAGCGAATTTGTTGTCGGCCGGTGGGATGATCGTGCCGAAGTACTCCCGGACCAGATCGGGATGCTCGCGGACCGCCGTATCGGTGTCGGTGAAGAGAACCCCCTTCTGCTCGAGGTCCTCGCGGAGCGAGCCGTAGATCACCTCGCTCTCGTACTGGGCCTTCACCCCGGCGAGATACTTCTTCTCCGCCTCAGGGATGCCCAGGCGGTCGAAGGTCCGCTTGATATCTTCGGGGACGTCGTCCCAGCTCTTGCTGAGCTGCTCGGTGGGCTTCAGGTAGTAGTAGATGTCCTGGAAGTCCAGGCCGATCCGCCCGCCCCATTTGGGCGTCGGCTTGCTCTCGAAGACTTCCAGGGACTTGAGGCGAAAATCCCTCATCCAGGGGGGCTCCCCTTTCATCTCCGAGATCTCGCCGACCACCTGGCGGTTGAGGCCCTTGCGCGCCTTGAAGACGAACTGCTCCTCGTCGCGGAAGTCGTACTTGTTGATCTCGCCGAGCCACTCGCGAGTCTGTTGTTTCAGGTCGGTTGCCATGGGAGTACCGTGTATATTGATGAGGAAAAGGCTTCGGGTTGTCGTGTTGGAGCCGACGGCCGGGGAAGCCGCCAACGGCGACGGGGCGCGGCAACGGTGAGCGGCCCGCCTTGAGACGAATTCACCGGCCCCGGACTCCCGCTAGGAGGCGTTGGACGCCGTAGCGGCTGCCATGGCTTCCTCCTCGGCAGCGGCTTCCGGGTGGGCGGCGCGGATGCGGTCGTAGCCGGCCTTGTGGAGCTCGGCGGCCAGTTCCAGACCGCCCGTTTCCACGATTCGCCCGGCAAGCATCACGTGGGTCACGTCGGGAGGATTGCGTTCCAGTAATCGCTCGTGGTGTGTGATGATCAGCAAGCCCATCTCGCGGGCGCCGATTTCGGCGATGCTTTGGCTGGCCAGCCGGACGGCGTCGACATCCAGGCCGCTGTCGGTCTCGTCGAGGACGGCGAACGCGGGGCGGAGCATGGCCATCTGCAGGATCTCGGCCCGCTTCATCTCGCCGCCGGAAAAGCCGTCGTTCACGTACCGCCGCGCGAATGAGGCGTCCATGCGGAGCTGCTCCATCTTCGCCCGCAGCTCCTTGCGGAACTGGCGCATGGGGATCAGCTCTTCGCCTTCCTTGCGTTCGGGGCGTTGGACATTGGTGCTGGCGTGGCGGAGGAAGTCGGCCATCTTCACGCCCGGGATCGTGACCGGGCGCTGGAAGGCCATGAAGAGCCCCCGCCGCGCCCGTTCGTGCGGCTCCAGTTCGAGAAGGTCTTCGCCGTCGAGCTCCACGCGCCCGCGGACCACCTGATAGCTCGGATGACCCATCAAGGCGAAGCCCAAGGTGCTCTTGCCGGATCCGTTCGGACCCATCAGGGCGTGGGTCTCGCCGCGGCGGATCACCAGGTTGACTCCCTTGAGAATCGGGTGGTCGTCGACGCTCACGTGCAGGTCGATGATCTTCAGGGTTTCGCTCATGGGCGGCTGGGATTCTCTTGCAGAGGTTCGGGATCGGGTTCTCTGGAATGAATGGCGTATGGGGTAATTCGGGCGGACGGAATAACACCCCCTCCGCATGGCTACTCGGGCCGCGGTGCCTCCGAAGACGGGTCGCATGGCTCGAAACGGCAACAGCTACCCCCCCTGAGGCGGCAATTGGCGAGCACCACGTCCTGTTTGAGCAGTTCCGAGAAGAGTTGTCTCTCCATCGCGCACACGGTGCTATCCTTGTCGGCCAGTTCCGGGTAGGGGCAGGCGTGGGCCGTCAGCACGGGAATGCCGTCACGATGCTCGACCGAAAAGGGGACGTGACGCTCGGAAAGGAGCCGGCTGAGTGTCTCCATCCTTTCGGCGATGGTCTCGCCGTGCACTTCCCGAGAATAGGCAGCCGCCAAGGACTGAGCCACTCGCCGGATCAGCATCTCCCTCAGGGAGGGGTCGGAGGTGAACCCCAGTTCCCTCCACAAGACGATGGCCAGGTCCGCGAAATTGGAGCCCGTTTCGCGGAGGCCCTTCTCGGTCAATTCGTAGTCGTGGCGCGGTCGGCCGCGTCCGCTTCGTACGGCACGGCGGCGGATCAGACCGCCGGCCAGTAGGCGGCTGAGCCGCTGCCGGACGGCAGTTGGCGTAACATCGGTCTCCTCAGCCATTTGCGTCACACTGACCGGCCCGCGCACGCGGAGCAGCTCCAGCAGGTCCGCATCGGAGGATGTGTTGGTAATGGTGCTCATGGCTCGGTAGTGCTGGCCGAGAAGGTGCTTGGCCTCATCGAGGGCATCCTACGCGGCAGCGATATTTTTATCAAGCGTGGTTGCGAAAAATATCAGGCAGGCGGCCTCCAGCCGGCGATTTCTGCCACTAACTGTTGACACCCAAGGGGGTTTCGACTAAATCGGGAGACACACCACCGGGAGACACACCACGAGCCCCCAGAGAGGAAGACGAAGGGACACCACGGTCGATGAAAGCACGCCGCCGCCGGTTATCGGTGCTGTTCGGGGGGGTTTTCCTTGCCTTGTTGGCGGCGTTGGCGTCGCGGGCGGCCCCGCGTACGGATGCACCCGTCGCCGAAGCCCCCCCGAATGGGCGCGTCGCCTCGGGGGCAGTGACGGAGGGGGAACCGTGGTCCGGTGAGGGGGTCGCCGGTGGCGCGGGCGGCGTGGCGATCGAAGACGAAGGCGGGCATCCGGGTGCCGCGGCGGCTGGCGGGGAGTCCCGCGAAGACGATCCCGGCGACCCCCGCGAGGCGCAGACCGGCGGCTGGATGGCTCGAGTCGACGCCTTCTTCGCCAAGTGGCTGGTCGAACCGCTCGGAGCGGTCCTCCTCTTCGACTTTGGTACCGAACGCCTCTTGGGAACGAAGGTGCCGCTGATCGTCTTGTGGCTGCTTGCCGGCGCGCTCTTTTTCACCTTGAGGATGGGCTTCATCAACATCCGTGCCTTCTGGCACGCGATCCGGCTCACCAAGGGGGACTACGATGACCCCGACGAGCCGGGGGAGGTTACCCACTTCCAGGCCCTTTCCTCGGCCCTCTCGGCCACAGTGGGGCTGGGCAATATTGCCGGCGTGGCGATCGCCGTGGCCTCTGGGGGACCGGGGGCCACGTTCTGGTTGATTCTCGTCGGCTTTCTGGGGATGAGCAGCAAGTTCGCCGAATGCACGCTGGGGCAGGTGTACCGCAAGGTCGCTCCCGACGGCACCGTCTCCGGCGGACCGATGCATTATTTGAAGAACGGCCTGGCCGAGCGGGGGTGGCCGCGGGCGGGGATGATCCTGGGGGTCCTCTTTGCCGTCCTCTGCGTCGGAGGATCCATCTCCGGCGGTTGTGCCTTTCAGGTAGGGCAGTCGATGGGTCTGGTGCGCGACCTCGTTCCCTGGCTGCAGGGCCGCGAGTGGATCTACGGTCTGGCGATGTCCGTCGTGGTGGGGATCGTCATCATCGGCGGCATCCGGCGGATCGCCGCCACGGCCGAGAAGATCGTCCCCCTGATGTGTGTGGTCTATGTGGGTGGGGCACTGTTCATCATCCTCAGCAACTACGATATGATCCTCCCCGCCTTCGGCGCCATCTTCCGCGAGGCTTTCACGCCGGACGCCGCTTACGGCGGTTTCCTGGGGGTGATGGTGATCGGCATCACGCGGGCGGTCTTCTCCAACGAAGCGGGGATCGGTTCGGCTTCCATCGCCCACGCCGCCGCGCGCACCGACGAGCCGGTGAGCGAAGGGATCGTCGCCCTCCTCGAACCGTTCATCGACACCGTGGTCGTCTGCACGATCACCAGCCTGGTGATCATCATCACCGGCGTGTACGTGAACCCTGAATACGCCCGCTTCGTCCAGGACAACGACGGCGCCGCGCTCACCGCCGCCGCCTTCCGCACGGTGATTCCCGCTTTCGACTGGATCCTCGGCGTGGCGGTGGTCCTCTTCGCCTACTCGACGATGATCTCATGGTCCTACTACGGTGAGCGGTGCTGGACCTACCTCTTCGGTCCGCGGGCCTCCTTCTCCTACAAGGTCTTCTTCCTCTGCTTCGTGATGCTCGGCTCCATCGTTACCGCGAGCAACATCCTCGAGTTCGCCAACATGATGATCCTCGCCATGGCGTTCCCCAACATCCTCGGGGCGGTTATCCTAAGCGGCAAGATCCGCCGCGTCCTGGACGACTACTGGAGCCGCTACAAGGGGGGGCAGATCGAGCTCCGGCGAAAGACGTCCTGAATCGACGACTTACGGATGCATTCCCCACGGGAGGTTGCGCGATGCCCTGGCTGGCCGAGAAGACGGTAGTCGTCCCCATCGATTTCTCCGACGATGCCTTCGCGGCGCTCTCCACAGCCCGCGAGGTGGCCCACGAGTCGACCGCCCTCCACGTTCTGCACGTACTGCCGATCCTCGAACCGGCCGAGCCCGGGATCATGTGGCATACCGTGGATGACGCCGGTCGGCGGCAGCACGCCACCGAGGCGCTGGGGGAGGAGCTGGCCAAGCGGGGCTTCGGCGAGTTGACCGTCGCCATCCGCTTCGGCGATCCCGGCCACGAGATCGCCGATTACGCGGAAGAGGTGAAGGCCGCTCTCGTGGTCGTCTCCAGCCACGGTCGCAGTAGTTGGCAGCGGCTCTTGATCGGCTCGGTCGCCGACCGCGTTGTCCGCCTCGCCCGCTGCCCGGTCCTCCTCATCCGCCGCTAAAGGGCGTGAGCCCTTGCCGTCCTAGCCCGCGCGTCCGGTGGGCCCATGTGCCTGCTCAGTCCCCGTGCCGCCCTGGTCCGCTGTGAGCCACGGAGTGCCCCGAGCCTTTGGCGATTCTTTTCGAGTTCCGCCCGCGAGGCCTCGGCGTGCCAGAGGTGGAGCACGGCTGCCCCGGCAAAGCGGGCGTCCTTGTGTCGGACGCCGGCCCGTAGGAGCCGCAAGACCAGGTCGGTGTCTTCAAGGCCCCACCCCGTATAGGACTCGTCGAAGCCGTCGACGGCAAGAAAGTCCTCCCGCCAGAGGGAGAAATTGGCGGTCCGCACCCCCTGCCAGCGACCCGGGGCCCGCTTGCGGAGCCGGTTGGGCAGCGGCAACCGCACCAGGGGCAGCAGCCGGTTCATGCCCCCCCACAGGCGATGGCCGACGGCCTGCAGCGGCGTCGCCCGGAAAGGGGCGGCTTCCTCGGCGACGATGCGAACGGTCAGCGCGCGCCCCAGGAGAACACGATTGCCGGAGAGGAACCAGCGCCGTTCCGCCAGGCGACGGTGCCCGGCGATGAAGCCGGGGAGGGGGACACAGTCGCCATCGGTAAAGACCAGGTATTCTGCACTGGTGGCGGCCACGGCACGGTTGCGGACGGTCGCCGCGCGGAAGCCACGGTCCTCCTGCCAGACGTGCTGCACGGGAAAATCCGCGGTGCGCGCCAGGGTCTCGATAACCCGCGTCGTCTCCCCCGTGGAGCCGTCGTCGGCGACGATCAGCTCGAAGCGGCGGTCGGTCTGTGCCAGGAATCCCTCGCCGACCACCCGCAAAGCCTGCGGGCAGTTGTACGTGGTGACGACGACGGCCAGGTTGTTCATTCCATGCATCTCGGCAACCCGGTCGCGGGCGCACCGCGCTCGCAGGATGGTCCTTTTCGCTATGCCGCGCGGCGCAGGGCCGAAGGGTCGCTCTGCGTGTCGCAGGGTTCGCGGGCGCCGCTTGTGAACCGGCCGCCGACCGCTGCCGCGCCACCGGCCGCGGTAAGCTCTCCGAAGGCGAGGCCGCACCCGTACGCGAAGAGAATGCCTTCCGTGTGGTCCATGAGCAGCGAGTTTACCGTGCATCCGATAACGAACGTGGCCACGATCCCCTGAGCCAAGTACCGCATCTGCG
>SLBP01000064.1:0-22212 GCA_007126245.1 Planctomycetales bacterium
ACGAGCGTCCTCCCCGCGGACAACGCTTCGCGCGCGTCGGCGGCATAGGCATCGAGGCCGAGCTTGCCCGGCAGATCGCTCAGTCCGGCCAAGGCGCCGCCGCCGCCGAGAATCCGCAGCTGCGCGGATCGCGGGCTGCTGCGAATGGCGGTGATCGCTTCACCGAGCGGCGGCAGATGGACGCTCAGCGAGGCGGAGAGGCCTATGAGGTCCGGTGAGAAGAAATCGATGCCCGCGACGAGATCCCCTGGCGGCATGTTCGCCCCCAATGCGATGACCCGCCAGCCGTCGATCTCGAAGAAATCGGCCACCATCTGCAAGCCCAAGTCGTGCTGGTTCCCCGCCACCGAGGCGGCCAGAAACGTCTTCCCGTTCGGCGGGCGGCAGTCGGCCGCCGCCAGGAGTTGGGCCATCACGGTGCGCGTCGTCGACGAGGCGAAGTGCTCTTCGGCGACGGTGATCTCGTTGTCCGCCCACATCCGGCCCAACTCGAGCTGGGCCGGTTGCAGAACCTCCAGATAGAGGTCGGCGATCGGCGAGCCGTCGCGGACCGCGTCGAGGATGAGATCGCGCGCCGCCCGCCGGTTCCCTTCCAGCAGCGTCAGCAGGTACTTCGTCGCCGTGCGGGAGTAGGGCGAATCGGCGCTCAGCCGGGGCGCCGTGCCGGGCGGCTCGTCGTCGAGCCCTTCCCGGGCCCTGGCCAGGTAGGCCTCGGCGGCGGACGCGGGCTCGGGCGGCAGCTCTCGGGAGAGCACGTTGCCCAGTACTTCCAGGGCCTTCCGAAACGCTTCCGGCGAAACGCCCCGCGCTCGCAAGACCGCCTGCGACCACCGCACCTGCCGGGCGAAGACCTCTCCGCAGTCCGCGGCTGCCGCCGCCGCAAGCGCTTCGGTGCACTCGACCAAGACGCTCCGCCAGGCCGCAAACGGATCGCCGGCGACGGTTCCGGCCAGCCCCGGATGGAGTTCGACGAATTCTTCCGCGGCAAACGACGCCCAGGCGGTGCGGCCGCGGGCGACGACGGCACTGAGAAAACGGCTCGGATGGGTCATGGCGGGTAACCATCTTGGAAATCGGGAGTGGGTTCGCCGCCGGCCGCGCGCTGAGCGAGGAAGCGTTCGGCCGCGGCGCGGATCTCTCGGCTGATTGCTTCGGGGAGCGGTTCCGACGGCATGCGCGCTCCGAGCAAGAGGAGGGCAGCGGTGCGGTCCATGATCTCGGCGTCGCTCTCGGGCCGCTCGGCAAGATGCCGGGACAGCCGGCGGTGGGCGGCCGGTCCCAGGCCGAAAAGGGCCCGATCGGCCAGAAGAGCCAGCAATTCACGCTCCGAGGCTGGCGAAAAGCCGTTCACGGGGCATCCTCCTTGCCGAAGGGCGCCACCGCGGGCGCAAGGAGCTGGCGCAGGCGCATGAGGCCCCGCCGCGCGTGCGTCTTCACGGTTCCCAGCGGCAAGCCGGTCACCTCGGCAATCTGCGACTGCGAGAATCCCTGGTCGATAGCCAGCCGGATCACCTCGCGCTCCCGGGGGCGGAGCTGCTCGAGTGCCTCGCGGGCGCGCTGCGCCTCTTCCGCCGTCTCGAGCAAGTCGCCGCCGTGAGACGCGGGAGGGTCGTCGCGCTCGCCCATGGAGTGCGCCGCGGGGCGCCGTTGGCTCTTGCGGTACCGGTCGATGAGCCGCCGGCGGGCGAGCATGGCAATGAAGGTCGTCTCGGCGGCCGCTTGAGGATCGAACCGCGCGGCGTTCTTCCAGACGTCGATGAAGATCTCCTGGACGGCATCCTCGGCCGCGCCGTAGTCGCGGCAGTAGCGCCGAACCAGCGACCAGACGAGGCGGCCGAACCGCTCGATGCATTCGTCCACGGCCGACGGATCACCCGCGGCAATCCTCTCGAGGACAGTCAGCGGCACCGATAGCTCCCCAACGGATCTGGCGCACGGAATCGGGGGGCCCCAACCGGGACCCCCCAACCCGCAAAACGAGGCGACCCCAGCTTACTCCGGGAGGATCACCGCGTCAATGATGTGGATCACCCCGTTGGAGCAGACAATGTCGGTAGCAGTCACCGTCGCGTCGTCGACGCGGACCTTGCCATCGTCGACGCGAATGCGCACTGCCGAGCCTTGCACGGTCTTGGCCTCGGAGAGCTGGACCACATCGGCGGCCAGCACGCGGCCGGGAACGACGTGATAGGTCAGCACCGCAACGAGCTTCTCCTTGTTCTCCGGCTTCAGCAGCGCCTCGACCGTCCCCTCCGGAAGCTTCTCGAACGCCTCGTCGGTGGGGGCGAATACCGTGAAGGGACCTTCGCCCTGCAACGTCTCGACGAGGCCTGCCGCCTGGACGGCGGCCACCAAAGTCGTGAAGTCGTCGGCGGCGACCGCCGTGGCGACGATGTCCTTCGGGGCCTCCGGGGGGGCCGCACACGATTCGGCCGGGGCGGAGCTGGGCGCGGCAAGTGCCAGAGCGGCAGCCAGCGACATTCCGTAGAGCATGGTCTTCATGAGAAACCTTCCTTCGACGCGGGGTTGGGGGACTCGATACTCGCTTTGCTCATCAAAGCGAACACCCTACGATTCGCCGGCCGGAAGCCGCCGGTTTCAAGAATCGCCGGCCTTTGCCGGAGACCCGCAGAAGGCCGTTACGGTTCGGCGGGAAGCGAGGCGATCCATCGCCCCAGCCGTTCCAGGGCGACCCGGTCCGGAAGGTGCGTGGCCAGCGGAGGCATCTGCCCGGCGCCGCGGGCGCGCATGCGCAGGTAGAGCTCCGAGCGGTGCGGATCGCCCGGAACGAGGAGCATCGAGTCTTCCCCGCCGAGGCGGAGCGTCGGTTCGCGGTCCACGAGGCCGGTGGCTGCCAGCGGCACGAAGGCCCGCAGATCGAGGTCCGTGCCGGAGGGGCCGCCCGGCTGGTGGCACACGGCGCAGTTGGTCTCCAGATAGCCGCGGACGGCGGCGCCGAGATCGGCATGGGCGTCTTCCCAGTCGGGATGTGCAGGGAGCTCTTCGGCGGCGGGTAGCGGCGCGGCAAACATCCCCAGCCGTTCCATGGCCTCGAGTTGGTTCACCGTACCGCCCGCGTAGTCGGCCAGGCGGTTCATCTGCGCCGTATGGGTTCCCAGGGCGTGCCCCGCAGCGGCCGTGTGACAGGCGTTGCAGTCGGCGCGGCTGGGAAAGTACCAGTCGAGCCGCTGCGGCCCCTCGGCCGTCTCCACGACGAAGGGGTGGGTCACTGCCGTATCGATCAGGCGGGCATCCGTCTGTGCTTCGTTCCACACGTAGGTATAGCCCGCCCAGCCACGGGGATTGTGGACCAAGAGCCGCGTCTCCAGGCGCCTCCGGGTGCTCGGGTCGCCCGGCACGCGGTCGAGAAGGAAGGTCTTCACCAGCACCGTTCCCACGGGCAGCTCCCACGGCTCCTCGGCGCTGAATTCGATCGAGGCGGGCCGCGGCAGGGCGATGTACCGCTCCTTCTCCGTGCCGTCCGACCAAAGCGGTACGTTGACCTCGTAGGGGATCAGCCCCTCGACGGGCGTCATCGTCGCCGTCGAGGTGAAGAGCTCCGTCTGGGAGAGGAGCCGCGGGAAGGGGAGGGATGCGGTATCGCCCTCGTCCTCGGCCGGCTCAAAGGTATACACGTAGCCGTCGAAGGCCGTGAAGTAGACCTCGCCCGCGGCATCTTCGCCGAAGGATGTGATGGGCAACTGCCGCGGCGCGGCGATCTCGATGTTGCTGGTCACCTCCTCCCCGTCGTAACGCAGCGCCCAGACGCGCCCGGTCACGAAGTCGGCGTACAGGTAGGCCCCGAAGAGCTCGCGAAACCGCCGTCCCCGGTAGACCACTCCACCCGTGATCGACTTGCCTTCGCTATGGGGATACTCCCAAATCGGATCGGTCAGCTCCTCCTCGCCCGTGGCCAGTTCGGGGCGGAAGGGGTGGGTCCCCTCGCGGAGGTTCCACCCATAATTGCCCCCGCGCTCGATGACGTTGATCTCTTCCCAGGCGTCCTGGCCCACGTCGGCGGCCCAGAGGGCGCCGGTGAGACGATCGAAGGAGAGCCGCCAGACGTTCCGGAGCCCGTAAGCCCAGATCTCCTCGCGGACCTCGGGCCCCTGGCCGACGAAGGGATTGTCGGAGGGGATGGCGTACATGCGCCCCGGGCTGCGGCGGTCCACGTCGATTCGCAGGATGGAGCCCAATAGGGTGCCGAGATTCTGGCCGTGCCCCAGGGGATCGCCCCCCGAGCCGCCGTCGCCCAGGCCGATGTAGAGGTAGCCGTCGGGGCCGAAGGCCATGCTGCCGCCGTTGTGGTTCCAGTAAGGCTGCTCGAAGGTGAGGATCGTGGTGCCCGTCCGCGGATCGACGCGGTTGGCCCCCGGCTCCATGACGCGGTAGCGGGCGACGACGCTCGCCAGGGGACGGACCGTATAGTACACGAAGACCATCCCGTTCTCGCGGAAGTTGGGATGGAAGGCGATCGACATCAGCCCCTCCTCGGACTGATTCGTGGCGACGCGGTCGCTGAGGTCGAGGAACAGGTGCCGCTCGGCCTCGGTGACGTCGCGGCGGTTGGGGAAGACCCAGATGCGCCCCGCCTGCTCGCAGACGAAGAGCCGGTCGCTGCCGTCGCCGGCATGGGTGACCTGCAGCGGCCGGTCGAACTGCAGGTTGGGGAAGGCGCCCTCGATGGCCAGTGGAGGCAGGGGATCGGGCGACCCCATCAGGAACGAGGTGTCGACCGCCTGGAAACGCGGCAGCCCCGGCTCCACCGCGTGCAATGCGCCCTCTCCGGCCTCGGCCGCGGGCGGCCCGGCGCCCGCCCACGAATCCCCAACCCAGGCCCCGGCCGTGAGGCTGCCCAAGAGCAGGATTACCGGCAGCGCCGAACGCATGGCAAGGGATAAATCGACGTGGGAAGGGAAGCGGCTAGGCGCTTGCCGGCTCGGCGGAGTGGCGGGAGATGGAGCGGGCGCGGCAGCGGAGCGCCGGCGTCCGGCGGGCGCCGCGAGAGAAGCTATGGTCATGGCATGGTCCGCAGGTGGGAGGCTGGGTCGGAAAGGGATATCCAACCATTATCACCCATCCACCGGCCCATGGGCAACGCGCCCCCGCGAGCCCTTCCGAAACGGCATGGCAATGTTCTCTCTTCGGGCTCGCTTGACGGTTCGCTTTCCCGTCGTATACGATGCGATATTCAGCACTACCGGCACCGGTTTCACCTGGAGCCGCCAGAACGTGAGGCACATCGAACCGCCGACCGGTGTCGGCGTCTGGAAAGGCCCCAATCCGTCCGATGCCGAAGGGGCATTACTACCCGGTGGTGTAAATGGCAACACTAGGGATTTTGGTTCCCTCGTTCCAGGTTCAAATCCTGGCCGGGTAGCTTGCGGTGGGGGGGATTTTCTCGGCGAGGGAGTTTCCTGCCGGCGGGCTCATTTGTGGACGGGGCGGCCGAGCTTCTCTTCTACGCTGGCGACCTTGGCACGCAACTGGTCGCGCCTGCCCTTGCGATAGTCGAGCTTGATACTGCACTCGATCCGGTCGCAATCGGCGGCCATCGCTCGAAAGCACTCCTGGACGACGGCCATCACCTCGTCAAACTCTCCCTCGAGCGTAGTCCCCATGGCATGGCACTGGTAGTCGAGTCCGCTGCGGTCGATGATTTCCAGACCGCGAGCCACGAAGGGGCTGACGCTGGCTCCCTTGTCGAGGGGGTACATGCTGAATTCAAGCAAGACCATTGGAATCACCTCCTTTTTAGCGGTTGACCCGCTCGAGTTGGCGAAAGAGATCGCCGATTTGCTGGTGAACGTCTTGCCGCTGGCGTACGACCATGGCTTGACCGGGTTGCCAGTAGTGGATCGTCCCCGGGCCGCCCATCGTGTCCCAGGTGGACGGGGCGATCGTGCGGCGGATCAAGTCGGCGAGCTGCTCGCCGTAATCGCCGGCCGCCCCGCCGCCGGGCTGCGGACCGGCGAGGGGACCTGCACCACCGGGCGGGCCGGCCATGGGAGCCGCGGCACGGGCTCGCCCGGGAGCCGGGGGACCGACCGGCTGGGCCAGGAAGGCAGGGCGCCGATCACCCCGCATCTCAGCCCCACCGCGGACGGCATATCCGCCGGGACCGGCTTCGCGGCGCGACTCCGGCTGCAGCCGGAAGGCGAACTCCCCCAGCCGCTCGGCGAGCACGTGGAGCAGTCTCACCCGATGGGTGCGAGGCAGCCGTTCGGACTCGCGGACCTCCTCGTAGAGCCCCAGCAACTCCAGGGCGGCTTGCTCGAGATCGTCCTCTCCGACCCGCTGACGGCGGCGGACGGCGCTGAATACGGCGGCGCGGAGTTCGGAAGCGCTCCGGGGCGCGGGGCGCGCCTCAGAGTCGGCGGCATCGGGGGACGGGGAGGTAACCCGACTGCCCGCCTCGGCGGCCGGGCGCGCCGGCCGGCCGTCGGCAGCAGCGGCCAAGGGTATGGCCGCCAAGACGAGGTAGATTCCGTGGATCATAGGGCGACTCCTCACTCACTTACCGCGGCCGGAGCGGTCGCTCGGACGACGCTTCGCGGGCGAGCAGCGACCGCAGTTCGGCGACCTCCGACTCCAGCCGCTCGCGGTCCCGTTTCCATCGCTCGCGGTCCCGAAGGAGACGGAGCAGGTAATAGCGAGCCCGGCAGAAAAGCCGGGAGTTCGCCTCGATGGCTTCGGGGGTGCCTCCTTCGTCGGCGGCGGTCTCCACGCCGAGACTGACGATCGATTGGCCATCGGGCAGCGTGGCCACCACCGCCCCGAGGTCCTGGGTCTCCTCGTCGGTCACCAGGGGACCAGGTGTGGCTGCCTCGCAGAGCCGACGTATGGACTCCGCCTCGAGATCGTCCACCGGGGGACTCCGCTCGAGATACAACGGATCGAAGACCTCCGCGGTCTCCTGCTTCTCGTCCCAGAAACGTGCCATCGTCTCGGACCTCCTGAAAGCTCCCCCCCATCTTCGACAAGAGCCGCGGCAGGTCACCTCCGGCGGACCCCCCTACCCGTGACGGCACCGCCAAGCCCACGCCGACCGCGTCGAGAGACCCTCGCAGTCTGCTTTCCATCGTGAAGTCATTTTACCGCTTTGGCACCCAAATCCAAACGGATTCGCCGAGGCACAGAGGGGGAGTCAATCCCCACGGATGGTGTGCTTGCTGCTTCGCTGCACGGTGGAGGGATGGCCGACAGGAATATTGCAGTTAGCGACGACGCTGATGGCCTGCTGCAAGACCGATGGTGCGCCGTCAAACCAGGCCCCACCTTTTGCGCAGGAACCACTCCACCCCCATAAGGGTGACAAGACAGAGGAAGAATGGCCAACTGTCCCAAAACGTCTGCCGTGCCTCGGTGACGATCTCCACGGTCTCGGTGTCTTCGGTGAGACGTTCCAGCAGGCGGGGAAGCTGCTCGGGGGCCAACGTCTCGCCGCCGGTTGATGCAGCAAGACTCTCCATCGTGGAGACGTCGGCGGCGGGGTTGTCGAGCTCCAGGTCTTGCTTGTGGACGAGGAACCGCGCCTCTGCCGAGCCCAGGGTGTCGCCGCCGTGCGAGGCGGAGACGCGGACCGTGTAGTCTCCGGCCCGTTGCGTCTCCCGGAAGGTCCCGGTCGACTCGCCCTCCTGGCGAATGAGCGTTACCGGCTGACCGCTCCCTTCGGGTGGGACGACCTCGACGGAGAATTCCGCATCGTGTAGAGGCTCCCCCTCGGGCGAGCGGGCTCCTACTGTGAACTCGACCCGCTCGGTGGGGCTATAGCGGCGTTTCGCCAGCCGCACCCAGACGTCACCGTCAGCGAGATCGTCCTTGCGGGCCAGCCAGAGGACTATCTGCCGCCAGAAGCGGCGATGAGCGTTCTCGAACCCCTGCATCCACCACTGCCAGGTCGAGTCGGCGGCAAAGGCGAGTACCCGCCCATCGCCGTAGACTTGCGAGACGAGCAAAGGGTGTTGCTGTTCGGTGGCAGCCAGGACCACGGCACCGGGCTTGGGATCGCGGAGGCGGTTCGCCCCCCGGAGCCGCGGCAGCGATGCCCAGGCCGATGCGTTTTCCGAGCCGGGCGCCGCGAGGAGGAGCACGAAGTGCCGTAGCCCCTGCTGGGTGGGCTCTATGCGGAGGGGACCGGGGAGGTGAAGGTCACTGCGGATGGGGCCGTCGAGCGGCTGCCGCTCGAGGCGGTCCATCTCTACGGGCAACACGTCGGCCAGCGGCGTCTCGGCGTAGCCCCCGGCACCGAAACTCTGCAGGCCGCCGAGCATGATCAGCCCTGCCCCTTGGGAGACCGCCTCGGCCAGGGAGCCGAGTTCGCCTTGACGAAAGGCCGAGGCGTCGACGTCACCGATCATGTAGACGTCGTAGGCCCCAGGCTGGAGGCGTTCGCGGAGGTCGCCGGGCCGCGTCTGGGGCCGGCGGGGGTCGAGCCGCACGTAGTCGACGTTGATGTCGGGCGAAGCGTCGAGCGAGGTCCGCAGGAAACGCTGCTCGACGCGGAGGTCGCCCTCCAGGTAAAGGACGTTCAGACCGCCGGCCAGCACGTTCACGAAGGTGCTCAGCTCGTTGTTCGTTGTGACCAGCTCCCCCGGCTGCGGGGCCGCGGAGAGGACGAGCTTGAATTCGCCGGGGACGGGGGGGGCATAGCTGAGACGCACGGGGATCAGTTCTTCGCCGGTGGTGGCGCGGATCACCTGCTGGTCCACGACCTCCATGCGGCCCGGGGCCGTCTCGAAGGCGAGGCGGACGGGGATCTCGCGGTTGACGTAGCCGTCGACCCGCACCTGGGCCGTGACGGCCAGCTCGTTCTTCACGAAGACGGTATCGTTGACCACGAGGTCCTCGACGGCCACGTCCCGCGCCTGCCCCAGCCCCCTCGCTTGCCCGAAGGGTATCGTGTAGAGGGGAAATCCCAATGCCGCCAGCCGCCCTGCGGCGACTTGCGGTGCGAGGTCGCGAGGGGCGTAGGCCCGCTGCGCCCCGTCGCTGAGGAGGACGACCCCCAAGAGCCGTTTTCCCGCCTCCAGTTGAAGGATGTCGTCCAGGGCGGCGCCGATGGCGGTCTGATCGCCGTCGGGGACTTCCGGGAGGGCGACCCGGCCCCCCGAGAGCTCGGCCGGGTGGAGGGCGGCATCGAAGGTGTAGGCGCGGACTTCGAAATCGCTTTCCAGGCGCCGCAGGGGGGCCTCGGCCGCCGCCAAGGCCTCGGTAAGCGCCTGCCAGCGGGTCCGCCCGCCGATGCCGTCCGGTATGTCCATGCTCCGCGAGCGGTCGAGCAGCAGGACCAAGGTGGCCGCCTGGCGGCGGGTTTCGGTAAAGATCAGCGTGGGCCGCAACATGGCGGCGATGACGAGGAGGACGATGCCCAGGCGGATCGCCGCCAGCACCCACCGCCGCCGCGGCGTCAGCCCTCCCCGCGCAGGAACCGCGAAAAGCAGCAGCACGAGCACCGCGGCGGCCCCGGCAACCAGGAGCAAGCTCTCACCGACGGGGTAAAAAGAAAGTCGCAGCATGATGGCTCGTTCGTTCCTCGTCCCCGTGCTCCCGCGTGGAAACGGAGGCCCGCGAAGACTCGTTTCGCTCCGTTACCCCCCAAGAGATTTGGGGATTCTCGCTCTGCATCCCGTATCCCTGGCCGCCCTCCTCAGGGCCTCGCCGGTGGGGCGCCTGGCGGCGCTACTCGTCGGCATCCTCGGCTGGGGACGTGGCGGTATGGACGGCGCGCAGCACGAAGAGGACGCGGTAGGCCGGTGCCACCTCAGGTGCGGCCTGCACATCGCCGGGGGTGCCTGCCTCCGGCCGATCATCGGCCGGATCCGTCACCTCCGATTCCGGCTGGGGGTCGGCCGCCGGCGCCTTTTCGGCCCTGGGGGCGGCGCGCCGCGCGGGGGACGAGTCAGGGGAGGGCCCAGCGGGATCGACTGCCTCGGAGAGCGCTTCAGCAGGAGCGGCGCGCGTTGCCGGTACGGGAAGTCGCTTCTCCGCGGGCTGGGATGGACCTTCCGAAGGCGCGGCCGCGGCGGCGAAAGGGGCCGCCTCGCCGCGAAGCGACCGCACTTCGACTGGGACGCTCCCGGCAAACGCGGCACGGTCCTCGCGGACCGTTGCCGGCGTGAGGACCCGCTGGGCGCGGCCCACGACCGTCGATTTGGCCGGGGCACGGCCGGGTATTCCTCGGGACGGAGGCTCGGGAGGAATCCTTGCTTCCGACCGTTCCTGCAGCGGTATGCCAAGCCGCCGATCCGCCAATGCTCTGGCGGCGTCCTCGGCCGGGACCTCTGTTTCCTCTGCTTCGCGCAGTGCCCTGGTCGGATGGGGAGGGGCGGGCGTCAAACCCGGCCGCTCGTCACCCTCAGCCGCCAGGGGCTCGGACCGCCCAAAGGCCAAGAGTCGCCGCTGCTCCGGAATGTCGGGCGCCGGCGTAACCCCGACCCGGTAGACCTCGGCACGCTGATTCAATGCTGCCAAAGCCCCCTCGATTTGCGCCGGGGTCGCCTCGACGTAAACCAGATCGAGGTCCTCCTGGGGTGCGGAAACCCGGCCACCGGCCGCTTGACGGCGAGCAGGGGAGGCGATGTGGTGCCGGTCGCGAGCCCGAAGGCCTTCGCTCTCAGAGTCGATTTCCTTCTCGGGAACCGCATCGGCAGCCGGCCCTGCCTCCGTAGCCTCGGAAGCGTCGTCGACCGACTCGTCGTCCCCCTCATCGAAAAACGGAGCTTCCTCCCGGCGAGGCCGGCGGGTGAGGCGCTCGTCGGCCTCCCAGGCGATGTTGCTCCGAACCAGGATATCGTCGAAGACCCGGCCCTGGAGCGCTCCCGCATCCATATCGCAGTAGACGACCAGCACCCCCCGGGTCACCGTACCGAGCTCCTCGGCAAGAACCGGTTCGGCGGTGGGGCGCTCGGCCGTGGGGACGGCGCTGGCCTGCCAGGGTGGGGGCCCTGTGCGGGCCCCGTAGGATTCGCCGGGATATCCTCCGTACCCGTCGAGCCCGTAAACCATGCCACCAACACCACCCATGCCGCCACCAAAATCGTGCATACCACGAGTACCGTATCCGGACTGTCCCGCACTCCCGGGAAGCGGCCTCGCCGTTGGGTGGTCACGATCGGAATAGTAATCGGAATGGTAGGAGTCCACCGCGGGCGGAGGCCCATCGGCGGGCGGAGCCGTCACAGCGGCCTCGGGCGGCGGCGGGGAAGCCATGGGCTCGGCGACTTCCAGTGGTGCAGCCTGTTCCGCTTCTCCGCGTTGCGCCTCGTGCAAACGGGCGGATTGCTCGGTCTCGTCGTCCACACGGCCGCGAATCTCGAGCGGCACTTCGACAGCGGGCTGATCTGCCTCCATTGCGGGGGCCGCCGGCTCCTCGGGTGCCCGGGCCACTTCCTCGGGTGGAGGCGAGGCGAGCAGCACGAGAACGGCCACCGTCACGGCCACACCGCTGTAGGCCAGCACCCGCGGCGAGAGGAGGCGGCCAAGCCGCCAGCTCGCCGGGGCCGGTCCCCCGGTAGTCGCCGTCGAGGGCCCATTGGGGCCGGTGCCACCTGCGGTCTCCAGCGGGGCGGCAACGGATTGCCCGCGGCCGTCACCGGAAGGTCCTTGCCGCCCGTCGTCCGCAGAGGGCGAGGGGGCCAGCAGCCGTTGCTCGGCGGTCTGCAAGACCCGTTGGCTGAGGTCCTCGTCGAGAGGGACCGCGGGCAGGTTCTTCAGGGTCGCACTCAGGGCGCGGAACTCCTCGACCGCCCGCCGGGCATCGGCGTCGGTGGCAAGCCACTGATCCACGCGGACCCGGTCGTCGGCGCTCAACTCGCCGTCGAGATAGGCACTGAGCAGTTCGTGTTCCGGCGGGTTTGTCATGGCTTAAGGGGCAGTCGCGACTCGGGGTCGCCGAAACCAAGGACTCAGGGTTTGTCGATCGGCAACATCTCGCGGAGTTGCTCGCGCAACTCCGCGCGGGCACGGTGCAGGCGGCTGCGAACCGTTCCCACGGGAATCTGGAGGATATCGGCGATCGTCTCGTAGCAGCAACCCTCGATCTCCCGCAACACGAGCACGCTGCGGTGCTCGTCGCCCAGCGCGGCAATCGCCTCGCGGATCTGGCCGACGCGCTCCGTCCGCTCGAGCGCCTCCACCGGCCCACCGCTCCGGTCGACGACTTCCTGGCCGCTCTGTTCCCGCAGGTGGTCGAGGGAGCCGAGGGGTCGTCTGCGACGGTGGTGGGTGATCGCCACGTTGAAGGCGATCCGGTACAGCCAAGTATAAAACGCGCTCGACTGCTGGAACGTCTCCAATTTGAGGAACGCCTGCACGAAGGCTTCCTGGACGATATCCGAGGCGTCGTCGCGGCTGCCGCTGACGTGGACGATGGTATTGTACAGCCGGTCCTGATACTTCTGGACCAGACTTCCAAACGCCGCCGACCTGCCGGACAGGCACTCCTGGATTAGTTCAGCGTCGTCATTCAAAGCAGGGTCACTATATAAGACGCAAAGAGGAGAGGGGAAGTTCCGCCCGGCGTTCCGAGACCGGGGGACGCGGAGACCGCAGGGCCGCTCGCCCCCGACCCCAGGGAGGGGATACGCCCCACTATAGAGAAACCCCCATGGGAATCGTTTGTGTTACAGCGCCTTGGCAACCGCGACCGACATCGGCGGGGGACATTCGCTCCCCGCGTCCAGCAAAGCGCCGACCTTGCCAGACAGGAGGAGAATCTCATGGTATTCCCTCCCCAACACACCGCGCCGGGACACTTGTGTATGATCCCAATATGCCGCTGGAATGTCAAACCGGCGTTACACCCCCGTGACACGACCCCCACAAATGGTGTGCCGTCGTCGCCAAAGAATCTCGTCTGCCGCAGAGGCGATCTCTCCGCTACAATGCTCGCACTTTTCCCAGATGGCCGTAGCAGAGGCTACGGCCGGCGGGCTTCAATGACCGTGTCGGGGGGGCTCGATCTCACCCTGCCGCAGCAATGACCGACGTCCTGATCGAGCACGGATCCTATATCGCCATTGTGGTGGTCCTGATCCTCACGGGAGCGGGGTTTCCCGTTCCTGAGGAGGTCCCCGTCATTGCCGCGGGCGTGCTCAGCTCGCACGGCGCCCTGAACCCGGTGGCGGCGTTCGCAGCCTGCCTGATCGGCGGCATCGCCGGAGACGTGCTCACGTACTGGATCGGCTACCACTTCGGCCGCGGTGTCCTCCGCGGCCGCCGCTGGTTCGCCCACTTGGTCACCCCCCATCGGGAGGCACAGATCGAGGCCATGTTCGCCCGCCACGGCCTCAAGGTCTTCTTCTTCATCCGCTTTATCTCCGGGCTGCGGGCCTCGCTCTACCTGACTTCCGGCATCCTCCGCGTCCCCTTCCGCCGCTTCCTGCTCGTCGATCTCGCATGCGGCACGGTCGTTATCAGCATCGTCTTCGGGCTGAGCTTCTGGTTCGGCCAGACGATTACCGCGTGGCTCCGCAACCTGGAGGTGGTGGCGGCCGTCGGTCTGTTGCTCGTGGTCGGCGGCCTGGCATTCTGGCTGACCCGCCGTCGAAACCTCGAGCAAGAGGCTGTCCTGGAGGCACCCGCTTGGCTCTCGGACGGGGAACTCGGCCCACCGCTCGATGCTTCGGCTGCCGCCGAAGTGCCGGTGGTCGCCGCGGACGGCTGTGCCGAGCCGACGCTCCCCGTCGGACCCTAGCCGAATGGGGGACACTGGTCGCCGCGACTCATCCGGCGATAAGGTTGAAGAGGACGGCACGGTGGCCACCGACGTCACCCTGGAGCGCTCGCGACTGGCACGCGAGCGGGATCCGTCTGCCGCCGAAGCCCTCCCGCCGCCCCCGACGCAAACCATGACCGTCTCCACCAGTTTGACCGTCCCCAACGGCCAGACGGTGGTGGTGGCCGGCATGCAGGCCGTGGTCGATGGGAGCGCTGCCCAGATCGTGCTCCTGCTCACGGCGACCCACGCCGGACGGTGAGTTCGCTGGGGGCTTCCCGAGCACTCTCAAGCCTGTTGTCGGCGATCTTTCGCCCCCGCCACCGCCGCGGGCACCGACTGTTGACGGCTGCCCCCCCTGGGCGGCAATCGCCGGCGGCCCGCCGGAGTCCCGCGGTGACGCGTTTCCGCTCTGGAGGGATTCCCGTGGCGCGCCGCCGACCCCGGTCGCGCAAGCGGCGGCTGGGGTCTCCGTTTTCCTTGGCGTATGGGAAAAACCTGACCTAGAGTTTCTGTTGGGCAGGCTGCGTTGCTCATCGACCCTCCGGCGCCCCCGGGACTCCCCGGTCCGCGCCAGGGGGATGGCTGCCTGTCGGCAGTCGTCCCCGCAAAAACTATTCGGGAGTACCTGTGATGTCTCGCAACAACTGCTTCGGATACCGCCTGGCGATGGCGGGCTGTCTAGGGACGTTGATCATGTTTTCCGCCGGCATCTCGGCGCCGGCTCAGGAGCCTGCGGCGATCGTGCGGATCGAGGAGGACTGGGAACTGGTAGTCGGTGTTCCCGATCCCCTCCTCGTTGCGCCGCAGGTGGTTTGTGTCATTTCGCCGACCGCGAGTATCGATTCTCTCTTCGCGGCCATGGAGATCAATCAGCGGACCCTCCCCGAGACCAACGAGGGCGGCCTGCAGCTCCAGGTCTGGGAAGGCGAGGTGCCGCTGCGCGACACCCACCACCCGCAGAACGCAATCCTCTCCACGTCCGGCGAGGTGATCCGCTGGACCCAGGTGATGGAGATCCAAGGAAGCACGCTCACCTTCGAGATCCTCAATGGCTCGTCGGTCACGTGGGGCAGCTTCGGCGGCCAGGGCTACCTCAAGATCAACCTGTCGACCAGTCTCACCGACCTGAGCGGGTACCACCCGGACGTCTCCGTGGCACACTCCGGCGTCAGCTTCGGTGCCAACCGCGTCCGGCGGCTGGTCCTCCGCGAGGTTCGCCTCCATACGGCGGACGGCGAGGTCCTCGTCAGCAGCACGCCGCGCCTCGTCGTCGGTTCCCTCAACGAGCCGCAGGAATAGAGGAGAGAAGCTATGCGATTCCGATCCCAGCGGCGCCGTGCGGGGAACGTGCTCGTGCTCAGCGCGGTGATGATGGCGGCGATGTGCGCCATGCTCGCCTTCGCCGTGGACTTAGGTTACGTCTTTGTCGGGCAGACGGAGCTGCGGCGGACCGCCGATTCGGCCGCCATCGCCGCGGCTTCCGAGTTGCTCGCCGAGCGCCGCCAGGATGCGGCCGCCTTCGCGGGCCCCAGTTCGAACGTCGCCGCCGTGGCCCGGCAGTACGCCGAGCTGAACCCGGTCACCCGCGTGGGTCCCGGTCTTGCCGACGCCGACATCCTCGTCGGCACCCTCGCAGATTTCCACGCCCCCACTTCAGCGATCATCTCAAACGACCCCGCGGGCGCAAATACGGTGGAGATCCGCGTCCGCCGGACCGTGGAGCAGAACGGCGAGATTCCCTTTTTCTTTGCCCGCGTGCTCGGTTTCGAAGGCCAGAGCCTTACCGTGTCGTCGCGGGCCCGTTTCCACTCCGGATTCTCGGGCTTCCGCCTCACCGATTCTCACAAGGACTTCCCTATTCTCCCCTTTGCCTTGGATAAGGAGACGTGGGTTGCCTGGAAGGAGCAGGATTGCGATTTGGTTCCGAAGTACCCCCTGATCAACCTATTCCCCGAAGGGACGGGCGCCCCCGGCAATCGCGGAACGGTGAACATCGGTGTCTTCAACAACAGCACCAACGTGGTTCGTAACCAGATCTACAATGGAGTCACAGCAGAGCAGCTTGCCATCCACAGCGATGACCCGGACCAATTGACGATGTCTGAGGCAAACCCCTTCGTCTTGACGGGCAACCCCGGCATCAGTGCCGGCTTCAAGAGCGCCCTGGACGACATCGAGGGGGATACTCGGCTCATCCCCATATTCAGTGAAGTCAAGTTACAGGGAAGCATCGCTGAGTACACGATTGTCAAGTGGATCAACGTGAAGATCGGCGAGGTGAACCTGACCGGCAGCATGTCGAGTAAGCGGCTCATGGTGCGGCCGACGTGCCGTGTTATGACGGGATTGATTCCTGCCCCCCCGGGGGAATCAACGATGCACTACGTCTTCTCGCCGGTGCAGTTGATCCAATAGGCCGCCCGCGGTCCGTCGCACAAGGGTGACGGCCCGGGACGCTCCACGCATCACCTGCGGCCGGCGGCCTCGGCCAGGGCGAGGATCGTGGAGCGGACGCGGGGGGAGAGTGCGGGCCAGAGCTCGGCGAGCTGCAGGAGGTCGGACGCCAGGCTCTCCCGCCCGGCTGCCGGGGATCGGTGCGGCGGCGGATGGCTGGGAAAGCGGAGGATCGCCGCTGCGTTGGGCGGTGGACTCGCCGCATCCTGGGACGCGGCGCGGAACGCCGCTGCCGGATCGCCACCAGCCTGCGGCGCGCGCGCCGCCCGACCGCGAACCGGCGGAGGCGCCGCGAAGAGGGTCGGGTCGGGTTGGGGCATGGCGATGCTCTTCTTCGCCGGCCGCGGCCGGCGCCGACAATGCGCGCAGCCGGGTTGCTCCGCCGGGTCGTCGTGCCCCGGCGGGCGGAGAGCGTCGAGGGGTACGCCGGGGGGGCGAGGGGCCGCTATGGGGTCCGATCCGCCGCACACCGGAGATCGCATTGCCTCCGGCACCCACTCTTCGAATACCCCGTGGCCTCGGTCCACTTCCTCGTCTCCGTCACAGAGGTCCTCGGAGACGACCCGCCATGTGCGCCCCGGCGCCGTCGCTGGGGGATCGTGCCGGGACGCGGCCCCGCCGAGTCCGTGGCCCGGGGCTCGTCCAGCCCATTCGCCGTCCGTCCGTTTCTCAGGATACGCCGTCATGGGAGGACTCCTGCCGTACCCGTGCGCACGACCGCGCGCCACGGTCATGCCGCTGCCGAGCCGGTCTTCACTTCCGACCAGGATCGCTTGTACTGGAGGGCTTCGAGCAGCTCCGTGAGCGTGAGCATCTTGTTCTCCAGCTCCAAGGGGATTTCCGACCCGGGGTCGCAGACCAGGTCGACGGTCCCCTCGTCGTTGCAGAGGTCGTCCATCTCCCGCAGCAGGCCGTCCTGGACGGCCTGCCGGACGAGGTGGCCGCGGGTCGCCGGGACCTCACCAGCCCCCTCGCCGAGGCTGTCGGCAGCGCGCTTGGCCAGTGCCGGCAGATACTCGCTGGGGATCTCGATCATTTTCGGAACGTACACTTTGACTAGCATGGTCTGGCTCCCGAATGTTCGGCGCACCTTGTCCTGGCGCAGTATCCGGCCAGCGCACTCGGCCGGCCACGGGGGCGTGCAGCACCTGGCAGCCCCCCCTGCCGCGGTGGCCGCCGCGTCCGAAACGTGAACGACCGCGCGCGTGCTCGCTACCGAATATCGGCAGTCCGCCTGTAGCGATTGCAGTGATTTTTCCGGAACTGCCGCCCGGGTGCCCTCAGCCGAACACTTTTTTCCGGCCCCAGCCGGTGATGAGGGGATTTCCCAAGGGCCTGCGTCCAGCGCGCCGTTCCGGGGGAGGAACGCGGGGGGCGACCGGGGCCTGCGCCCGCCTCAGGCGGACCGGGCAGGGCCGGATGGCCCACCGTCAGAGCCAGAGGGTGAGGCGGCCGCCGAGCATGTCGGGAAGGGCGCCGCGGACGTAGCGGCGGATCTCACCATCGCCGTAGCGGGTGCTGAAGTGGCTGGCGATGATCCGCTCGTTGGCGAAGCGGTCGCGGCGCTCGACGAGATCGTCGAGATGGATGTGGCCGAACTTGTGGATCTTCTCCTTGCGGTGCCGGGGTGCCACGAAGGTGAGCTCGAGAATCAGAACCTCGGCCTCGTACATGGCAGGGCAGGCGTCCAGCCCGGCGGGGTTGCTGTCGCCCAGGTAGGCGACCCGCGGCGTGCGGACCTCGTCGGTGATCTCCGTGCCGCCGAATTTCAGGTCGCGTATCTGATCGCCGGAGAGGCCGAGGTACTCGGGCTTGAGCTTCCGCTTCCGGTGCCAGACGACGAAGCCCAGCGAGGGGACCGTGTGCGAGGTGGCGGAGACGGTAACCACCGTCTCCCGGGAGAGCTCGATCTCGTCGCCGGGCCGCGTGGGAACGAGCGTGCACGGCAGGCGGCCGCGGTCCATGCGGGAGAAGCCGCGGAGGATCCGCCGCACCGGCTCGACGGCCATTTCCGGGAGGTAGATCGTCGGCGGGTCCATCTTCATCATCCGCCGCCGCGAGACGTAGACGGGCAGGGCGACGATGTGGTCGATGTGGGAATGGGAGACGAACCAGGTGGGCGTGGCCATGAAGGACCAGGGCTGGGCGCCCAGGTCGAAGCCCACCTTGAGTTCCGGGACCCGCCAGTAGGTCTGCACGGCGGCCCGCGAATAGCCCTCGATGGTCAAGTCGTTATGGGTGACGGCCGTCACCGGCAGATTGTCGATCATGGTGCCTCCAGCCCTTCGTCGTTACGCTGACGATTGTGCCCGGTCGGCCGTCACGGGTCCACGGGGGCGGCGGAGGTCTCGGCGGCCGCGGGGAGCAGCCAGATGTCGTCGAAGAGGCGGTCCTGCTCCAGGTGGATGCGGTCGTGGCGGGCCAGTTCGAGGATGGCCAGGAACATGCCCGCCAGATGCGAGCGGTGCATCCCGGGGAGGAAGAGCTCGCGAAACGCCAGCCGGCCCCGGGCGGCAGCCTCGGCGTGGATGCGGGCCATGTAGACGTGGATCGGCGTCTCGTCGTAGACGATGTTCGCCGGCCGCGCCGCCTCGACCTCGCGGGCGATGCGGCCGAAGGCGCTCACCAGGTCCCAAAGCTCCACCTCGCGAATGGGTTCTTCGGCAGGATCGACCCGCCCCTCGACCAGATCGCTCTCCTGGCGGGCGAACTGCTGCTGCCAGGCCAGGCCCCGCTCCTCGAGGACCGTGGCGGCGTCGCGAAACTCCTTGTACTCGAGCAGGCGGACGACGAGGTCGCGGTGCGCCTCGTCGAGCGGCCGGTCCACCTCGTCCCCGTGGGGAAGCACCTCCTGGGACTTGATCTCGATGAGCGTGCTTGCCACGGCCACGAA
The DNA here is from genome assembly GCA_007126245.1 of Planctomycetales bacterium. GTDB lineage: Bacteria > Planctomycetota > Planctomycetia > Pirellulales > Thermoguttaceae > SKOZ01. The sequence continues at coordinate 19,068 of SLBP01000064.1, forward strand.
GTCGGCCACCGCGGCGATGTCGAGCCGTTCGAGAATGGCAAGGTATTCGAGGTACTGGTCGAGAATGGCCGTGATGGGGATCTCGACCACGTCCACCTCGTGCTTCCGAACCAGGTAGAGGAGCAGGTCCAGCGGCCCGCGGAAACCGTCGAGTTCGACGCGGAATTCCATGAATGCGAGAGCGAGGTGGGAGGATCGGGATGGGGCGGACCGCCACGCGGGCCGAAGAGGGATTGCCCGGATGCCACTCTCGACTGCCCCTGGAATCCAAGCTATCGGCAGAACCGCGGCGACCGCTACATGTTTTCTGGATTGCCCTCTTTGACAAGCTGGCGAAAGAGATCGACCAGGGTGGCGTGTTGCACGCGGCGGGGGTTCATGGCCACGGCCACCACCGTGCCTGCGGTTGCGTTGCGGGCGAGCTTCTCGAGGAGCTCTTCGGAGGGGGGGCTTTCAACCTCCACCCGATCGGGGAGCCCCAACCCTCTGAGGAGAGCGACGACATGGTCGACGAAAGCCGCGGCCCGCTCTGCCTGCGGGGTGTCGGCTGAGGCGATGCCGCAGACGTCGGCCAACTCGGCAAGAGGGGCGGCCGCCGATCCGGCGTTGAAATGGAGGTTGAGCGGCGTGCCTAGGGCGATCGCTTCTCCGTGGGGGACATCGAGGATCGCACCCAAGGCGTGGGCCAGCGCGTGGGTTACCGTGACTCCCGCCTCGTTGAAGGCTGCCCCGGCCAGGGTCGCTGCCAGGGCCACCGCGTCCCACTCCTCGGCACCAGCCCGGCCTCCGGCAACCGCGGAAAGATGGTGATTGAGCAGGCCCACGGCCTTGAGGGCCAGAGTCGAAGCGAGGGGGTTAGCCCCCCGACTGATGTGGGCCTCGATGGCGTGGGCCAGGGCGTCGACCCCGCAGGCGGCAGTCCACCGCGGCAGGCAGCTCTCGGCCAACTCGGAATCGACCAAAGCGGCCCGGGGGCGGAGTGCCGGCCCGCCGATCGAGGCCTTCAGTGGCGTCTCCGGCGTGGCACCTTTCCCCTCGAACGTGAAGACGGCCACGCCGGTCACCTCGGCACCGGTGCCGGCCGTCGTAGGCAGGGCGACGATCGGCAGTGCCTCGTCGGCCGGCTTGCCTCGGCGGTTCGCTCCGGCGTAGTCCCAAGGTTGGCCGCCCGTCTTGGCCAGCAGGGCGATCCCCTTTGCCAGATCGAGTACGCTGCCGCCGCCCAGCCCCACCACCACGTCCGCCGCAAAGCCCCGGGCGCGTTCTGCCCCGATCAGGGGCAGCCGCCAGTCGGGCTCGCCCTCGAGCTCGCAGAAGGTCTCGACCGCCAGTCCCGCCGCCGCCAGATTCTCGGCCGCTTCGCAGAAGGGGCCCTCCAGCGGGGTGCACTGGCGGTAGCCGACGAGCAAGGCCCGCTGCCCCCATTCGGCCGCCACCTTGCCCATCCGCTTCCGCACACCGCGACCGAAGTGGATCTCCGTCGGCAGCCGGAACTCCCAGGGACGCGCCATCGATCCTCCACGGCTCACGACCCTCCACGGGTCACGACTTGTGATATCCCAGCGATCGGATCACCTGGAGCATCTCCTCGTAGGTGATGAACCGCCGGCGGTGAACGAGCTTGTACTGATCGATCGCCAAGGCCAGCTCGTGGGCGTCCGGCGAGAGGCCCTCGTGGCTGTTGGCGAACTGGCGGCGCTCGACGATTGGGGCGAGTGTGGAGGGACCGTAATCCCGCCGGTCGACAAACCCTTCGGCAACGCCGGGCGAACCCTCGACGACCTGTGGCATGGTACTTCTCCTCGATAGGGTCTGGAAGGGGGGGTGAACTGGCGACCGGAGCAGGGGCGAGGCCCCGGAGGGGGCGCGGGCGCGCCCCTCCTCATGACAAGCCTAGGTCGCGGTTTGCAGTTCGGACGGAAGCCCCCGGGCGCCTTGATGCCAGCCGTCTGCTAGACTTCTCCTATGCCCGACGCTGAAGTGGCCCACCTGGAACTGCTCGCCGAGGTCGATGCGCTGGAAGAGTCGCTGGCGCGGTGGGTTGCCGGTGCGCCTCGGTGGGGGGTGGCGGAGAGCTGCCGGGCCCTGGTGCGGCGCCTCGCCGAGCGGAGCACGAAGCTGCGGGTGCGGCTCGAGGCGCCCCTGGTGGTCGCCACGTTGGGCGGCAGCGGCACGGGGAAGAGTGCTCTGGTCAACGCCCTTCTGGGGGCCGAGGTGGTCGCTACGGGACGGGAACGCCCCACCACGCGGCGGCCGGTTCTCGTCTGCCGCGGCGATCTGGGACCCGAACTCTTGGGAATCCCGGCGGAGAGCGTCGAGGTCCGGCGGCTGGACCTTCCCGCCCTGTCGGACATGGTCCTCGTCGACTGCCCGGATCCCGACACCAGCGAGTCGGCCGAGGGCCGGGAGACGAACCTGGCGCGACTGCGGGCCATCCTCCCGCACTGCGACGTGCTGCTGGTGACCGCCTCGCAGCAGAAATACCGCAGCGCGCGGGTCGCCGAGGAATTGGCCGCGGCCGCCACCGGCGCGCGGCTGGTCTTCGTGCAGACGCACGCCGACACCGACGCCGACATCCGCGACGACTGGCGCGCCGTCCTTTCGCGCCACGGCTTCGAGCCGGGCCGGATCTTCTTTGTCGATTCGCTGGCGGCCGTGGCCGATGCCGCCCAGCACCGGGCACCGACGGGCGAGATGGCCGCCCTCGTCGACCTGCTCACCCGCCAGCTTGCCGGATCGGCGGCGAATCGCATCCGCCGAGCAAACTACCTCGATCTGGCCGCGGCCACGCTGGCCGCCTGCCAGGAGCGGATCGAGGCCGCCTGGCCCGCCGTCCGCCGGCTCGAAGGCGCCCTGGCGGAGCAGCGCGCCACCCTGGCGGCGCGCATGTCGGAGCAGACGCGGCAGGTCCTCCTCGGCAGTCGGCGGGAATGGGAATCGCACCTTCTCGGCCAGGTGGTGATGCGCTGGGGGTTCAGCCCCTTTGCGGTCGTCCTGCGGGCCTATCACGGCCTCGGTGGCCTTCTGACCGGGACGATGCTTCTCAGGGCCCGGAGCCCCGCACAGATCGCCGTCTGGGGAGCCGTGGAGGGCGCCCGCACGCTCCACCGCGCCGCGCGGCGGCGGCAGGCGCGCTCCGCCGCCG
>SLBP01000139.1:0-22114 GCA_007126245.1 Planctomycetales bacterium
GCGTCAGCGTGTAGTCCTCCTCGCAGAAGACGAAACGGATCGCTTCGTACGGGCAGTGGCTCAGGCAGGCGGCGCAGTCGCGATTGTCGCCGAGCAGGCAGACGTCCATGTCGACCCGTACAGTCCCCATCTTCACGCGGACCTTCTCTTCAACGGTCACGGAGTGCAAGGCCCCGCTGGGGCAGGCTTCTGTGCACAGCACACAATCCTCGCGGCAGTAGTCGTCGACAAAACGGACCCGCGGGGCGAGGAAGGAGGCGATGCCTCCCTCGCCCATCTCCGGCTCGATGACCCCCGCGGGGCAGATCCTCAGGCAATTGCCGCAACGGATGCACACCCCGGGAAAGGCGGCCTCGTCCAGGGCGCCGGGCGGCCGGAGCGGACGGGCCGACGCACGACGACCCCGCATGACCAGCGCGGCCCATCCCCACCCGATAAGCCCAGAGGCTGCAGCCCGCCGGGTCAGTCGGAAGCCATGCGCCGCCCAGGCCCGCCGCTGCGGTGGGGAAGTGCCGCGGCGGGCGAGCGATTTCACCTCGGCGGCCAGATCCTGCAAGGCACCGGCAGGACAGAGCCGCACGCACCACAGCCGGGGGAAGGCCAGGCTCAGAGCGAGGACCGCGGCCAAGGGCACGCCGCTCCACCAGACGACCGCCGTGGCGGCCCGGTCTCCCGTCGCCGCCGCGCCGGCCAGGAGGGCCAGCGGATCGAGCCACAAGAGAAGCGGATAGCCGACCGCTGCGCCGCCAAGGGTGATCAGCAGAATCCAACTGCCCACAGGGGGCAGTGGAACGGATCCTCGCCCCAGCCGAGCTCCCACCCAGCTAGCCGTGTCGGCGCAGAGGCCGGTCGGGCAGACCCAGCGGCAAAACCAGCGGCGCCGCACCACCGCCGCCAGCAGCAGGGCGAAGCCCACCACCCAGACGACTTGCAGCGAGCGGGTGGCGATCGCCGATGCCAGCGCCACCAGCGGGCTGGCGGCGGGCACGATCCGCATCGCCGCGACCGCATCCCCGAGCGGAATCAGGGCCACGAGGGCGAGGAGCAGGAACGCACCGCGAACCAGCCATCGGCCGCGGCCGCCGGACCGGGGCTGGTCGGGGGCGTGCGGCTGCTCGGCCTCCGCAGGGGCTTCGTTCTGCGGCATGAGGCTCACCCGAGATAGGCCTCCTGCTCGCGGAGGATCTTCTGGACCTTGGAGACGTCGACGTCCCGTACGCGGCAGCCGTCCTCGACAGCCACGGCCGCCGCCACGCCCGCGGCGTGGCCGGTAACGCAGCAGTTGGGAATCAGGCGGACGAGGTAGGCCATGCGTACTTCCGCGCTGATGCAGCGGCCGGCGGCCAGGAGATTGTCGATCTCTTTGGGCACCAGGGCCCCGTAGGGGATTTGCCACGGACCGTGTTCGCCGTGGCTGGACCCCCCCACGCCGACCACGTTCGGAAACTCGGTGGCATCCCGAAGGTCGGCCAGGGTAATGGTCTCCACACCGGCCAGCACGCGGGTCAGCCGCACACCCAACTGCGGCGCCGTCTCCATCAGGTAGACCTTTTCGTAGCCGGGGGTCTCCCGCACTCGCTGCATGTTCTGCCAGATGAACTTGCGATGGTTGATCTCCATGCGGGTGAGCACTTCGACGTCCAGCCCGTCGACTTCGGGCCCGTGCATGTTGACCCAGTTGACGCCGGGGATAGGCGTGTGACTGCCGAGATGGCGAGGCCGGGGCACGGACTCGGCGGCGGCCTGGTCGACCCGGTCGAGGTTACCCACGCGGGAGACGAGCCCTATGTTGTAGGAGCGGTGCTCGAACTCGGCGCCGGCGGCCGCGAAGACGTCGCCGTCGCCGGTGGCGTCGATCACCGTCTTGGCGAGGATCGCCTGGCGGCCCGACTTGCTCTCGAAGACGGCCCCGCGGATCGTATTGCCGTCCATGATGGCGTCGACGCCGTAGCAATGCAGAAGGACCTTGATGTCGGCCTCGTCGACCATCTCGACCATCATGTACTTCAGGGCCTCGGCGTCCACGGTGGGGGTCTCGCCGGGGCCGCGATCGACGATCGCACCGTCGATGGGGTCGAGCCGCCGCATCATTTCCTCGCCGATTCCCTGGCAGACCTGCCTGCCGCCGGTGACGAGGTGGCCGATCACCAGCAGCACCAGCCCGCCCGTCCAAAGGCCGCCGAAGTGGCCGTAGCGCTCGACCAGGGTGACGCGGGCCCCCGCCCTCTGGGCGGCGATGGCCGCCGGCACACCCGCCGCCCCCCCGCCGATCACCAAAACGTCGGTCTCGTGGAGGACCGGCAGCGGCCGCTGAGGCTGAATCACCTGCCCGTCGACGATCATCGCGTTGTAACGATTCTCTTCGATCTTGCCGCTGGCGATGATCGAGCTCTGGAAGCCCGAACCGGGCACGGGCTGCGCGCCCACTCGCCCCAACCCCAAGCCGCTCAGGCCGGCCGCAGCTCCCGAAGCCCCCAGAAGCCGCAGCCATTGACGACGATGCATCGATTCGCTCATGGTTCTCACTCGCTTGGCGGTTGTGCACGTCCCGAAAAGCACGCTACGGCGTCCGATGCTAGGTGGCGAGTGATCGCGTGTCAAGCTTCGGCGCCGGACCAGCCACAGGAGAATACCGGGCAAGACCCAATGTCGGGCTTGTGCGGTGCACCCCTCCCCGAAACGCACTCCCCTTCACCGCCAGCCACTAACCCCGGGCACCGAACTCCTCGTTGGAGGTCTGCGCGGCGCCGGCCCCCGGCGGCCGGCAGCGCCATTGCTCCATGCCCAGGGCGTACAGTGCGGCGCGGAGCCGGTCGCACTCTTCGGCGGTGAGGTTCCGCAGCGGCGGGCGGACCGGCCCGCAGGGCACGCCGAGGATGTTCATCGCGGCCTTCAGCGCCGGCAGCTCGGCCGTCCCGGCGGCCTGGCAGGCCTCGATCATCGCGCAGGCTTCGGCCTGCAGCGCCTCGCCGCGGGCGCCGTCGCCCTCCTGGTGGGCGCGGAGGATGGCATGGTACAGGGGGGCTGCGAAGTTGTACGTGCTGCCGATGGCCCCGCCGGCGCCCTTGCGCACCGCGGAGAGGAGCATCTGGTCGCGGCCGAAGAGGACGTCGAACCGCCCGTCGCCGAGGCGGCGGCAGGCGCAGAACTCCTCGAGGTCCTCGTCGGTGTATTTCATCCCGGCGAGGTTGGGAATCCGCGCGGCCGCCTGCGAGAGGAACTCCACCATGGGCAGCTCAACGCCGCTCATCGCCGGCATGTGGTAGTAGTAGAAGGGAAGCCGCGGCGCCGCGGCCGCGATGGCCGCGCACCAGTCCACCAGATCCTCCACGGCGGCCGGCCGGTAGAAGAAGGGCGCCAGGGCGCCGATCCCTCGCGCGCCGCACTCCGCGGCGTGCGCGGCCAGGGCGCGGCACTCGCCGAGGCAGGTATGGCCCACGTGGACGATCACCCGCAACGGCGGCGGTGCGGCCTCGACCCATGCCTCCGCCAGCCGCTTCCGCTCCTCGATCGAGAGCGACATCCCTTCGCCCGTCGTTCCCGCCACAAACACCCCCGCCAGGCCATTCGCGGCGAGCAGGGCCGCGTACCCGGCGATCCGCTCGAAGGCGATCTCACCTCCCTCGTCCATCGGGGTGAAGACGGCGGCTACCAGCCCGCCGAGGCGCTCGCTCATGATCGTTCATCCTATTCGGCGAGCCAAGGTGGGAGTTCGCCGTCGCCGGTCGGCTCGCCTTCGAGGATCCAGGCGAGGTTGAAGCGAGCGATCCGGGCGGCAGACGTGGGATGTCCACCCGTCTCGTAGAACAGGTGGATCCACCCTTCGCTGGACGTCTCGGGCCGGCCCGCCGCCAGCGACGAGTAGGCGAAGCCTCCCTCCTGGACGAGGCGCTTCACCGGCCAGGTCCGGCCGCCGTCGAAGCTGGCCCACACCGTACCGCCCCGCCGCCCACTGGGCGACTCGATGTTGCTGAACACCAGGATATCGCGATCCCGCACCGGCAGGCGGACCAGCCCGGCCATGAGGCCGTAGTCGCGGTCCTGGTCGCCGTCGGGGAGGACTTCGCTCACGGACAAGTCGCCCCAGGTCTCTCCGCCGTCGTCGCTCCAGGCGATGTGCCGCCGGCGGGGGTTGAGCCCGTCGGTGGAGAGGTGCCGGCGCGAGTTGTAGTAGATGCGGCCGTCGGCGAGCTCGGCGAGCGTGGCCTCTCCCGTCCCCATGGCCGGAAAGGGGGCACTCGTCTGCCAGGTCCGGCCGCCGTCGTCGCTGAAGACGGCGTTGGTGTAGTGATTCGGCCACTCGTCCCTCTGGTTGCCTCCGGCATAGGAACGCGCCGGCCGCAGCAGCCTTCCGGCGTGCGGCCCGCGCCGCAGGGTGATGCCCCTCTCGTTCATGTGCATGGAGGGGACGTTCCCCTTTGCGTCCGGCTCGACGACCGTCTCCTGCGGCTGCCAGGTCTTGCCCTCGTCGGTGCTGCGGTACACGGTGAGCGGTGCGGGGGGATGACCGGCTTCGACGAATACGAGAATGTCACCGCTCCGCTCGTCGACGATCGCGCCGCCGCCGTGAAAGCCCGGTTCGGCCACCACGATCTCGGGACCCCAGCTCTCGCCGCCGTCCTCGCTGCGGCGGACCCGGAAGCTTTGGCTGCCCCAGGTGGCTACGACGGTGCCATCGGTGGCCACGACCACGTTGGGGAAGCGCTCGCCAACGAAGAGCTGTTCCTGCTCGAAGCGCGGCTCGCCCAGGAAGGGCTCCAGGGGGCCCTCGGCCGGCTTGTCGGCGGCGGTGGTCGCGGCCTCCTCGAGCGGCACGTCCGCCCGGGCGACCACCACCGCCAAGGCGACCGCCGCCCATGACGCGCATGCGGCCAGCGCCTTCGTGCCATGCCCCTGCCCGCGACGCATATTCATGTCCACGTTCATCGCCTCATCGCTCCGTTCGGTGCTGCGGAAACCGGGCTGCCCGCAAGCCCTACCCGTAGGATGGTTGCTCGCCGCCCGGCCGTCAACTACCTCCCGGACAACCGTGCGGGCGCGCAGCAGCCTCGAGCTGCCGCTGCGCTTCGAAGGCGGCCACCGCCACGCTCACCGAGAGGTTCAGGCTGCGAGCCTGGGCGGCGATGGGGATGCGGAGCGTGCGGTCCGGCCGGGCCGCGAGCAACCCCCGGGGAAGCCCTCGCGATTCGCTGCCGAAGACGAGCGCGTCGCCTTGGCCGAAGGCGGCATCTGTGTAGGGCTGTCGGCCGCGGGTGGAGAAGAGCCACATCCGCCGGCCGGCGAGGCGCGCGGTGACCGCGGCGAGGTCGTCGACCACCTCGTAATCGAGGTGCGGCCAGTAGTCGAGGCCGGCACGGCGGAGGTGGCGGTCTTCGATGGTGAAACCCAAGGGGCGGACCAGCCACAGCTTGGCGCCCAGGGCCACGCACGTCCGCCCCACGCTGCCGGTGTTGTAGGCGATCTCCGGCTCGACGAGGACGACGTGCAGCATCGGTGACGCCATGGTGATCAGACGAAGGGGGTCACGCCGGGCATGGCCACCGGGTAGCGGCCCTCCTCGTCCGGGAGAATGGGGGGATCCGCGTCCCAGCCGTAGTCCGCCGGGGCGAGCTCCTCGGAGGAGTCGAGGGCCTCTTCGTAGGTCAGGGCCTGCCCGGTGTAGTTCACCATCCGGCCCAGGATGGCCGTCATCGTGCTGTGGGTCATGAACTGGCCGTCGTTGATCCGCTCCCCCTCACGGATGGCGTTGAACAGGGCCACGTGCTGGAGGTCGTACATGTTCCCACCGGGGCCCCGGTAGCGCCAGGGGTTCTCGCCGAAGATCTGGTGCTGCAGGACCTCGCAGTGGCCTTTGGTGCCGAAGAAGAAATCGTCCACGTGGTTGTAGCATCCCGGCTGCTGGCGGGTGTAGAAATGGGCATGGACGTTGCCCGGGTATTCGTAGACCACGGCATGGTGGTCGTAGATGTGCCCGTAGCGTGGGTCGACGCGGACCTGCCGGCCGCCCAGCCCCCAGGCCCGCTGCGGCGGCTGGTTGCCCATCACCCAGACCATCTTGTCGAGGCTGTGGACGGCCTGCTCGACGTTGTGGTCCCCGGAGAGCCAGGTGAAGTAATACCAGTTCCGCATCTGGTACTCCATCTCGGTCCAATCGGGTTCGTGGCCGCGGTGCCAGAGGGCGCCGGTGAGATACGTCTCCTGGATGGAGGCGATCTCGCCGATGGCGCCGTCGAGGACGCGCTGCATGGTTTCCTGGACGGCGGGATGGTAACGCCAGCAGAAGCCGGAGACGATGTTCAGGCCCTTGGCTTCCGCCTCCTCGACGGCGGCCAGCACGCGGCGGGCCCCGGGGCCGTCGACGGCCACCGGCTTCTCACAGAAGATGTGCGCCCCGGCGGCTACGGCGGCCTCCAGATGCATGGGCCGGAAATGGGGCGTGGCCGTCAAGAGGACGACGTCGAGATCGCAGTCGAAGACCTTCCGGTAGCCGTCGAAGCCGTCGAAGACGTGCTCTTCGTCGACGTCCAACTGGTCGGAGGCGATCCCCTGCGCCTCGGCCTGGCTGGTGAGCGTCTGCAGGCTTTGCCGGGCCCGCTCGCCGAAGGCGTCGGCCATGGCGACCAGCCTGGCGTTCGGGTCGGCCTTGAGGGCGTTGACGACGGCGCCGGTGCCGCGGCCGCCGCAACCGATGACGCCCACGCGGAGCACGTCGCTGCCCGCGGCGTGGGCCGAGCGGGCCAGCGACAGTCCGCCGGCGGTCACGGCGGCGGCGAGCGAGGACTGCTTGAGAAAGTCACGGCGCATCGACGGAGCATGGTCCCGGTGGCCTGGGTGCGCGGTCATGGCGGTTCCTTCGAGGGTGAGGGGAAGCGGATCGGGAGGTTTCGGGGGTGTCGGCGGTGAGCCGGGACGTAGAACCAGGGCCACCGCACCCCCCGTGTGGGTCGACAGGTGGGTTGTTCGACGCCCTCCATCATAATTCGCCGCCCGAACCGGCCACAAGGTGAAGCCCGCCGGGACACACCGCGTAGAAGTGGGGGGCGGCTGCTGCCGCGCGCCCGGGAGACTCTCAGGCATGGCCACCTTCCGCGCGGCACGCCAGGACGACGCGCCCGGTCCCTTGGGGCGGGCACGCGCGCGGCGAGCTGCGGGAAAACGGGGCGGCACTGCGGCGAACCCGGCGGCCTGCACCGGTCAGCGCCGCGCCGCCGCCAGCGCCTCTCTCAGCGTTGGTCCGCCGTGCCCTTCGGCAGGAAGACCACCTCCGCGAAGACGGGACGGTGATCCGAGCCGACGTCTTCTTCGACCCGCGCGCGGGCCACGGCCCAGTGCCCGTCGACGAGGACGTGGTCGATCCGCGTGCCGAATTCGCCTTCCAGCTCGTAGTCCCAGTGCCCCTCGGGGTCCAGGTCCGAGTAGGGCGTCCACTTGGTGAACCCCGGTCCCCAGCCGGCGGCGAGGAAGGCGTCGGTGTAGCGCGACCAGAAGGCGCGGTAGATGCGGCTGTCGGTGGTCATGTTGAAGTCGCCGCCGATCACGAGGGGAAGCCCCATGCCGGCCAGGCGGTCGACGAGCTGCTCCGAGCCGGCTCGGCGGTAGGCGATCTCCTCGATCAGCGAGTCGGCCCCTTCGGGAACCAGGAAGGCTAGGGGGTCGAGGACCTCCGTCAGGCCCCACCGGGGCGTCCGCATGTGGACGTTGCACACGGCGATGCGGCCGAAGGGGGCGTCCACGGCCACCAGCAACCCCCGGCCGCCCACCGTCCCCTGGGCGGAAACGCGTTTCGTGAGGCGTTCGTCCTCGACGATCGGCCACCGCGAGGCGACCAGCAGCCCGCCGCTCCGCCGCACCTGCCACTCCTCGGACCAGACTTCTTCATAACGGGGACGCGCCTCTTGCAGGAGGACCACGTCGGCCGCGACGCGCGATGCCAATGCGACCAGGTCCTCGTCGGCCACGGCGCCGCCCCAGGTGTTCAGCGAGAGGACTCGCAGCCGCGGCCCTTCGGCTTGCGGCACGGCGTACCAAGGTACGCACCAGTTGACCAGCGGGCCCAGGGCTACGGCCGCGGCGATCCCCAATCGCCAGAGGTTCCGAAATCGCCAGCGGCAGATGAGGGCCAGCGGCGCGAGCACGACCAGCGGTAAGGCGTAGAATTGCCGCGGCCCATAGACGAGGATCGTCGGCAGCCAGTCGCCGTCGCCGCCGAAGTGCATCATCCCCCAGATGATCAGCAGGGCCCCCAGATAGATCCATACGGCCGTCGTCACCGCCGCGGCCAGCCCCAGCCGCCAGCCCTCTTTTCCATCACCACCGGTGCGCGCCTCCGCAACCGAGTGGACGCGGGTGGCAACCGCGGCGGACAGGTCCACCGGCTCGGCAGGCGGGGCGTGGCTGGGGGGCACCGGGGTGGCGGAAGACATCGGCATGGGAGATTCGTGCGGCGAAAGCTGTCTGCGAAACGGGTGCCAGACTCGCCGGTGAACGGGACCGAGCGGATCCGGCCCGAAGCCGGATACCTTCTAGCATACGACCGAAAGCCGGCCGGCGACAACTTCCCAGGGGGGCCGGCATGACGGTTTCGTGGTCGTCTCTAGTGCCGCGTCCCGCCGGGAGGGACAACTCCCGTCGCCCGCCTTCCGGAACCAGCCAGAGCACGCCCTGCCACCGAGGCCCGCGATCGACCGGCGGAGGCATCAGGACAACGAAAAATGCGCACTCTGGGACATGAAGGCAAGGGGGTTTTCGTAGACGATCTGGCGGATTGCTTCCGCTGAGTGGCCACGGCGGCGCATGACCTGAATGAAATCAGGTACAGCGAGGGGATTCGAGGGGCCCCAATCTGCAGAGGAGTTGACGAGGATGCGGGCCGTTCCGTAGATCTCGACCATGTCGGCGGCCCGCTCGGGGGTGGCCTTCGTGGTCGGGTAGAGTGTGATTCCCGTCCAATATCCCTCGTCGAGGGCAAGGCGGATGGTGTGCTCTTCACAGTGGTCGATGAGCACGCGGTTTCGGTCGACGCGCGAGTCGGCCCGGAGGATGTCGAGGATCATCCGCGTCCCCTTGTACTTATCCTCCAGGTGAGGGGTGTGAAAGAGCATCTGTTCGTTGCGGGAGAGGGCCAGATCGATGAGCGCCTCGAGGGTGATCACCTCGTTGGCCGTACACTTGTGGAGGCCGATCTCGCCGATGCCGAGGGTTGTGGGCCGATCGAGGAACTCCGGGAGCACGGCGATCACCTCGCGGCCGAAGGCGACGTTTTCGGCCTCCTTCGCATTCAGGCCCATCCAGCAGAAGTGGCGGAGGCCGAGGTTGGCGCACCGCTTCGGCTCCCACTCGGTGAGGCGGCGGAAATAGTCGTAGAAGCTGTTCAGCCCGGAGCGGTCGAAGCCGGCCCAGAAGGCCGGTTCGCCCACGGCCCGGCAGCCCGCGCGGACCATGGCGGCCAGGTCGTCCGTGGTTCGCGAGGCGACGTGAATATGGGGATCGATGAACTCCATCGCATGGCACCTTGCTAGCGCTAACCGGAGGGGAAGGGTAGGTTGGTGGCTGGGTACGAGACGGCCGCGGGCCGCACTGCTTCCACCATATCACCGCGGCGGCACTCGCGCAAGCGCCTCCGCTTCGCCCGGCGCCCCGGACCTCCTGGTGCGGCCGAGCACGGCGTGGGCCCCTTGCGGCTATTGCGGGGGGCGTAGTGGCGATCATGCTATCACCGTCAGGGACGGCGAGAAAGAGACGCCCTGGTAAGGCAGGTAAACCGTGAATCAACCGACCCCATCCCCGCCAATCCCCCCAATTCCTCCAGTTGCTTCTCGGATCGGGGTAGGCCGGCCGAGCGAGAATGGGATATAATGCCGGGCGTCTGCGGGCACGACGCTCGTGAGCTCGGCAATCCTTTGGCGATGCTGGATCGGCGATGATCGGACAAGGAGGTCCGCAACCATCGTGGCGAAGCAGAACCCGCCGCGGGCGATGGGTCCGCCGGGGGATAGTGTGCTGCGCCCTGGCCGCGATCGTTTTGGGGGCGGCGACGGTAGCGGCCGAAGAAATCGAGCTCGCGGTGCGGATCGCTTTTGGGGGCGGAGCGGACCGGCAATGGCGGGGGGCCGTGGCGGTGAGCGAGGGGACGATTCGCTCGCCGGTGCCGCTGGGGATCGAGTCCGACGCCGCTGCAACCTTCTACCCGGAGGACGATCCCGCCCGCGACGGCACGCGGCTGGCGATCGGCCAGCGCAGCCCGCGGGCCTACGACGGGGCGGACCTCTTGGTGCGGGCACCGAGGGAAGCGCGGCTTTCCGTGGAGCTTGCGGCCGAAGTTGGGCAGCCCCCTCAGCAGTTCGACGTTCCCCTCGCGCAACTCCTCACCGGCTACGCCAGCTTCGACCTCGACAATCGAGGGAACCGGCTCTTGGTGCGGCGGCGGCCGGGCGACTCCCTGCGGGTCGTCTTCGCGCGGCATCGCCTCGTATTCCGGCCCGGGGAACATTTCGAGCTGGCGGTCCAGCCGCACCTCCTCCCGGTAACGCCGGGAACCCGTATGCGGCTCTCGGCGCAGTTGCTCGAGGCGCGGGGGGACCGCGAGTTCTGGAGCCATCAGGCGTCGTTCTTGGCCGAGCCCCGCGCCGAGCTGATGCTCTCCGTGCCCCTGCCCGAGAAGGAGGGCGTCTACGACCTGGTGCTCTCGGCGGCCGCCGACCGCAGCACGCTGCTGCCCCAGTCCACGCGTATTCCCTTGGGTTTCACCGCCCGGACCACGGCCGAACGCCGCGTGCAGGTGATCGTGCTGGCCGAGGAGGCGCCGCCGCCGAGCAGCGAGCAGGAACCGGCGCTGGTCGTTGAAATCGACCCCACCAGCCCGAGTTGGTGGGAGCGCTTCGCGCGGCTGCCGCACCTCCAACTACCGGCCCTCTCGCGACTCTGGAAGGGCCCGCTGGGAAGCGGCCACTCCCGAGTGGCCCCACACGGTCTCGGCCCCGTGGTGGAGCTCCCCCCGAAGGAAGGTCCGGGGGGAATCGCCTGGGAGGCGTACACACTGCCGGTGCAACGGACCGGCCGCCCCCACGTATTGGAAATCGATTACCCGAGCGACCTGGTGCAGACCTTGAGCATCAGCATCCTGGAGCCCAACCCGGCCGGCGCCCTGATGCCCTCGGGGCTCGACTCCGGAGTGGATGTGGCCGAGGAGCCGATCGCGCTCGACTCGGGGCAGGCACCCGAATGGCTGCGGCACCGGCTGGTCTTCTGGCCGCGAACGCGGACGCCCATGGTGCTGGTCGTCAACCGGCGGCCGGACAAGGCGGCGGCCTTCGGCCGGATCCGCGTCTTGAGCCTCGGCGAAGCGCTGCCGCCGACAGAGGGACTTCAGGAATCGTCCGGCCGCCTGGCGGCGGCCTACCTGGACCGACCCCAGTTCCCGCGGAACTTCTCCGCCAGCGAGGCCCGCGACCAGGGCGGTCCGCGGTGCCTGGACGACTGGGTGACCTTCTACGAGGGAGGGTCGCGCCTCGTGGAGTACCTGCGGCACGTCGGCTACGGCGGGCTGATGATGGTCGTGGCGGCCGACGGGGGGGCCATCTACCCGAGCCGCCTGCTCAATCCTTCGCCGCGGTACGACACGGGAACCCTCTTCGAAAGCGCCCAGGATCCGGTCCGCAAAGACGTCCTGGAGATGCTCTTCCGTCTCTTCGATCGCGAAGGACTGGTACTGATTCCCACCCTCGACTTCGCCACGCCGCTTCCCGAATTGGAACGGCGCCTCCGCGAAGCGGACCGGCAGGACGAGGGCTTGCGGTGGATCGGCCCGGATGGCCGTCCGTGGGAAGCGGTCCACGCCGCCCCGCGGAGGCTGGCCCCTTACTACAACCTCCTCCGCAAGGAGGTGCAGGAAGCCATGCTCGCCGTGGTCCGCGAGCTGCTGGACGAGTACGGGTCCCACCCCTCGTTCGCGGGCATGGCAGTGAAGCTCTCCGCGCGCGGCTACGCCCAGTTGCCCGGGCCGCAGTGGGGCATGGACGACGCCACGATTGCCGCCTTCACCGAGGCGACGGGGATCGAGGTGCCGGGCGAGGGCCCGCAGCGGTTCGCGGCCCGGGCCGAGTTCCTCGGCGGGCCGTCGGCCCCGGGGCCGCAGCAGCGGGCCTGGCTCCAGTGGCGGGCGGAGCAGCTCGATGCATTCTACCGCCGTGTACACGAGGAGATCGCGAGGGTTCGCCCCGAGGGACGCCTCTACCTCACCGGCGGTGAGATGTTCGCCGGGCCGGAGTGGGAGTATGCCCTGCGCCCCGCGCTGCCCCGGCGGATGTCGATGGCCGAAGCGCTGCTGCGGACGGGGGTGCGTTGGGACCGGTACCACCGCGACCAGCCCATCGTGCTCCTGCGGCCGGTGCGGGTGGCACCGCAGGAGTGGTCGTCGGCCGAGGCGGTGGACCTGGAACTGGCCCAGATGCACGACGCCTACGCCTGCTTCCAGGATAGCCCGCAGCCGGGAACCCTCTTCTTCCACCCCGCCGCCGAGACACGGCTGCCCTCGTTCGACGAAACGAGCCCCTTCCAGCCGGCACTCACCTGGCTTTCCACGCAGGCCGTTCCTTCCGCAGCGCAGAACCGGCGGCGGTTCGTCCAGGCTCTGGCCGCCATGGACGCGGCCGTCTTCTTCGACGGCGGCCCGATGCTGCCCATGGGCCAGGAAGAACCGCTCCGCGAGGTGTTGGCCGCCTTTCGGCGGCTTCCGGAAACTCCCTTCCGCACGGTGGGCGGTGGAGGAGGTTCCCCCGGCAGCAGCCAGCCGGTCGTCATCCGAGCCGCGACACACGACGGCTCCACGTACGCCTACGCCGTCAACGAGACGTCCCTTCCGGTGACGGTGCGGGTGGGGGTCGAGGGGCCGGCGGGCCTGCCCATGGAGGACTTATCGGGCCGGGATGCGGCGGGCCGGTTGCGGATGGAGGACGGAGCCGGAGAGTGGGCTTTCGCACTGCGGCCGTACGACCTCTTGGCGGTGCGGTTCGCGGCGGCCGACGTCCGCCTCGGCAACCCGCGGGTCGATGTGGGCCGGGAAGTGGAGACGGCATTGGGGGCGCGGATCCGCGACCTGGGCGCGCGGGCGGGGGCCCTGCGAAACCCCAGCCCGCTTCCGGCGCCGGCCAACGCCGACTTCGAAATGGCCGCCAACGGCGGCATCCCCCATTGGCGCGCCGACGTGCGGCCCGGCGTGCGGATCGAAATCGACGCGGCCGAGAAGAGTCGCGGCACGCAATCGGTACGCCTGAGCAGCGAGGGGGCGGTGGGGAGCCTTGTCAGCGAGCCCCTCTCCGTACCCACGACGGGGCGGCTGTCGATGTGGGTCTGGCTGCGGACGGCCGAGGCGCGGCGGCAGCCACCGCTCCGCCTGGCGCTGCACGGGCGGCTGCGGGGCGAGGAATACTACCGTTTCGCCCCCGTCGGCGCGGAGGCGGTCCCGCTGACCACGCAGTGGGCCCCGTACATCTTCCAGGTCGACGATCTGCCGCTCGAAGGGCTCTCCGACTTGCGTATCCGCTTCGACCTCATGGGGGCCGGCGAGGTGTGGGTGGACGACGTCCGCCTCAACGACCTGGCCTTCAGCCCCGCGGAGCTGGTCGAGATTTCCAAGCTCATCGCCACCGCCGACGCCAAGCTCCAGAACGGCCACTACCGCGACTGCCTGCGGCTCCTCTCCGGCTACTGGCCGCGGTTCCTCGATGTGCACGTGCCGCCGCAGCCCACCGTGCTGGCGTCGCCCGCCGCACCCGCGCGGAGCCCTCCGCAGCCGGCGGCGGCGGAGCCCTCGGCGGGCTTGACCGACCGGCTCCGGGGCCTCCTCCCGCGCCGCCTCTGGTAGCCGCGGCGTCAGAGACTGAGGAGGTAGAGGACGAGGTCGTCGAGCTCCGCATCGGTCAGGGCACGGACGTTGCCGTGAAGGTTCTCCGGGTCGTGCACGCGCCAGGCGTCGTGGAGGGTCAGGGCGCGGCCGTCGTGGAGATAGGGCGCCGTACGGAAGAGCTCGACCAGGGTGGGGGTGACGAACTGGTCGTCGGGGAAACGGGGAGCGCCGCTGCCCACCGCGTGGAGCTCGTTGTCCGTAAAGAGCGGTGCGGGATGGCACTCGGCGCATTCGGCCTTTCCCTCGAAGAGGGCCTTGCCGCGGAGGACGGCCGCCGACGCCGCATCGACGGCGGGGTTGGCCTCCGGTTCCAAGGAAAGGGCGTAGGCGAGCAGATCGTCGACCTCTTCCGCACTGGGAACGACCATGTGGCTGCCAATCACGCCCGTCCTCATGCACTCGCGGGGGTCGGCGCGGTTGCCGCGGCGGTTGTGCGGGGAGGTCTCGCCCATCCAGACGAGGCTGATCGTGTCGTTGGCCGTGCCGACACCGTCGCTGAGAAAGTTCCAGGGGAGCCCGTCGATCCGCCCCTCGAAGTGGCAGCTCGCGCAGCTATGCCAGCGCTGAAAGCAGGCCGTCGCGTCGTGGAAGTGGATCTCGCCGCGGCGGGCGGAATCGGCCGCCGCCTGCGGGCCCACGGGATGGGTCGCCAGCAGCCTTCCCTCCGCGGCATCGAGCACGCCGACCGTGCCGGCGTAGTAGTTGGCCACATAGAGCCGCGCGCCGTCGGGGGACAGGGCCAGCCCGCGGGGGCCGTCGCCCCCGGAGGGGAAACGGGCGATGAGACCCGCCAGGCTCAGCGCCGTGAGGTCGTCGCTGAGGCGGCCGATGCGACTTGGGTCCTCGCGGATTTGCACCCAGGTGTTCTCGCGGAGGGCGTCCTCGATCCCCGCGATCTCCTCGGGCACCTCGCCTTCGAGCAGGGCGTGGAGCCGTCCCAACTCGACGCGGGAGACCTCGTGGACGCCGGCATGCGCAATCCAGAGCCGCTCCCCGTCCGCGGAGACCACCAGGTCCCAGGGATCGGCGGCGCCGGCGGTCATCTCGTCGAGCAGCACGGTGGCCAGGCGCGCTCCCCGCTCGACGTCGACGATGGAGAGCGCGTAGGTGTGGACCCATCCCCGTTCGAGGTGGGTGATGGGGAGATTGAAGCGGCCGATGGCATGTACGACGTACGCCCATCGCCCGCAGGGACTCGCGCTCACCGCGGTGACGTTCGTCGAGCCGGGGGGGAGCGCGACGGCGGCCAGGGGCGAGTACGATTCGGCGTCGATGAGTGTCACCGCCGCGGCCAGCTCCGGATCGGTGCCGGCGCCCAGGGGCAGGAGATTGGCCACGACGAGCCGGCGTCCGTCGGGGGCGAAGGCGGCCGAGAACGGCTCGCGAACGGCGGGCACGCGGCCCAGGGCGGCGCCGGATGAGGCGTCGATGATCGAGACGGTATGGTCGCCGCGGTTGCACACGGCCAGCCGTCCGCTGGTCGGGCAAAGAGCCACCGCGACCGGCCAGGGCCCCGCCTCGAGACGCCGGGCGACGCGGCGCTCGGCGGTATCGATGACCGCCACCCGGTGCGCGGTCCGCTGGGCCACGAAGAGGGTCCCCCCGTCGGCCGAGAGGGCCAGGCCGTGCGGCTCGCCGCTCAGGGGAATCTCGGCCAGCACCTCGCCCCCTTCGGCCGCGAGCACCGCCACGCAGCCGGCCGTGGGGTCGGAGACGTAGAGCGTCGCGCCGTCGGGCGAGACGGCCAGCGATCGCGGCGAGCGGTAGGCCTGCGGCTCGGCGCCGGCGGGGCCCCCCGGGCAACCGAGGTAGGTAGCCAGGGCCAACGCCGCGATTCTCGCAGACGGTCGCATGGGGCAGCTCCTCACGGTGGACGGGTCTTCCGGCAACGGCTTCCAGGGTACGCCGGAACGGCGGGAGTGTCCATGCATTGCCGAGCCGAGGGAGCCGCGGATGGGGACCGGCCGCGGGGAACGCGCCCCGGTCACGGCCCGTAGCGTTCCAGGTAGCCGCGAACCGGCACCTTGCGGGCCGTGTTCTCCGACGACATGTAGCGGACCTTGCCGAAGATGGGCCGCTCCGGCCCCCAGGGGCGGTCGTAGCGCCCCAGCGTCCAGAAAATGCCCGAGTAGGAGTTCGGGTCGCTGCCGTCGAGCGCGTAGCGGTTGTTGAGCTCGATCATCGTCTCGAGAGCCTCGTGCGGGTCCGCCGACCACTCGAGGATCTTCTTCCCCCAGAGCATGCGCAGGTAGTTGTGGATGCGGCCTTCGCGGAGGAGCTGCCGCTGGGCTGCGTTCCAGAGGGGGTCGTGCGTGCCGGCGGCGGCAAAGACCTCGAGCGGGTAGGACCACGTTCGCCGGTCGCGGCGGTGGCGCTCGAGCGTGGCCTGCGCCCAAGGGGGCAGCGATTCGTAACGGTGCTGCTGAGGATCGA
This sequence comes from Planctomycetales bacterium, assembly GCA_007126245.1. Taxonomy (GTDB): domain Bacteria; phylum Planctomycetota; class Planctomycetia; order Pirellulales; family Thermoguttaceae; genus SKOZ01. The sequence goes on from SLBP01000139.1 coordinate 16,337, forward strand.
GATGACAGGCGTTGTAGCCCAGCTCCCGCCAGGTGACGAGCTGATCGAGGAAAGACTCGGCGGCGGGGGACACGCCCCACCAACCTTCGCGCCGGCCGTCGGCCCGCTGGGAGAGCCGTCCGGGCGACCAGCCTTCGCGGCGGGCCAGGGACGCAAAGACCTCGGCGGCGGCGACGTGGCCGAAGTGCAGGTAAGGAGCGAGACCGCTGGTGGCCTCCCGGTCCGGGAGGTTGCGCTCCGCGTCGTAGCGTTCCAGCCGGTCGGCGAGGAAGGCCTTCAGGGCCGCTGCGGCAGCACCGCTGCCTCCCCGCTGCGGCGCGGGGGCCACGCGGTGGTCGATGGGCAGGTTGGCCAGCGCCGCGGCGTCTGCGATGAGCGCTTTTCCCGCCGGCGGGTAGCGGCGGCGGACCGCCGCCGCGACAGCGGCTCGCTGCCGCGCCGCACGGCGCGGCAGGGGGTTGGGTGCGGGCAGCCCGGCGAGATGCTCGGCAAGATGGCCCTGCAGGAAGCGGCGGAAGGCGTAGGCCGTGGGGAACACCTTCTCCGCAGCGCGGAGCGGCAGGAGGCCGTTGCCGTCAACCGCCTCGACGGCGAACGCCGCCCCATCGGCCAGCGCGGCGACCGCTGCGCGGCTCGCCGGCACGGGGAAGTCGTCGGCCACGACCACCGCCGCGCGCTGGGCCAGCGCCTCGACCGCGGCACGCTCCTCGCCTGCGGCGCGGGCCACAAAAGGGTAGTAGGCCACTCCCGCCGCAGCCAGCCGCCTTGCCGTATCGGCCATCCCCTCGAGCACGAAGCGGTGATGGCGGTCCGTGGCCCAGCGGCCGTCGCAGCCGAGCGTCTCGGCGACCAGGAGCGGCCGGCCCAAGGCGCGGACATGCTCCATGGCCCGCTGCAGGCCGAAGCTGTACGTCGTTCGCCGCTGCGCCGTCATCCAGTAGAGGACGTACGTTCCGCTCCGCGCCGGCGCGCGGGCATTCGCCGGGTGGACGCGGATCGCGGGGACGTTGGCCATGACGGAGACCACCCGTCGGGAAAGGGAAGGGATTCTGGCAGCGCGGTCGGCTCGCGCCGCCTCGGGCCGTGCCCCGTTACGGCGAGATCAGGTACAGGTCGCTCACTTCGAGGGCGTTTTCTTCGGCCCGTGAGTTGAAGCCCACCGAGATCCTCCGCACGGCGTCCAAGTCGAGGCGGTGATTGGGATCGGGGGCGTTGGCCGCGCTGTGGATCAGTTCGTCGAAGCGCACCAAGGCGGTCCGCCAGCGGCCGTCGGGCGTGACGGCCAGGTCGCGGCTCATGTAGCCGACGTCCGTATCGCCTTCCCAAAGGAAGACGCGGACGGCCGCCGGGGCCTCACAGCGCACGCGGATGAGGAGCGCCTCGTACTCCTCCACCGCCACGTCCTCCGGGAGGTGGAACTGGGGATAAGCCCACTTGTCTCCCCCCTCGAAATCCGCTTCCATCCGCCAGGTCCCCTCTTCGGTATGCGCCAACGAGAGCGTCCCGTGGCCCACGATCATCGGGCGCCAACGGTCGGCCTCTTCGATGGGCAGGCGGCGGTGCTGCGAATGGTGCTCGAGCACCTCCGCCACGCGCGGCTCGCCGAGGAGATCGATGGCCAGGCGTGCCGGGGGGCCGGCGCCCTCCGCGGCCGTGGCCGTAAAGGTTACCGTTAACGGGCGGCCGGCGGCGAAGGCCTCCGACAGGTCCGTACGCCAGCGGAGTTCGCCGCGTCGGCCGCCGCCGAGCTCCAAGAGCTGCTCGGCCGGGCCGCGAGTGCGATCGGCGCCGTCGGAGTACCTGGCACGCACGGTCCACGCGCCCGCTTCCCGGCCCAGGTGGAAGGCACTCAGGCGGAGGTCCACCTCGGCCGGCGGCTCGCCGGTGAGACGGTAGCCGGCGGTGATCGGCTCGAAGGGGGCCTCGTCCAGCTCCAGCCGCAGGACCAGCGGCGCAGGCGGCTGGCGCGGCGGGTGTTCACCGGCAGCCGCGCGGAGGAGCCGCATGGCCTCGGTATGCTCGTTCAAGTGGCCGGCAAGCGCGTCCGCGTCCAACCAGGCGTAGACCATCCCATCGGCGATGGTGACCACGCCGTCGGCGCCCGGGGCCAGTTCGCGGCCGTCGATCCCCTCGACGTCCAGCACGGGAATGCCCAGAGGCACGGCCACCGGGTCCTCTGGAGCGCCGCTGTAGAGGACGGCCAGGACCTCCTCGCCGCGGCGGAAGACCCGGGCTCGCTGCACGGCGGGATGCTCGACCGTAAGATCGCCGACGTATTCCGCGCCGGCCAGCCGCCGGGCCGCCTGGGCGTAGGCGGCCATCGACCGCAGGGGGCTGGCCGCGAGGTCCATCATGCCGAAGTTCCACTCGTTCTCGTCGTAGTAGGGATAGACGAAGGCGAAGTAGCGGTCGATGCCGCAGGCGCGGGCCTCGACGGCCTTCATGACGATGTCGGCGGCGCTCGCGGCATCCTCCTCCCGCGGCGGCCGCCCCGGCCCGCGGCGCCAGGGGCGCCCCGACTCGGTGATCCAGACGGGCATCCCCCCCGCGCCGTGCTCGGCGAGGTAGTCCCGGAACCGGGCGGCGATCCGCTCCATCTCCATGGCCCGCGCGTAGGTGTGGAAGCTGAAGACGTCGCACAGGGAGAGCAGGTCGTTGCGGGCGGCCGACTCCAGGAACGCGGGGTCGAAATAGGCCAGCGACCCTCCCACCAAAGGCAGGCCGGGATCGTCGCGGAGGGCATAGGCGAGCGCTCTTACGAGCACCACGTACTGGTCGGCGGGGAGGTGGTCGCCGAAGAAGATGTCCGGCTCGTTCCAGATCTCCAGTGCGTGCCAGAGGCCGCGCCAACGGTCGTGGATCGTCTGCCAGGCCTCGGCGGCCGCGTGCAGGTCGGCCGCGTACTTGCCCGTCAGGCCCATCCACCCCGGGGAGTCGTGGAACATCTCCAGGACATCCACGCCCTGCGCGCGGTAGGTGCGGCGGAGGGTCTCGTAGCGGTTTCCCGCGTCCCACCGCCACTCCCCGGCGCCGGGGTGGATCGTGCTCCAGCGGAGCCGCTCGCGTGCCAGGCCGATGCCGCTGCGGCCCAGGACCTCGATCAACCCCTCGCGAACGGCATCGTCTCGCACCAGCCACGACAGGGCCGTGTCGATGGCGAAAAAGGGATCGGGCTCGTCGTCGTAGGGCGGCAAGGACACGATCCCGAAGCGCTGCTCCGTCGCGGGAAACTCGATCTCGTAGAAACCCGCCGCCAAGGACAGTGACACCTCGATCCGTCCTGCGGATGGCTCTACCTCTCCGCTGCCGATGTCCTGGCCGGCGTAGTCGCGGAGGACGTATGTCACCACCGCCGCTTCGTCTCCGCTCCCTCGAAAGGCGAGCACCGACGGCTCGTCCGGCACGATGAAGAACTGCACCACGCCGAGCGGCTGCCAGGCGTCGGCCTGCGCAGAGGCCGGCACCGGGAGTGCGGGCACGAGGATCAACAGAGCCATTGATGCAGGCAGGCAACGCATAACGCTTCCCTCAACGGACGGGGCCCCGAGCAAGACGCCTCGCAAAGCCCCAGTATCGTCGGCATGTCCGCGAGGGTCAAACCGGCTCGAGACCTCGATGCGTCACCGGCGAGGGGAGCATGAGCAGGTCGGTGACGTCAAACCCAAAGGCAGGCCGACCGCCGAGACGGCTTTCCGGCGCGGTGTTCGCCACGCCGGCAGCGTCGAGAGAAAAGTGCCGGAGGTGGGACTTGAACCCACACGAGGTTGCCCTCACTGGATTTTGAATCCAGCGCGTCTGCCATTCCGCCACTCCGGCAACGCCAAGCACCGCTGATTCTAGGATGCCGTTTCGGCCTTGACAAGGGTGCAGCGGACCGGGGGGGCGCTGTCGGTCGGCGATTCGCGGCGCCGCCGCGCGGAAGCGTGGCGCGGCGGGGGCGGCCAGTTGCGGGCCGTGGAGGACCCGACTACGATGCGAGAAGCTTTCCTCCGCACGATTCCCCGCCCCACTCCCTCCCCCAAGGAGCCTACCGATGTCCCACTCGTCACCCTCGTCCCGGCTGACCCGCCGCGACTGGCTCAAGCACTCCACGGCTGCCGCTGCGGGCTTGGCGGCCATGGACCTGGCCGTCCGGCCCGCACCGGCCGCCCGCTGGGCCAACGAGAAGCTGCACATCGCCTCGATCGCCGTGGGGGGGCGCGGCGGCGCCAACACGCGGGCCATGGCCGGTGAGGCCATCGTGGCCATCTGCGACGCGGACCGCAACCACCTCGACGCCGCCGCCCGCGACTACCCCGACGCCCGCCGCTACACCGACTTTCGCGAGCTGCTCGACGCCGAAGCCGACCTCGATGCGGTGGTCATCAGCACGCCCGACCACACCCATGCCCTGCCCACCGTCGTCGCCCTGCAGCGGAACCTCCACGTCTATTGTGAAAAGCCGTTGACCTGGTCGGTCCGCGAGGCGCGGGTCATCGGCGATCTGGCTGCCGATCGGGGCGTGGTGACCCAGATGGGGACCGGCGGGCAGAGCGGCGAAGGCTTCCTCCGCAGCGTCGAGGCCATCCAGGCCGGGGCCATCGGCACGGTCCGCGAGGCGCACGTCTGGACGAACCGCCCGATCTGGCCCCAGGGGCAACTCCGGCCTGCGGGTGAGGACCCCGTGCCGGAACACCTCGACTGGGATCTCTTCCTCGGTCCCGCGCGGCAGCGGCCCTTCAAGGCAACGTACCCCGACGGCCCGCTGCAGGGCCAGCGGGTCTACCACCCCTTTGTCTGGCGGGGCTGGTGGGACTTCGGCACCGGCGCCCTGGGCGACATCGCCCCGCACGCGATGAACGTGGTCTTCTGGGCCCTGGAGCTGGGCGCACCTAGGCGCGTTGAAGCCGAGTGCTCGGGCATGATGCCCGAGACCTTCCCCAACTGGAGCGTGATCCGCTTCCACTTCGCCGACGGGGCCTATCACCGCGACTTCACGCTCACCTGGTACGACGGCGGCCGGAAGCCGCCCGCCGAATTGGCCGACGCCGAGGAGCTGCCCGACAACGGCTGCATCTTCGTGGGGACCGAGGGGAGGCTGGTGACCGCCGGCCCGCGACTCCTCCCCGCTCCCGAGTTCGCCGACTACGCCTGGCCCGAGCCGACGCTCCCCCGCCGCCCCGGCGTCCACGAAGACTGGCTTACGGCCATCAAGGAGGGGCACCAGGCCGGCTGCCATTTCGGCTACTCGGCCCCCCTGACCGAGGCTTACCTGCTGGGCAACATCGCCTTGAAGGTCGAGCGGCCCATCACCTGGGACGCCGCCGCCTTCCGCATCACCGACTATGAAGAGGCCAACGCCTACCTGGACCGCGAGTGCCGGCCGGGCTGGGAGCTGCCCGTCTGAACCGGAATCGTCCAACAAGGCGAGCGCTGGTGCAGTTCCTATTGGACAGACGCCCACTAGCCTGGATTCCCAGAGGGGAGAATCGGGCTAAGAAAATGGCCATCGCGGCGTGGATCATCCTGCGGATTTCGTAGGATTGCCCCATTGGGACTGTGATTGGTAATCTAGAGATCGAGTAACAACGGCAGGGGGCGTTTTGGTGCCCACCAACGCCGCCCTTCGCCAATCGTCTGCGGAACGCGGCGGATGGGCGGGTGAAAGGAGGGCGCTCACCGAACGGAGAGATCACGGCGTCGGCGGCCGTGCGAGCGCGCGCGGCGAGCGTGGCGAGGAGAGAACACGTGGGGATTGCACGTGCCCCAACGGGGCACCACTCGATAGCCCAGGTCGAA
>SLBP01000030.1:0-7125 GCA_007126245.1 Planctomycetales bacterium
ACGGCCGCCCGGACGGCCGTCGACCCGAAGGGTACGAAACCTTCCTGGACTACTGCCAGGCGCGGCAGCAGGCCCACGACGAGGCGCACCCCGATTCGGCCCCCTTTACCCTCTCGGAGCGGGACTGCGCGTTGCTCTGGCAGGAGGGCGTGCAGTTCTACCACCGCTACCTCAGCTTCTGGCACCTGGAACGCTACCCACTCTGCGCCCGCGACACCCTGCGGAACTTGGAACTCTTCGCTTTTGTCCGCCAGCACACCCACGACGATCGCCTGAAGATGCAGTTCGACCAGTGGCGGCCCTACGTGCTGATGATGCATTCGCGGGCCGTGGCCACGCCGCTGGTTCAGGCAGGCCAGGCGGCCGAGGCACTGAAGGTCATCGAGTCGGGGATCGATGCCATCCGCGACTTCCTCGACGAATACGGCCAGGGCCACCGCGCCGAAGAGTGCGTGGAGTTGGTCAATCTGGAGCGGTGGCGGGAGGAGGTTCTGGAACTGGCGGCGGAGCAGCCTTCCTCCAACAGCGGACTGAAGGTCCAGGTTCTCCGCCGGCGCCTCGACGAGGCCGTGGCACACGAGGAATTCGAGGAGGCGGCGCGCTTGCGCGACGAGATCCGCCGCTTGAGCGACCCCCCCATCGACTAGGAAATTGCACCCCCCCCCTCACGGGCACCTTGTACAGGGCGCTTGTGTTCCGCGCCGGCTTCTCGTATAAGAGGGCGTCGGTGAAGCCGTCGCCGGACGTGGGTGATCGGCAGTCGCAGGTGTGGGGGGTGGCGGCAGCCGGCCTCCCGGCCAGGCCATTTTCGGAAACTTCCAGGAGCCCATCGGTGATTGTCGTCAACACGGAGTACGTTCCCGGTCAGTCAATCGTCGAAGTCAAGGGGCTCGTCCAGGGAAACACCGTGCGAGCCAAGCACGTGGGGCGGGACATCGCCGCCGGGCTGAAGAACATCTTCGGCGGCGAGCTGCGCGGCTACACCGACCTGCTCATCGAGGCGCGGCGCGAGGCCTTGGGCCGTATGGTCGCGGAAGCGGAACGCTTGGGGGCCAACGCCGTGCTCAATGTCCGCTTCGCCACCAGCGCCATCACCTCCGGGGCCGCCGAGCTCTACGCCTACGGCACGGCAGTAGTCCTGCAATAGCCGGTCGGCCCGCCCGGCGGAGGCATCGACGATGATCGAGTTCCTGCTATCCTTACTCTTCGTGTTGCTCTTCGTCTTGGGGCCGTTGCTGTTGGCCGCGGCCGGTGTGGCGGTGGGTTGGATCGTCGAAGCGAACCACTTCCGCCGTCTGGAGGAGGGGGAGCGGCAACTGGGGCACCTGGTGGTCAGCGACCTGAAACAGCTTCCCGAGAACTGGGCGGCCAGCGACGCTTCCCTCGTCTGCGGCGAGGCAGCCATCGCCCGCGACAGCCTCAAGTCGTTCCTTGCGGGGCTCCGCCGGCTGGTGGGGGGGCGCATCCGCGCCTACGAGACACTCATGGAGCGAGCCCGCCGCGAGGCCCTGCTCCGCATGCTCCGGCAGGCGCAGGCCGCCGGCGCCAACGCCGTATGGAACGTCCGCGTCAGTTCCTCGGCTGTCGGCGGCGGAGAGCGGCAGAAGACCTTTGGCGTCCTGGTGATCGCCTACGGGACGGCCCTGAAGGTCCGGGGCACGGAGGCGTAAGAACCGGAGAAATGCTGGTATGACTTCACCACAACCATCGCCGAAATCCCTCTCGGCGGCCCAGCGAGCGCCCTCACCGGCGCGCATCCTGATCGCCGACGACAACGTCACCAACGTGGAGTTGATCGAAGCTTTCCTCAGCGGCGTGGACTGCGAGATCGCCGTGGCGGTCGACGGCCGCGATACGCTGGAGAAGGTATCGGCCTTTCAGCCGCACCTCATCCTCCTGGACATCATGATGCCGAAGCTCAGCGGCTTCGAGGTCTGCCGCCAGCTCAAGGAGGATCCCCAGACGGCCAACATCATGATCCTCATGGTCACCGCCCTGAACGAGGACGGCGACGTGGAGCGGGCCGTGGCCGCCGGCTGCGACGACTTCCTCACCAAACCGGTGAACAAGCTCGAGCTGCTCAAACGGGTGGAGAACCTGCTCAAACTCCGCGAGGTGAGCGACGAGCTGGAGCGGCTCCGCCGCTACATCGACAATATGGAAGAGGAGGTGGGTCCGCAGCGCTGATCCGCAACGGACCGGCAGTACCGGTTGGTTGGAGCCCGCGTTCGCCGTCTTAAGGAGAATAGCCGTGCGCCGTGCGATCCTTTTCGCTTTGGGGGGACTGGTATTCTCCCTGGGGCAGGCGGCCACCACCGCTAAGGAGCCAGATCGGATGACGCTGGAAGAGGCCCGCAGCCTGATCCCCGAACGCGAGCTGCCGGAATTCTGGGTGGGGAAAGTGGAGGGACTCTCGGCCCGCTGGGAGGCGCTCCAGCAGGCCGAGGTCCGCATCGCCGCGCTCTCCCCCGGCGGCCGTCCCATCCATCGGATCGCCTTCGGGTCGCACGAGCCCGTTCCACGTCTGGCCAATTTCAATTCCGCGGTGGGCGCCCGCGAAGAGGCGGCCTTTGCCGATCGCGCCCGCCGGGAAAAGCCGGTGGTCTTCTTCATCGGCCCCGTCCACGGCCAGGAGACCGAGGCACTTACCGGACTGGCAAGTCTCGTCGCCGTGATGGAGACCGGCCGCGACCTGGCCGGCCGGCCGCAGAGGCGGTTGCGAGAGCTCGGAGAGCGGTGCCGGCTGCTCATCATCCCCGTGGGGAACCCCGACGGGGTGGCCCGCTTCGAGCCGCAGACTTCCCGGGGGCTGACCGGCAAGGAAAGCGCCTTCTGGGGCATGGGCACTTGGGCCGACGCAACCATAGCTCACTGGCCCACATCGAAGCGCATCCACCCCATGGTCGGCGAGGAGGTGGGTTTTCTGGGCTGCTATTTTAACGACATCGGCGTCAACCCGATGCATGACGAGTTCTTCGAGCCGCTCAGCACGGAGGCCCCGGCGATCCTCCGCATCGCCCGCGAAGAGGCCCCGGATCTGGCCGTTTCGCTTCACAGCCACGAGTCGGCCACTGCCATCCTGCGGCCGGCCTACGTGCCCCTGGAGGTCCAGCAAGAGGTCCGCGAGCTGGCCGAACGCTACTACCCCAAGCTCGACGCCGCCGCGCTGCCCCGGCAGCAGCACCTCTTCGAGCCGCGGGCCGAAGGTGGGGCGCACCCCGCCTCGCTGAACCTGACCAGCGCCGTCTACCACACCAGCGGCGCCACGACGTTCACCTTCGAGTCGCCGCGCGGCATCTCCGATGCCGACCACGGCCGGCTCAGCCTCTTGCAGCTTCTCGACATCCAGCTCCTCCTCTACGAGGCGATGCTCGAGCACGCCCTGGAGCGGCACGCGCGCCGGCCCTGAGCGCGCATCAGAAGTCGTACCAGAGCCCCCCGCCGACGAGGCGCTCGTGACGCTCGAACCACTGGAACTGCTCCGCCTGGCCTTGGAAGAAGTGGAAGCCGCCCCGCAGCGTGCGGCCGGCCTCGCTCCGCCACATCCAGCCGGCCTGCACGGTGAGATTGCCGCCGAAATCGTTCTCCTGCCGCAGTCGGCCGTTGACGGCCACGAACGGGGCGCCGCGGAATCCGGTGGGGTGCGTGGGGGCCATGTCGACGCCGACCTGGAACTCCCACGGCCTGGCACCACCGTCGATGTAGAAGGCCCAGCCTGCCTCGCCGTAGAGCCGCAGATTGTGCCGGGGGTAGACGGAGAGGCCGAGAACCAGGGCGTCGCGGACGTAGTTGATCCGCACGGCGTCGGGATCCTTGAGCAGGAGCTCGTCGCCCATGTGGGAACTGAGGTGGAAATAGGCGAGCTTCACCTCCAGGGGGCCGCGGCGGAGTGTCAAGGGGACGCCGAAGCGGAAGTCGACACCGAGCAAGTCGCGGTCGTAGTCCAGGGCCAGGCGGGGGAAGGCGGCTCCTTCGACATCGATCTGCCAACCCTCGGGGCGGATGGGGCCCGGGCTGCCGAAGCGGAGGATGCCCACGCGCCCGCCCAGGGTGACGTCCCAGAGCGGTCCCAGCTCGCCGCCGTCGACCCAGTGCGTAGCAAACCGCGATTCGCGGCCCCCGGCCAGATAGGCGGGGTACATCAGCCCATCAGGGAGGAGCCGCCATTCCCAGACGTCCTGGGGCACCGTGGGCTGCCACGGCGAAGTCCCCACGGCCGCGTCGAGCGTGCGCTCGCTCGACCAAGACCGATCCTCGCTGGGCTCGACGGCAACGCCGTACCCCCCCTCCACCAGCCACTCGGGCATCATGTTCGCCGGTTCGGCTGCGGCCTGGGAACAACAAAGAATGAAACCCACCAATATGGCGGCGGCACAGGTCCTGGGAGGCGTTCGGAGGCGTTTCATCGCGGGATTCCTGTGGCGACGGTGGCGGCCCTCGAAGTAGGAGAAGCGGATCGACCGACTGCGAACGAACGTTCGTCTCACTTCCGCGCAACGGCATGAGAGTCTAACTACTCGCAGGGCGGATTGCCAGGCGAGTTTTTCTCAGGCGCAACGGCGCACGAGACACCAAAGAGGCACGCCTCGGATCGCCGACATGGGGTCCGCAGAGGCTATTTCTTTTTGCCCTTCCTGCCCTTCTTCCGCTTCTTGCACCGCTTGATGCATTTCTTGCCTTTGCAGTACTTGCAGGTCATCGAGCAGCTCTTTTCATCTCCGGGAAGTCCTTAGCGCGGCACCACATCGACAATCCCCACGTCGACGTACTGCCCACCCTCCGTCTGGTGGCAGTGGACGGCCAGCGTGTTGCGGCCCTCGCGGAGCAGTTTCCGGGCCCCGGGTGCCAGGGGGACCAGGAAATAATCGGTAACATAGCCCTCAAAACTCGCGATCCGCTCGCCGTTGAGGTAGAGCACCGCGTCCTCGTCGTGGTGGATCACCAGATGCGGGTTCACCAGGGCGGCCGAATCGAGTTCGAAGGTGCGGCGGAGCCAGATGTCGGACGTCGACCACTCGGTGCGGACCACCGAACCAGGCGTCATCTCCGTGCCGAAGCCTCCCGGGCCTTCGTCCCAGGCCGAGTCGTCGAAGTCCTCGGCATACCAGCCCTCGCCGGGCTCCTCGAGGGTATACCGCCAGGTCCGGCCCTCACGTTGCGAGGTGGGGACCACGCTACGGATCTCGGGAGGGGGTTCATAGAGCCGCTCGGCTGCGGGGCGGACTACCTCGGGATCGAACTTGATCACCTTGCGGTCGTAGGTCATAAGACCGTTGACCTCGATCTCCACGTCGCTGGTCTGCGTGTAGACGGCTGCCGAGAGCCCGCGGCCGATCATGGGGCGGAGCCGCTCGAGCAAGTCCAGGTAGGCCTCGGTGAGCTCCTCCTTGGTTTTGTAGGAGCGGTAGCCCCAGGCGTCGTCCAACTGCCAGATATGGTCTTCGATGACCAGTCCGAGGCCGCCGAACTCCCCGAGGACGATGGCCCGCTCGGCCTCGGGTGCGGGCATCGCCGGGCCGGGATAGCGGTGGACGTCGTGGACGTCGCCCACACCGCGGTCGGTCCAGCCGCTGGCCGAGTTCACCAGCCGCGTGGGGTCGTACTCCTGCAGCCAACGGGTCAGCCGCTCGGTGTCGTACTGCCCCCATCCCTCGTTGAAGATCACCCACATCACGATCGAGGGATGGCTCTGGAAGGTGTCGACCAAGGCCTTCAGCTCGTACTCGAACTGGACGGCGGACAACGGCGCACGGTCGAGGTCCGGATCCTGGCCGCCGATGTGGCGGTCGCCGTTGGGCATGTCCTGCCAGACGAGGACGCCGAGGCGATCGCACCAGTAGTAGAAGCGGGCGGGTTCGATCTTCACGTGCTTGCGGAGCATGTTGAAGCCCAGCTCCTTGGTCATCTCCACGTCGTAGCGGAGCGCCGCGTCGCTGGCCGGCGTGTAGAGGCCGTCGGGCCACCAGCCCTGGTCGAGCGGACCGTACTGGAAGAGGAATTCGCCGTTGAGGAGGATGCGGGCGATCCCCTCCTCGTCCTCTTCGACGGAGACCTCCCTCATGCCGAAGTAGCTCTCCACCGCGTCGACGACCTCGTCCTGGCGGACCAGTTCGACGGTGAGGTCGTAGAGGAAGGGGTGGTCCGGGGTCCAGAGCTTCGGCTCGGCGATGGTCAGGGTCAGGGTTTCGCCGGCGGCTGCGGCCGCTTCGGCGACTGGTTCTTCCCCATCGCGGGCTACGGCACGGAGGCGGTAGTCGCCGTCCTTCCCGCGTGTCTCGACCTCCAAGGAAAGGGTGCCCGCGGTGATGTCGGGCGTATGCCTCATCCCGGCGATGGAAGCCGCGGGGACCGGCTCCAGCCAAACCGTCTGCCAGATGCCCGAGACCGCCGTGTACCAGATGCCGTGCGGATTGAGGACCTGCTTGCCGCGAGGTTGCGGCCCCTGGTCGGTGGGGTCCCAGACGGCGACCACCAGTTCGTGCTCGTCCCGTCCGGCCAGCGCATTGGTGACGTCGAACGAGAAGGAATTGTAGCCGCCGCGGTGGACGCCCAACTCCTCGCCGTTGACCCACACGCGAGCCTCCCAGTCGACGGCGCCGAAGTGCAGCAGGAAGCGCTGCCCCTGCCAATCTTCCGGGATGGTGAAGCTCCGCCGATACCAGAGGCGGTCCTCGGGGAGGAGCGGCCTCTTCACCCCCGAGAGGGCCGATTCCACGGCGAAGGGGACGAGGATCTGCCCGTCGAATTCGTCCGGCTTTTCGGCCAAACGGGGGACGATGGCATAATCCCAGAGGCCGTTGAGGTTCTGCCAATCCTCCCGCACCAGCATCGGACGGGGATATTCCGGCCAGACGTTCTCGGGAGTCAGCCCCTCAGCCCAGGGCGTCATGATGTGCCCTTCGACCGGCTGCCACTGGTCGGCAGCGGCTGGGGAGAGCCCCATCGCCAGCAATGCGCCCAGACAGGCGGTGGACAAGACACCTTGCTTCCGGAGGGTTGGCATATTTCGGCTCCTTGTTCTCGGTCCGGGCATCGTGGATTTCCTGACGCCACGACCACTCAGTCTAACAACCCAGCCGCAGCCGGTGAACGGCGCGGCAGCGGTAGGGGGAGCCGGGTAAGGCC
>SLBP01000058.1:0-21952 GCA_007126245.1 Planctomycetales bacterium
AATGGGAATGCGGGCTTGCCAGGGAACGGAAGCCGGCAGGCTCCAGATAGAAACGGCGGCCGGGCAGCGCATGGCTGCCGCGGCCGCTGAACTCTCGCCCGAATTGCGGGGGCCCGATCGACCCTGGTTCTGTTTCGGGCAGGATCGCCTTCGAACTGGGCGCGCCGGTTAGGGCAGGGTGACCGACTCGCCGCCGCTGATGCTGCCCATGGCGCCCCAGACCCCGTAGGGGCTCTGCCTGGGGAAGTCGTCGTTAATGCGCGATTCGGGCTGGGAGAGATCGCCGGTATTGATCGTCTCGCTGACGAAGCGGACCGAGCCATCAGCCATTCCCCCGTTCACGCCGCCGGGGTGGTAGCTCTGCGGTGGGAGCACCCCCCAATTCCACTCACCCACGTCATTCTGAACCATAGGGGCATTGGGCGGGAGAACCGTGTTGAAGCCCATCACCAGCGGCCACCCCGAGGCCCAGCTTTCGCCGCGGCGTTGATGGCTGGGCGCCGGCTCGCAGAGCAGCGTGCCGCCGGGGCCCTTGCACGCCATCGCCACGATCGGGTTTTGGTCCAAGTCCCCAAAACCCACGGCGTAGCTGCCCAGGACATTCCGGGGAACCCCTGTGTACAACGCCATTTCGCTGATGGCGATGGTGTTGCTGGTTCCGTCCGTGATGTCGGCAAGAGTGCGAACCATGTAGGGCAGGAAGACGCCGCGCCCTTCGCGATTTCTCCACGAGATGTCTCGAATCAGGTCGCCGTAGCTGAAGGCGTAGCTCACCGGCGCGGCCCGCAGCCAGTTCATGGGATCGCGCCTCGTGAACCCGTCGGATGGGCATAGGACCGTACCGATTCTCGCTTGGTAGGGGGGGTAATCCATATTCGCAAGCGCTGATGGCCCGCCAGGAGGGACGACAGTTCCGTTCACTTCTATCGGCGACTGGAGCTGGTTCCACAAGGCTTGCTGCTCCATGAACGGCAGCATGTGGTAGATCGCACTGGCCCAATTGCAGGTGGCGTCAGTGGCGTTCCATGCGCAGCCCGAATAAGATGTGCCCATCTTTCCTGGAGGCAGGACCTTGTGAGTGTCCTCGTAGTTGTGCATCGCCAGCAGAAGCTGCCTGATGTTGTTGGCGCACTGCGAGCGGCGCGCGGCCTCGCGGGCCGCCTGCACGGCCGGCAGCAGCAGCGCCACGAGGATGCCGATGATGGCGATGACCACCAGCAACTCGACGAGGGTGAAACCGCGCCATGCACGGCGATCGAAGAGCGTGAGTCGAGCCATAATAGACCCCCTTCTCAACTAGGGATTGAAACCACCCAGATTAGGGCAGAAAACCGGCTGCCGCTTCTCGTGTTCCTCTGTCCACGCCAAGCCAGACCTGCACCCGGTCCCTTGTCTCTCCGGCCTCTTCGACAGATAGACAGTCCGTGCGAAGGTCGTCACACCATGCGTCGATTGCCCTGCTGAACCTCCTCAGTTGGGGACACAAACACCCGGCAGTGCGCGCCGTGCGCGCCGCTGCGATCAGTCCGACGTCAGCTCGAAGTCGAATTCCTTCCTCTCTCCCCGGGCCACCTCCGCCGTAAGACCCGAGGCGCCCGGATTCTTGTACCTCGCCGGCAAGTGATCCACGAACTCCGCCTCGGCCTGCCCGCTGGCCATATGGGCCTCCATGGCCGCTCGCGTCGCTTCCTCGGGGGTCATTCCCGGCTTGACGGCTTCCGCGGCGGGGTCGCCTCCCTCTCTCTCGGTCTTAGAGATCATCACCATGTAACTCCCCGGCAGGGCGCCGTCGTTCGGCGCCAGCGTGGTCAGCAGGTAGCGGCCGTTGCGGTCGGTTATCCCCGTGGCGGCCGTGCCGTCACCGGCCGTGGGTGCAAAGACGACCGTCGCCCCTTCCACCGGCGTCCCGTCGAGTGTGACGGTGCCCGACACCGGCACCGTATCCAGGGGGCTGCCGCCGCCGCACCCATGGCTTGCAATCACCACCAGCCCAACCAGCATGACTCCAACAAGCCGCACCATTTTGACCCCCCCAGATTAAGGGAAACCGGACTCGCCTCTCGCGGATTCACCTATGAAACCCACGCTGCTGGCCCCACATTTAACCTGAACTGCGCCCTAAGTCAACGCTTCGGTTGGAATAATTCCCACCATGGACAGAAAAAGCCGCAGTTGCGCGAATACGGGAACACGGTACCCCCATACATGGTGGTTCCATGGGACGCTGACGTGCAGGTCTCTCTCGACTGCCAGCGGTCGGCAACGGCGACGATCGATGATCCTCCGAGAGGCCGTCGAAAACGATTGCGGACGAAGCGCTCGTGCGGTATGGTGAGGCGAGATGCGTGAAACCGGATGGGGAGTAAGCAATGCTTGCGAAGGAGCCCGCCTCGTCGCCGTCGGAGCCAGTCCGCAGCGAGGTCTCCGCCCCTGCCGTGGGCGGCGACGTTGATTCGAGCTTGGCGCCCCTGGGCCCGAAGGGCCGGGCAGGGCGATGGTTCCCTGCCGCTGCGCTGCTGGCCGTGGTGGCCGGTATCTGTGCTTTCTCAGCGCCCCGGCTGACCATCCCATTCCGGCACGGCGACGGCGCGCCCCACCACGGTTCGCCACCCGCCCTTCCCGGGGCTGACCGCACGTCCTCGCCGGCGCGACCCGCATCCGCTGTTCCCCAGGCAGGGGGCGAGTCTCCTTCCGCGCCGGCGGTCGCCGGCGCCGCCGATCTCCCCGATCCGGTTGCACCCCTTCCCGGCACGCAGGCCGAGATGACCGCGGAAGCCGGGAGCGTGGCCCTCTATGTCGTCGAGTGCTTCCCCTCCGACCCCGATGCCCTCGAGGTGCTCGCCCGCTACGAAAAGTGGATGGGCAACACGGCCGAGGCCGTTGCCATCTGGAGCCGCTGCCTGGAGCTCGATGCGGATTATGGCTACGCCCACCACGGGAAGGCGACGGTGGCTGCGGAGCGCGGGGAGCACGCCGCCGCCGCCGCACTCTTCCGCAGCGCATTGGACGCGCACCCTGACTGGCCCGAGGCGGAGGTGGAGCTGGCCAGGGCCCTGATCAACGCCGGGCATCCCGAGGAGGCAGTCGCCGTGCTGGAAGAGCACGTCGAGCGGCGGCCCTTTCTGGCGGAGGCCTACGCGCTGCTGGGCCAGGCCCACCTCCAGGGCGACGCATTCGAAAAGGCCGCGGCGAGCTACGAGACGGCCGTGCAAGTCCTCCCCTCCCACACCAACGCCTACTACGGCCTGGCCACCGCCTACACCCGCCTGGGCCGGCAGGAGCGGGCACGGGAGATCATGGAAGAGTTCCGCGAGCGGAAGGAGGCCGATTTCGAGGTCCGCAAGACCCAGAAGACCGAGTACGACGATCTGGAGGCCGCGAGGATCGACTCGTCGGCCGTCTACCTCAACGCCGGGCAGATCTTCTTCGCGCGGGGCCGCCTGGCGGAGGCGGAGCGGCTGTGGCGGCGGGCCGCGGCGCTCCACCCCGGCTATGTGGATTGCCGGCAGGCGCTCGCCTGGCTCTACCGCTCCACGGGCCGCCTCGCGGAGGCCATCGTAATGCTCGAGGAGTTGGCCCAGCTCGAGCCGCACGAGCCGGTCTATCTTGAAGAGATCGTGCGGCTGCACGCGGAGCTCGGTCAAGCGGCGGAGGCGGAGAGGGCCCGGCGGCGGCTCGCAGCGCAATCCGAGGAGAAGTGAGATGACTTCGGCGGTGCTGGGAACCTTCGGCAGGGAATCCTCCCCGCCCCCGATTGGGAAGGGACTTCCTGCGATCGTCCCATTATTGGTGGCAGGCGCCCTTGCGGCGTGCCTGCCGGCCGCCGTCGCTGCCCAGGGCCGGATCGAGCTCCGGGACGTGACCGCAGAGTCGGGCATCGCCTTCGTTCACACCGACGGCAGCGGCGGCCAGCGCTATATTATGGAGGCGATGAGCTCCGGCCTGGTCCTCTTCGATTACGACGGCGACGGCTTCAAGGACATCTACTTCCTCAACGGCGCCCCCCACGAAGGAACGGAGCCGCCGGAGAGCCCGCCGCGCAACGCCCTCTACCGCAACAACGGCGACTGGACCTTCACCGACGTCACCGAAGAGGCCGCCGTGGGCGACATCGGCTTCGCTTTGGGCGCCGCGGCGGCCGACTTCAACAACAACGGCCATCTCGACCTCTACGTCAACAACTTCGGCCGCAACGTCCTCTACCGCAACAACGGCGACGGCACCTTCACCGACGTCACCGCGGAGGCGGGCGTGGGCTGCGGCGAAAAGGTGGGCGCGGGCGTCGCTTTCCTCGACATCAACGGCGACGGCAATCTCGACCTCTATGTGGCCAACTACGTGAAGTTCTCCTACGAGAGGCACGTGCCGCACGTCCACATGGGCGTTCCCAGCTACCCCAGCCCCATGGACCACGAGCCCGAGCCGGACAACCTCTTCCGCAACAACGGCGACGGCACATTCACCGACGTCAGCGAGGAATCGGGCATCGCGCAGTATGCGGGCACCAGCATGGGGATGGTCTGCGGCGACTTCAACGACAACGGCCACACCGACATCTTCATCGGCAACGACGTGATGCCCAACTTCCTCTTCCTCAACGACGGCAGCGGCAGGTTCAGCGAAGTGGGCACCTTCTTCGGAGTGGCCTTCGACGCCGAAGGGGGGGTCCACGGCAGCATGGGGACCGACCTGGGCGACTACGACAACGACGGGCTGCTCGACCTCTTCGTCACCTCCTACGGCGGCGAGCTCTCCACCCTCTACCGCAACCTCGGCGGCGGCTTCTTCGAGGACGTCACGCGGCGGAGCGGCGCCGGCGCCGCGACCTTCCCCCACGTCACCTGGGGGCACGGGCTGATCGATTTCGATAACGACGGCTACCGCGACATCTTCATCGCCTGCGGGGATCTGGACGACAACATCGAGCTCCGCAGGGACACCACCGCCTACGAGCTGCCCAACATCCTCAAGAGAAACGACGGCGATGGCCGGTTCACCGACGTCTCGGCGGAGAGCGGCGACGGGATGCAGGTGCGGCGCAGCAGCCGCGGCGTGGTCTTCGGCGACCTGGACAACGACGGCCGCATGGACGTCGTGGTGCTCAACTCCCGCACCGAGCCGACCGTGCTGCGGAACGAATCGCCCGGGGCGCACCGCTGGCTGCAAATCCGCTTGAGGGGCACGCGGAGCAACCGCGACGGCGTCGGCGCCCGCGTGAAGGTCGTTGCCGGCGACCTCGTCCAGGTCGACGAGGTCCGCAGCGGGCGGAGCTACCAGAGCCACTTCGGCCTGCGGCTCCACTTCGGCCTCGGGCCGCGCGACCGCGTCGATCGGGTCGAGGTCCGCTGGACCGGGGGGCGGACCGAGGTCTTCGGACAGATCGAGGTGGACCGGGTCGTCACGCTGGTGGAGGGGGCGGTGAAAACTCGGTGATCGCCCCACGACCGACACCACCAGCCGAGCCGGCATGGGAGGCCTCCTCGACGCGGGTTGCTCGGCGAAGCTCCTCGGCGCTCTCCGCCGCAGCAACGCCGGCATCGCGCCCGCGGAAATACCGCCTCTTACCATCCCCCTTGCGATGACATTCCTTCCACGATGGTGAGGCACTGATCGACCTCGATTTCCTCGACGACGTCCGTGCCGCCGCCGATCCAGCGGACCTCGACGCGGTCCACCCGGTTGCGGTCGCCCAGGCCGAAGTGGAGCCGCAGCCCGAAGTGGCTTTGGTAACCGCGGCCGCTGTGGACCTCGGCCACCTGGCTGAGATCGCCGCTCACCACGGTGACGCGGGCGCCGACACCGTCGCGATTCGATCTCACGCCGCGGAGGCGGATCTGGATCCAGTGGTGCGCCCCGGGCGACTCGTTCCGCAATACGGTCGGTCCCCGTCGCGAATTCAGAATCACCACGTCGACGCGGCCGTTGTTGTCGAGGTCGTCGAGAGCCACGCCGCGCGCGACGAGTTCCACCCTCATGCCGTCGCCGCTGACATCCGATACGTCCACGAACCTCCCGCCGCCCTCATTCCTCAAGAGGACGGGGCGCACTCGATAGGATGTCGTACGACTGGCCGCCTCGTCGAAATCCTCTCCCAGGTGGCCGCAGCCGATGAAGAGATCCGGGTACCCATCGTTGTCAAGATCGGCAAAGCCGCAGCCCCACTTGACGTGGGGAGTGGATCCGACGGACGCCCCGCTTTGCATCGTCACGTCCTCGAACAAGCCGTCGCCGAGATTCCTGAAAAGGATGGGTCTCTCGGTGTCGAAATTGGTCAGGAACAGATCCAGCCGCCCGTCGCGGTCGTAGTCGGCGCAGTCGGCGCCCATGCTCCCCACCGCTTCGCCGGCGAAGTTGCAGGCCAGGCCGGCGAGCAGGCCCACTTCCTCGAACCTCCCTTGGCCGTCGTTGCGAAAGAGGAAATCCAAGCGCGCATCGTTGCAGACGAAGATATCGGTGTGGCCGTCGTCGTCGAAGTCGAAGCAGATCGTACCCATCCCCGTGCCGCGATGGGCCGCGATCCCGGACTCTTCGCTGACGTCGGTGAAAGTGCCGTCGCCGTTGTTGCGGAAGAGGTTGTTGGACTGCATGGGGAAATCGAGGGGGCCGGCATACCAAGGGGCGCCGCGGATCGTGGTCGTGACGTGGTTTTCGTAGGTGAACTCGATGTAGTTGGCGACGAAGAGGTCCAAGCTGCCGTCAGAGTCGATGTCGAGGAAATTGGTTCCCGCACCCACCTTCTCCCCATTGCCCACGCCCGCCTCGGCGGTGACGTCGGTGAAGGTGCCGTCGCCGTTGTTGCGGTAGAGGACGTTGCGGCCGAAATTGTTGACGTAGATATCGGGAAATCCGTTGTTGTTGTAGTCGGCGACGGTCACTCCCAGCCCGAAGCCCGTATCCCCCACGCCCGCCTCTTGCGTGACGTCGGTGAACGTCCCGTCGCCGTTGTTGCGATAGAGACGGTTCCTGGGGGGATTGGCGGGGTCGACGTCGGCGCCGCGCAGCGGCGCACCGTTGAGGAAGTAGATGTCGACCAGCCCGTCGCCGTCGTAGTCGAAGGTGGCCAGGCCGGCGCTCATCGCCTCCACGAGGTAGTGGCGGCCGGAGCTCCCGTCGGTGTGCCGGAAGCGGATCCCGGTCTGGTCGGTAACGTCGCGGAGGACGATGGGGCCTTCGGCTCGAGCCGATAAGGCCCATGCCGCCAGCACCAGAAACGCACCCCAGCAGGCGATCGCCAAGCCCGGCCGTCGCCTTCGCCGTTCGCCCATACCACGGCCCCCCGGGCTGCCTGGGAACGAAGCCTCCCCCATTTTGGCTGCGAGAGGTGCCCTCGCCTCGCCCCTACTCGGGATGCAGCACCCCCAGCCATTTCTTCGCCTCGGGATGCTCCGGATCCACTTCAACCGCCCGGCGCCAGTACTTCTCTGCTTGGAGGAGGTCGTCATGCGACGCATATAAGATTCCCGCGTTCAGGTAGCTCGTTACCGCCAGCGGCCGCAGGTCGCCGAGGTCCAACTCGCGCAGCGCGGCGCGCCCATCGCTCCTATCGTCGAGCTCCCGCGACTTCAGCTCGGCGTACTCTTGGCGATGCCTTTGTGACGCTTCCGCTTCTCCCAGCCGGCCGTAGACGGTTGCCAGTCCGAAGTGAACTCTGCTCGATGCGGGGTCGATGCGCAGCGCCGCCTCGAACAGGTCTCTTGCCCTCTGGTATTCCCCGACCTGGAGATACCCGTGTCCCAGGAGAAACGTTCCGCCCAAGGAGAGGCGGCGCTCTCGGACCGCCTCCTCGAGCAGGTCGATCGCTTCCGCGGTCTTGCCCGAACTCATCAGCGAGTCCGCCAACATGAATTCCGACGCGCTATCCAGGGCGCGGCCGGCGTCGATCGCCCTTCGCAGATGGGACACCGCCGTCTCGTATTCTCCGCGCTCCCAGGCGGCTTCGCCCAGCCGGAGCGAAGCCGGGGCGAAGTGGGAATCGATCCTCAAGGCCTTCTCCCAACAGCGGTCCGCTGCCCCCTGGTCGCCGAGGGCGTAGTAGATGCTTCCTCCGAGAGTCAAAGCTTGGGGACTCTCCGGAAACCGCTCCAGGAGACGGTCAGCGACTTCCCCCATCTCGGCCGCCAATTGCTCCGAGGTCAGCGGCATTCCGGAAAAGACGGCCGCGGGCGAATCATCCGCCCTCCTCGGCCGCGAAAGGAGCTCGAGCAGTACCAGTCCAGCGAGCATACAGACGGCAACCGCCATTGCGGCGGCATACCACCGGCGTCGCGAAGGCCGGGGCTCGGAGGGGGAGGCAGGGTCCTCAGGGGACATGTCCTGCCGTCTGGGGGCGGGAGTTACCCGGCCGCCCCTCTCTTTCCTGGAACGAGCCATTGCCCACTGTCACATGGGTTAAGAGTCTCGATCCTCCTCAATCCAGGAACTCTCCGGGAGTGGTCCTGACGAAAAGGATCCTCTCGGCCGTCGCTGGGCGACGACCGATACGATTTCGCGTAACTGTTCACGGGCCGGCCGGGGACTGGTCCATTTTTCGGCCAACAGACCCTGTCTTTAGCGACCGCCGATGCCCGAAAAATGGACCTATCCCCTTACTCTGCCGCGGCGTACCGGGCGAAGGGGGACAGTCCCATTTTCGCGGCCGAATCGCGTTATCCACGAGGAATACTCTCTATGGCCGCGAAAATCGGGACGGTCCCCCGTGAACGGTTACGATTTCGCCAACTCCGTTGAACTAAGCCGCGGGTTGCCGAGCGCGCTTCGCGGGGCTTCCTCTGGAGATGGCGTGGCTCTTCCGGTTCCTCCCGCAATCCTCCCAAAGAGTGCTCGTCCCGCGGGGACTCGATGCCATGCGCGCCGACGGGCCGAACACAAACGCCCCTCTCAATTTAGCAGCGACGCGAACCTCGTCAAGCGTTTTCGTGGGGGGTTTTGACGGGACAACCAGCTTCGGGGGAACGAACGAGAATTGCCTATTCGCAAACACTTGTGCCCGGCAGGCTGCGGACGGAAAAGCGCCACGATCCTTCCAGCCTGCGATCCGCCGGCAGGCGGCCGGCGCGCCCCGCGCGGACTGCGAATCGCCCGGTTGCGCCAGGCCATTGTCGCACCGCCGGCGGCCCGGGCGTCAGTCCGGGGAGTTCGGCGAAGCGGTTGCGGCCCGCAGCTCGCGAGGGAGGGCGAAATGGACCTCTTCGCTGCGGACCACACGCGACTCGACCTCGGCGCCGAAGCGGGCCACCAGCCACTCGAGGCATTCGGCCACCAACGCCTCCGGCGCGCTGGCGCCCGCGGTGATCAGCACCGTGGCTGCGGGCGAGAACCATGCGGGATCGATGTCCGCCGGTCCGTCGATCCGATGGGCGGCCACGCCGCAGGAACGGGAGACCTCGGCCAGCCGCTGGCTGTTCGAGCTGTTCTGGCTCCCCACGACGAGCGTGACGTCGGCCTCGCGGCACAAGGCGCGGACGGCCTCCTGGCGGTTCTGCGTGGCGTAGCAGATGTCGTCCTTGCGCGGCCCCTCGATGGCGGGGAATCGCTCCTCGAGCCGGTTGATGATTTTCCGTGCGTCGTCAACCGAGAGCGTGGTCTGCGTAAGATAGGCGACTCTCGACGCGTCGGGGATATCGAGCTGGTCGACCTCCTCGACCGACCCCACGAGGCGGATCGCCTCGGGGGCCTCGCCCATCGTGCCGATGACCTCGTCGTGCCCCTCGTGGCCGATAAGGATAACGGTATAGCCCGCGCGGGCGAAGCGGATCGCCTCCTGGTGCACCTTGGTGACCAGCGGACAGGTGGCGTCCACAGTCCTTAGCCGACGGGCCGCCGCCCGCTCGCGGACCTCCGGAGAGACGCCGTGGGCCGAGTAGAGCAGGTAGGATCCCTCGGGCACCTCGTCGAGGTCGTTGACGAAGATGGCCCCCTGGCTGCGGAAGTAGTCGACCACCCAGCGGTTGTGGACGATCTCGTGGTAGACGTATACCGGGCTTCCGAAGAGCGAGAGCGCCGTATCGAGGCTCTCGATCGCCATGTTCACGCCCGCGCAGAAGCCCCGGGGGTTGGCCAGAATGATCCGCATGGTGCACTCGCTGAAGAGGTGGCATAATCGACCGTTTGCCCCAGAGACACCGTCCCTACCCCCCATGCCCGGTACTTCTGTCCGCGCCGACCTGGTATTATACGGTCCCGGCAGCCGCCCGGCCCCCCTATCGCATGCGGCGGCCCGAGCCTATTGCCGCCGCCTGGCCCGTTCGCACTACGAGAATTTCACGGTGGCGAGCTGGCTGCTGCCCGGCGAGCTGCGGCAGCCGTTCTACAACCTCTACGCCTACTGCCGCTGGGCCGACGACCTGGCCGACGAGCTGGACGACCCCTCCCGCAGCCGCGCCCTCCTCGATTGGTGGGGCGAGGCGCTCGTGGCCTGTTTCGAGGGGCGGGCCGAGCACCCCGTCTTCGTCGCCCTGGGCGAGACGATCCGCGAGTTCGACCTCCCTCGCGAGCCGTTCCTCGACCTTCTCGTCGCCTTCCGGCAGGACCAGGTCGTCAGGCGTTACGACCGCTTCGAGGACCTCCTCGACTACTGCCGCTGCTCGGCCAATCCCGTCGGCCGGCTGGTGCTCCACCTGGGGCGGTGCTGCAACGGCGAAAGGGCCGCCCTGGCCGACTCGGTCTGTACCGGGCTGCAACTGGCCAACTTCTGGCAAGACGTGGCCCGCGACTGGCGGCGGGGGCGGGTCTATCTGCCCCAGGCCGATTGCCGCCGCCACGGCTACGACGAGGCGATGCTCGCCCGCGAGGAGTACAACGGCGCCTTCCGCAGTCTGCTCGAGGAGCAGGTGGCGCGGGCCGAGGCCTTCCTATGCGGCGGCTGGCCGCTGGTGGCGGCTGTGCCGCGGTGGTTGGCGCTCGAGGTGGCGCTCTTCATCCGCGGCGGCTTGGCCGTGCTGGCAGCCATCCGCCGGCAGGATTACGACGTCTGGTCGCAACGGCCGGTGGTCTCTAAACTGAGGAAGCTCCGCCTGCTGGCCGCCTGCTGGTGGCAGCGGCACCGCGGCACTTTCCCCCACGACGCCCCATGACCGCGCAGCGCGCATCGATCGAGACGAGCTACGCCCACTGCCGCCGCCTGGTGCGGCGGTCGCGATCGAGCTTTTCCCCGGCTTTCCTGCTACTCAGTGGGGCCAAGCGGCGGGGGATGGAGGCCCTCTACGCCTTCATGCGGCACACCGACGACCTGGCCGACTCGCCGCAGCCGCCCGCCTTCCGCCGCGCGGCACTGGTTCGCTGGCGGGCGGCGCTCGATGCACGGCTGGCTTGCCCGGGCGGCACCGGCGAGGGAGGGCGATTCGCCTCCGCCGAGGAAGAGCACGCGGCAGTCTCCGCGATCCTGCCCGCAGTGGCCGATACCGTGGAGCGCTTCGCCATCCCGCCGCAGCTTCTGCACGCCGTGATCGACGGGGTGGAGATGGACCTCACCCAGGACCGCTACGCGACGATGGCCGAGCTGGAGACCTATTGCGAGCGGGTGGCCTCGGCCGTAGGCCTGGCGTGTATCCACGTCTGGGGCATCCGCGGCGAGGGGGCGCTCGAGCCGGCACGCCGCTGCGGGCTCGCCGTGCAGCTTACCAACATCCTCCGCGACCTCGGAGAGGATGCCCAGCGGGGCCGCATCTACCTGCCGCTCGAGGACCTGGCCGCCTGCGGCTACACGCCCGACGACCTCTTCGCCGGCGTGGTCGACCGGCGGTTCCTGCGGCTCGTCGAGCATTCCTGCGAGCGCGCCGAGGGACACTATCTGGAAGGCTCCGCACTCCACGATTTCCTGTATCCCGACGGCCAGCGGGTCTGCGGCATGATGATGGACACCTATCACCGTCTCCTGGCCAAGGTCCGCCGCCATGCCAACGAGATCTTCAAGCGGCGCCTGACCCTCGACTGGCGGAGCAAGGCGGCGGTGGGTCTCCGCTGGTTCCTCCTCCCGCCGCGGAAGGCGGCGGTGCCATGAGGCCGCGGGTGGCTGTCGTCGGGGGAGGTGTGGCCGGTATGGCGGCGGCCCTGGGGCTCGCCGGCGGCGGCTGCCGCGTCGAGCTCTTCGAGGCCTCCCCCTACCTCGGCGGCCGCGCCGGCGGCTTCTTCGATGCCGCCACGGGCCACTGGCTCGACCGCTGCCAGCACGTCACCATGGGCTGCTGCACCAATCTGGCCGATTTCTGCTGCCGCTTGGGGATCGCCGGCGGTTTCGCCCGCGTGGGGCGCCTCCACTTCGCCACCCCCGAGGGCGGCCGCTACCCCTTCGCCGCGAGCCGCCGGCTGCCCGCACCGCTCCACCTGGTGCCGGCGCTCGTGAACCTCCGCTACCTGAGCCTCGCCGAGCGCTGGTCGATCATCCGCGCGCTGGGGCGGCTAGCGCGGCAGCGCGGCGGGGCCGAGGAGACGATGGCCGACTGGCTCCGCCGCCAGGGTCAGTCGCCGCGGGCAGTAGAGCGATTTTGGAACGCCGTGCTCGTTAGCGCGCTGAGCGAGGTGCTGGAGCGGGTCTCGGTGGCGGCCGCGCGCAAAGTCTTCGTCGACGGCTTCCTCCGCGCCCGCACGGCCTGGGAAGTGAGCCTGCCCGCGGCACCGCTCGTCGAGCTTTACGACCGGCGGGCCGGCGCGGCGCTCGCCGCGCTGGGCGTGATCCTCCGCCGCGGCACGCGGGTCCGCACGATTGCCGGAGCGCAGGCCGCTGCCCAGCACCTGGTCGCCTGGGACGGGCGGGCGGAGCCTTTTCAAGCCTTCGTCCTGGCGGTGCCTTGGCGGAAGGCCGCCCGGCTGCTCGACGGGCCGCTCGGCCAGGCGCTTCCCAGGGTGGCGGAGGCGGCGGCCCTCCCCTCGGCACCGATCACGGCGGTCCACCTCTGGTTCGACCGGCCGCCGCTCGACGGGGACCATGCCGTGCTGGTCGGCGGGCTGAGCCAGTGGGTCTTCCGCCGCCGCCTGGCTCCCCCGGCGGATCGGCCTGGCAGCGACGGCGGCCGGACCGCGCCGCTCGAGCGCGGCGGGCATTACTGCCAGGTGGTCGTCAGCGCGGCGCACACGGTAGCAGGTCAGCCGCGCGAGGCAGTGGTCGACGCGGTCTGCGGGGAGCTCGCCCGGATGAGCCCGGCGGCGGCCTCCGCCCGCCGGCTGCACGCCCGCCTCGTTACTGAGCGGCACGCCGTCTTCTCGATGCTTCCCGGGATCGAGCGGCTGCGGCCGCCGCAGCGGACCGCCGTACCGAACCTGGCCCTGGCGGGCGATTGGACGGCCACCGGCTGGCCGGCGACCATGGAGGGGGCCGTCCGCAGCGGCTACCTGGCCGCGGAGGCGATCCTGGACCACCTGGGCCGGCCCGCGAGGCGCGTCGTGCCCGACCTCCCCCCGGCCCCCCTCGCCGCGCGCCTCTTCGGCCTCTCGGCAACGCAGCCGCCCTCGGAGGCATAGGATCCTTCCCTTCTCGTCTCTCTCGGTGGAGTGAGACGGTCGCCTTGGGTTCGCGCGTTTTCGCAGCACCTGCGAGAGTGTGGGCTCCACGGTTGCACGGCGGTTGTGCGGCGGGTAACGTTCACGGGGGACGGTCCCCTTCGGCCGGCGCGGCCGGGTGAGCAACGGGCACTTATACGTGGAGGAACTCTCCGATGCCGGCGCGACTCTGTTTCCCGATGGTGCTGCTCTTCGCGGCTGGATTCCTTGGCCGGTGGGGCGGCGAAGCGGCGGCGGCCGAGCCCGTCGTGCTCTCCGCCGCGGAGGACCGCGTGGGCCGCTACCAGCGGCTGGAGTTCTCGATCGAGGCCCCCACGGACTACGACAATCCCTTCGATCCCGACGAGGTCGCCCTCGCGCTCGAGCTGACCGATCCCGACGGGCAGCGGGTCACCGTGCCGGCGTTCTTCTGCCAGCCCTTCGAGCGGCGGCAGGTGGGGCCGAGGGCGTGGATGTACCCGACCGGCACGGGATCGTGGCGAGCACGCTTCGCCCCCTCGGTCGTCGGAGCTTACACGGCGCGGGCGGTCCTGGTCGACCGGCAGGGCACGCGGCGCTCGGAGCCGGTCGCCTTCGAATGCCTCCCCTCCGACAGCTCCGGCTACGTCCGCGTCAGCCGCGGCGATCCGCGGTTCTTCGAGACCAGCGACGGCGAGCCTTTCTTCGTCGTAGGACAGAATCTAGCGTTTATCGCTGAAGGGCAGTTCGCTACCCTGGCCAGGACGGAAGAGGTCTTCGGGCGGCTTGCTGAGAACGGCGCCAACTGGGTGCGGGTGTGGGCGGGGTGCCACGACTGGGCGATGGGCATCGAGGCCCGCAAGAGCGCCTTCGGCCGCTCCTGGCACTGGCGGCCCCCCTTCGGGCCGCACCCGGACGACCGGGAGCGGCTCTGCGTCCGCCTGGCGGGCGAGGCGGGCTTATCGGTCGAGGTCAATCCCTCGCACCGCGTCGCCCTGCGGCCGAACACCCGCTACGTCTTCTCCGGCCGCGTCCTCTGCGAGGAGGGCGGAGCGTTCTCGGCGGAGACGGGCGGCCGGCAGCTCCCGGCCCCGATCGAGGGCCGTCCCGGCGCGTGGGCCGAGTGGAAGATCGAGTTCGAAACCCGCGGCGACGAGCACTGGCTGGGCCCGACGGTACTGCAGCTGACCCGGCCGGGGACGGTCTGGGTCGATCGCCTCTCGCTCACCGAGGCCGGCGGCGGCCCCGAGCTCCTCTGGGAGGCCGATCCCAACCGGCCGGCTCGCGGCGTCTACAACCAGATCGATTGCTTCATGCTCGACGAGGTCCTGGCGGCGGCCGAGGAACACGGCATCCGCATCCAGCTCACCCTGCTGACCCGCGACCTCTACATGGACGACCTGGAGGACGAGAACGACGAGAAGTACCAAGAGGCCATCGACGATGCGAAGAAGATCCTCCGCTACGCCGTCGCTCGCTGGGGCGGCTCCACGAGCGTGGCCGTCTGGGAGTACTTCAACGAGATGAACCCGGGGCGGCCCACGAATCGCTTCTATCGCGAGCTGGGGGCCTACCTCGACGAGATCGATCCCTACCGGCACCTGCGGTCTACGAGCACCTGGCATCCCTCGCCGCGGGACTGGGAGCTCCCCTACCTGGATTTCGCCGACGAGCACTACTACCTCCGCCCCAGCAGCTACGAGCAGCTCCGCGACGAGGTCGACGCCGTCATCGACCGCGTGGCCCTGCTCCGCCGGCACGCCCCGCAGCGCCCCGCACTGCTCGGCGAGTTCGGCCTGGCGGACGAGCAGTGGCGCGTCACCGACCGCATGCGGCAGCAGGCGGCGGAGATGGTGGAGACCGCCTTCCACAACAGCCTCTGGTCCTCGGCCCTCTCGGGGGCCTCGGGGACGGCCATGTGGTGGTGGTGGGAGACGCTCGATCCGGTGGACCACTACCGCCACTACCGGCCCCTGGCCGACTTCCTCGATGGCGTCCCCTGGACCAGCGGCGAGCTGCATGCCGCGCAGGCGGCGGTGCAGCCGGCCGGGGATGAGAACTCCGATGCCACCGATGTGCTCCTGGTCGGCCTGGCGACCGGGGAGCGGGCCTACCTCTGGCTCTTCAGCCCCCAGGCTTCGTGGAGGCGGGCCGTCGTCGAGGAGCACGTGCCCGAGCCGATCCGCGGACAAGAGCTGTTCGTCGAGGGACTTGCCGAGGGCGAATACCGAGCCTCGTGGTGGGACACGCGGCAGGGAGACGTCCTCCAGGAGGTGCGGCTGCGAGCTGAAGGGGCCCGGCTGCGTCTGGCCGTTCCCGACTTCGAACGGGACGTCGCCTGCCGGATCGAGCCTTGGTAGGAGGCGGTGCACCCCCGGCCTCCGTGCGGTGGACGGCTCGTCCCCGACCGCGAGGCCGACGCCACCTCCCGGCGAGCGTCTCTACGCCCCCGACGAGGCCAACTGGAACATCAACCCCATGATCGAAGAAACCGGCACCATCGAACTGGGATCCGACGATCGAAATCCTTTGGCCGTGCGGCTGCCGAAGGTGCTTTGCTGAAGGGCGCGTTCCCCGCCATGGACTTGGACCGAATCCTCCCGAACGTCCTCGTCGGCTCTTGCCCCACGAGCCGGGGCGACGTGGTGCACCTCAAGGCCGGCTTCGGCGTTACGGCGGTGCTCAACGTGCAGACCGACGAGGATATGGCCTTCTGGGGAATCGAGTGGGCGGACTTCGAGGGGGCTTACCGGGAGGCGGGCATCGAGTGCCGCCGGGTTCCGGTGCCCGATTTCGATCCCGGCGAGCTGCGCCGGCGGCTCTCCGACTGCGTGCAGGCCCTCGACGCGCTGCTGCGCGCGGGGCACACGGTCTACGTCCATTGCAGTGCGGGGATCAACCGCTCCCCGAGCACCGTGGTGGCCTATCTTCACTGGCTGCAAGGGATGACCCTCGCCGAGGCAATGGCCTTGGTCACGCGGCGGCGTCACTGCGACCCCTACCTCGAGGCCATTCGGCAGGCGAGCGAGGACCGCGCGGCAGAGAAGGACGGGGACAGCGGCTGACCTCCCCCCCAACCCCCGCATCGTCACCCAGCCGCAGCTTACGCCTCCAGCCTCCGGGACGACGCTCAGGACTTCGGGCCGCGGCGCTTCTTCTGGCGCCGCTTCTGCGTCTTCCGCCCCGGCCGGTAGCCGTAGCTGGGGAGGCCCCGCTCACCCGGCGGTTCACCCTTTGCAGGGTTGGCCACGGCGTGGTAGTGGTCGCCCTCCACCTCGCCGGTTCGCGTGGCCGGCTTCGCCCGCCGCCGTCGCGACCGGATGGCTTGCTTCGGCGGCTGCGCGGGGATCAAACAGTCGCGGCCGTTGCCGATCAGGTCCTGCCGCCCCGCCTGCATCAGTGCCTCGCGGACGAGGAAATAGTTCTCCGGCATGAAGAATTGCATGAGCGCCCGCTGCAATCGCCGCTCGCGCATCCCCTTGGCGACGTAGACCTCCGCGCCGCTCATGGGATCGATCCCC
This sequence comes from Planctomycetales bacterium, assembly GCA_007126245.1. Lineage (GTDB taxonomy): Bacteria > Planctomycetota > Planctomycetia > Pirellulales > Thermoguttaceae > SKOZ01. The sequence goes on from SLBP01000058.1 coordinate 16,974, forward strand.
GTGTGGTACATGCAGGCGGCGACGTCGAAGGGGCTGGGGATGAAGTCCTGCACCTGCTCGGGCCGCTGGCCGGTCCGCTTCAGGTAGACGGCCAGGTCGATCATGGCCGCCAGGTCGCTCCCGGGGTGGCCGGCGATGTAGTAGGGGACGAGCTGCTGCCGCTTGCCCGCCGCGGTCGAGGCGGCCTGGAAGCGGGCGGCGAACGCGTCGTAGACCTCCGGCCCCGGCTTCTTCATGAGCTCGAGGACCTTTTTGTCGCTGTGCTCCGGCGCGATCTTCAGCCGCCCGCCCGTATGGTGCCGGACCAGCTCGTCCACGTATTCGGGACAGCCGTTGGCCAGGTCCATGCGGATGCCCGAGGCGACGAAGGCCTTGCGCACTCCCGGCTCCTCGCGGACCGCGCGCATCAGGTCGAGGAGCGGGCCGTGGTCGGTGTTGAGCAGCTTGCAGGCCTTGGGGTGGACGCAGCTCAGCCGGCGGCACTTGGCCCGCACCTCGGGGCGCGAGCAGTTCATGCGGTACATGTTCGCCGTGGGGCCGCCGATGTCGCTGACCACGCCGGTGAAGCCTTCGCCCTGGCGCATCCGCCGCACCTCGTCGAGCACCGACTGCCGGCTGCGGCTCTGGATGATGCGGCCCTCGTGGGCGGTGATCGAGCAGAAGGTGCAGCCGCCGTGGCAGCCGCGCATGATCTGCACGGAGTGGCGGACGACCTCGAAGGCGGGGATCTTGGCGCTGCCGTAGCCGGGGTGGGGGCGGCGGCGGTAGGGGAGGCCGTAGATGCGATCCATCTCGGCCTCGGTCAGCGGCCAGTCGGGCGGGTTGACCACGACCGACTCGCGGTCGTGCCGCTGCACGAGGCGGCGGGCGTTGTAGGGATTGGTCTCCAGGTGGGCCAGCCGCGTCATGGCGGCGAAGGCATGCCGGTCGGCGGCGACCTCCTCGTAGCTGGGGAGCTCGACGGAGCCCTCCAGCGGCGGCGCCTCGCTGGCCCCCAGCCGGTAGGCCACCCCCCGCAAATCGCGGAGCGCCGCGAGCGGCTCGCCATCGGCCAGGCGGCGGACGATCTGCATCAGGTTCCGCTCCCCCATGCCGTAGACCAGCAGGTCGGCCTTGGAGTCGAGGAGGATCGAGCGGCGGACCTTGTCGCTCCAGTAGTCGTAGTGGGCGATCCGCCGCAGGCTGGCCTCGACGCCCCCGGCGACGACGGGCACGCCGCGGTAGGCCGCGCGGGCACGCTGGCAGTAGGCCAGCGTGGCACGGTCGGGCCGCCGGCCCACGGCCCCGCCGGGGCTGTAGGCGTCGTCGTTGCGGACCTTCCGGTTCGCCGTGTAGTGGTTGATCATCGAGTCCATGTTGCCGGCACTGACGGCAAAACAGACCCGCGGGCGGCCGAACGTCCGCCAGGGCTCGCAGCTCTGCCAGTCGGGCTGGCTGAGGATCGCCACGCGGAACCCTTCCGCCTCGAGCACCCGCCCCAGCAGTGCCATGGCAAAGCTGGGGTGGTCCACGTAGGCATCGCCGGTGACGAAGACCACGTCCACGGCATCCCACCCCCGCTCGGTAACTTCCTCCGCCGAGGTGGGGAGAAAGCCGCGGGAGGAGCCGGGGGCCGGCCGCGGGCTGGGTTGGTTCCGTTGACGATCGCGGGGATGGGGGCGGGGCATGGGGACTCGACAACAGGAAAGGCGGACAAGAGAGGATCGCTCCGGTAATTCTATGGGCATTCCCATGCGAGGGGTAGGAACCCTATGCCCAACTCGTCCCGTGCCACCTCGGATCAGCCAGTCAACGCGGGATGCCAGGGATACGTGGGGCATTTGGCGCAGAGGGCCAAGAGGCGCTTGACAGGTCGTCCTGATCTAATTAAACCTCCCCGGAAGGGGTGGACTGCGGGCCCGGCTCGGCTTGGCACTTGATTTGATTTACCTGTTCGGTAAACTATTATATTAGGGGTGTCGACCATGGAGCTGGTCTTTGCGTCACGACGGATTGAAAAGCTGTGCAATTCCGAAAAGGAGAACGCCGCGACGCGATACCGATACGAACCGGATTATGCCGTTCCGCCTGGAGCGACCTTGCAGGAAACCATTGACGCGCTCGGAATCGACCAGCGTGAGCTGGCCATCCGCACCGGGCTTTCGGCCAAGCACATCAACCAGATCATCAAGGGTCATGCGCCGATCACCCATGATACGGCCCTTCGCATGGAGCGGGTAACGGGCGTCCCGGCCCGGATGTGGAACAACCTGGAGGCCAACTACCGGGAGCAGCTGGCGAGACGGGCCGAGAAAGCGCGGCTGCAGCACGATCTCGCATGGCTGAGATCGATCCCCACCAGGGAGTTGATTTCACGAGGCGCCATCGAGCCGACGACGGACAAGGCCGAACTGCTGAAAGCCGTACTGGGTTTCTTTGGCGTCGCAACGGTCGAGGCGTGGAAGCAAGGTTGGTCGGCACCGCAGTTCGCATTTCGCAGATCGCTTGCGTTCAAGGGCAAGGCAGGCCCCATGGCAACGTGGTTGCGATGGGGTGAGCTTGCTGCACAAGAGATCGATTGCCAGCCTTTCGATACGTCCACTTTCGTCGGAGCACTCCGGGAGATCCGGGCGCTGACCGTAGGGGAACCGGGAACCTTCGTGCCTCGCATGGTCGAGCGGTGCGCAGCGAGTGGCGTGGCGCTGGTCTTCGTCCAAGAGATCCAGGGAGCGCCGGTGAGCGGTGCGGCCAAATGGATTACTCCGTCCAAGGCAATGATCTGCCTCAGTCTGCGCGGCAAGAGCAACGACCGCTTCTGGTTCACCTTCTTCCACGAGGCGGGACATATCCTCACGGACAGCAAGAAAGACGTATTCATCGACGTGGACTGTGAAGGGGATTCTCGCGAATCCCAGGCCGATCGATTTGCCGCGGATTTCCTGATTCCAGAACGATACCACGAAGAATTGCGCGGGTTAACCACCTACCCAGCCGTCGAGTCATTCGCGCGACGAATCGGCATTGCCCCAGGCATCGTGGTCGGGCGACTGCAGCGAGAAGGCATTATCCGATACAACCAGCTCAACAGGTTGAAAGAGCGACTTCGGTGGGGGTGAGATTGCGAACTCCGGCGATGGCCCTTCGCGAGATAGAAGAGCAGCATCGAGACCGCTTCGTCGTGTTTCCCGATCCGGGGCAGAAGACCGAAAAAGCGCGACGCTGCAAGAGGGCCTCAGCTGGGAGCTGTGTGAAGATTCGCTTGTTGGAAATCAGGCAATTCTGCGCCGTGCGTGACATGCATCTGGCGCTATTTATCGATTCGGTGGAACACTCCGGATACAGCCTGCAGGAATTGGGGCTCAAGGAAGGTGGGGGTGATCTGACTGAGGATCTTCTTATCTTCGGACTCTATAACGGCGATTACACGGGCTTCAGCGGCAAGAAGGCGTTTAGTCGGCTGCTTGGCAAGCGACTGGTTCCGCCTCTCCCGAAGGAAAAGAGTGGATTCTGGGGATTCACGGAGCCGGTATCCCCGAAATACGTCGATTTCATCATCGGGGTCGACGAGGACGGCAACGAAGTCACGAGTACGTCTTCCGAGGATGAATTGAGCAACTACTTTGGGGCGAATCCCGGGCGACCACATTACTTGACCCCCGTTTTCTTCCGGAAGGCGGTGCTTGACAAATATCACCAGCAAGGCGGAAAGTATTCGGTAGAGCCTGGCTACTTGAGGTGTGCGGGGTTGTGGGGAATACGAATCGACAACCATCTCAGAGATTACGTCGTCGCTTGGCTTGGTGATCTTGGCCGGGACCTGCCATACCAAGAACAGCTGCATTGGCGCAGCTTTAACATTCCGCCAACGGGAAGTATAAGCGAAACATTCTTTCGTCAGCAGATTCTCGGCGAATGGGTCGACACTGAGCGTCCCGAGCATCTGTTTAAGTACGAGTATAGTGCACTGGCCGGCAGATCGCAGCACTTGCTTGAGTGGCAGGTGCTGTTGCCGCTTAGCACGGAGGACCAACATTATCTTCAAGCGATCCGAATTCCGGCGACCGATGAGCAACGCAACTTCGATGAATTCATACTGGCGTTGACCAGAATCTTGGTGGATTCGCTCAACGAGAAGGAGCTGAACCGACTGGTTTCCGCTCAGGACCGTGAGGAAGCAAAGGGAGGTATTTCCCGGTTGGAAAAGGCCTTCGAGAATCGGTTGGTACCCGGCTACGCGGAACATATCCGTTTTCTGCGCGATCTTCAGGACTTGCGATCGAGCGGCGTTGCCCACCGAAAAGGACGCAACTATCGCAGACTTGCTGGTAAGATCGGTATCGACGCTCAATCACTGCGAGAGGTTGCCGAGGCGTTAATTATCAAGGGATTGGCGTTCGTGAGGTTTTTGAGGTCTGTGGTCGAAAGTGATGCATTTCGAATCAACGGATGACTTGCCGGCCGCGTACGGGCATGTGTTCTGCTCGAGACCCCCAGAGATGCCGACTCTTCGAGTGGCGTAAGCGGCAGCTAGCTGCGCGGCACTAGCCTGTTCCGGAAGCAACAGCCGATGGGCGAGTCCAGCAGCGAGCGGAAGCCTGAGGATCTTTCCACCCTTGCCATTTTCGAACATCGGCATGGTACGGCGGAGAGGATGGCCATCTGCGGTAGCCGAAGCTATCCTTCGAAAGCAGAAGACATCTGACCAGACAACTTGGGAATCGTGGAGGAATCCGATGGTGGGTATCCGTTTGCTTGCCCTTGCCGCCGTGTGGGTGGGCACCGGTGGGGTACTGGAACGGACATCTGCGGAGGAGGTGGATCTCCGCGCGCGGGTGGACCGGCTGGCTGCGCCGTACATCGAGAATGAGGTCGTGGTTGGCTTGAGCGTGGGGGTTCTGGCCGAGGGAGGGCAGTGGGTGGCTGGATACGGGCGTGTGTCGGCCGAGGACGATCGACGGCCTGACGGCGAGACGGTCTACGAGATCGGCTCGATCAGTAAG
>SLBP01000120.1:0-21907 GCA_007126245.1 Planctomycetales bacterium
AGATTAACAGTTGCCGCGGTACGCCACATCTCCAGCGTCGCACAAATCGCTTAAGCCGTTGGCCCACCACGACTTATCTTTCTTGGGCCAGGCAAAAGCGCGCCCTACCTCTCCGCAGTTGCGTCAACCCCCTCAAAACTACCAATCGCAACCCCTTGCGCCACCGGTCTTTGCATTTACCGGCCACCCCCCTTTTGCTATTGATCATCGCGCATTGGCGCTATTGTGCCCAGTCTCAATAAGCCCCTCCATTTTCTCAGAGCCCCCCCGTAGGTCGGACATCCCCTCCGCCACCGATCGGCTGGCAACCGCCGCTGGGTGCCGCCTTCCCCCCTTCTCTCCCCCCCTCCTTGTCTCCTCTTCTGCGGCGGCGGCGGCGGACAAGATGTCCGCCCTACGAGCTGACAGCCGTCAACCAACCCGCGAACTTCTGGAGCTTGGGGAGGAGCAGGAGCCGCCTCATTTCACGGGCACGCGGTCGCGGCCTTCCGAGACGACGTCGACGATCCTGGCGCCGTCGACGACCACCTGGTAGGCCGTGCCCGCGACGGCCTCGATTTCGGCGACGCCGTCGCGGAGGGTGACGGGAAAGGGCGAGACGATGCGGTGCTCGCCCTCGGTGGCGAGGTCGAGGGTGTCGAGCTGGCCGTCGAGCTTGATGCGGAGCGTTGCGATGGCGGCGGGGTTGATGTCGGGCGGGCGGCGGTGCTGCGAGCGGAGGGCGAAGGCGTCGGGCAAGAGGCCCACGTACTCGCCGTCGGGGTACTGCTGCTGCTCGGCCGAGAGAAGGATGCCGCGGGCGAGGTGGGCCCAGTCGAGCGTGTCGTCGTACGGGGCCAGCTCGGCCAAGGCATAGGCGTACACCCCGCCCACCCACTGCACGGGCTGGCCGATCCAGAGCGGGGCGCGGTAGTCGGTGGCGCCGTACACGGCGATCGACGCGTAGCGCTGTACCGGGTGGCGGTCCCAGAGGTAGATGAAGGGGACGCCCGTAAGCGCCCAGCGGCGGGCCTCGCCGAGGTAGGCCTCCTCGCCGGTGAGCTGGTAGCCGCGGAGGTAGGCCTTCACCAGCCAGGCCGAAGCCAGAAGGTCGGGCGTGTGCAGCGAGAGTTCCCAGGTCTGTGCACCCCGCGGAGTGCGGAAGCGCTTCATGAACTCGAGCGTCTCCAGGCCCGCCTCCAGCGCCTGCCGGTCGCCGGTGAGGAGGGCGAACTCCAGCAGCATGGCGGCCGGGCGGGCGCAGTAGCCGCTGGCGGTATCTTCGAAGTGCCCGCGAAGGTATTTCCCCTGATAGCGGAACGAGCCGTCCGGCCGCTGCTGGCGGAGGAGGTTCTCCGCCTCGCCGCGGCGGGTATGGAGCCACTGCTCGGCGCGGCCGCTGACGAAGAAGGCGGCGTCGTTGCGGACGTGGGAACCGCCGGGGACGAGTCGGGGGAACTCGGGGACCTCCCCGGTAAGGCGCCAGTAGACCGAGGCGACGTCGGCGAAGGGCTGGCGGTCCCAGTTCGGCTGCACGCAGTGCCCCCAGCCGTCCTCGTTGCGGAGCGGCCCGCGGAGCGCGGCCAGGGTGAGCTCGGTCTGCTCCTCGACGGTGCGCGGTGCCTCGGGCAGCAGCGGCAGGCCCTGGCGGCGGACGGCCCAGAGGATCGCCTCCTCGAGGCCCTCTTCGGCAACCCGCACGGTGGCCTCGATCGAGCGGCCCCGCAGGCCCATGCGGTGGTCGGCCGTGCCGTCGAAGAAGTTCGGCGTGGCGTAGGTGGGCGCCAAGTCCATGTCGTCCCAGCTCAGGGCCACCGTGGCGCGGTCGGTGACGAAGGCCGCCAGCGGCATGGTCACCAGCAGCGGATCGGGGGCGAAGCGGAAGCGGTCGTCGGTCTCGATGTCCAGGTCCGACGAGCTGGCCTCACCCTTGCCCAGGTACTCCAGTCCGGCGAGCAGCCCCTGCTCCAGCCCGCCGAAGGCCCGCACAAAAGGTCCTTCGCAATCATCTTCCGCCTCGATCCGCACGCGGAGCGCGTCGCCTTCGACGACCAGCTCCACCTCCACCCCCTCGCCGCGGAAGGCCGCCGCCGACGAAGAGGCATCACGCCGCTCCAGGCGAACGGGCCGGCCCTCGCGGGCCACCAGGGGCGCCAGCATGGCGAGCGTTTCGCCCTGGCGGCGGATGCGGGCCGCGGCGCCGTCGGGAGCGACCTGGAGGGTGAAGCCGCCCAGGGGCCGCTCGATCCAGTCCGCTTCGGCCGCGGGATCGGCGACCAGCAGCGTCCGCGGCAGCGGCGGCAAGTCCGCGGCCTCGGCCGTCACCTCGAACGCGGTCAGCGGGCCCTCGAGGGAAAGGGGGGCGCCGAAGAAGCGGGTCTGGCCCCCGCCGAGCGTGTGCGTCGTCCCCAGAACGCTCACCGGCAGCGCGTCGCTCCCATGGTTGCGGACCGCGGCGCGGAGCTGCTCGCCGCCCGCTTCCACGTAGACGATCTCCAGCGGGTGGTACTGCTTCGAGACCAGCTCGATGTGGCGGATCTCCGTGCGGCCGGGGGAGACGGCGGGGTCGACGCGCAGGCCGGTGAGGCGGCCGTCGGCGACGAAGCGGGCCGTGTAGGTATGCCAGCGCCCGTCCGGCTCCATGTCGAAGTGGACCGACTTGTCTTCGCCCCAGTGCGGCGCGCGGTCGGTGATGAAGTAGACGCTGCCGGCGCCGGCGGTGCGGCTCCGCGCCGTGATGCGCAGCGCGACCTCGCCGCCGGGGAGGTCCACCGGCCGGACCATGTACGGATCGTCGCCCGTGGAATCGACCAGCAGCGCCCCCCCTTCGGCGCGGATGCTGCACTGGTTCTGCGCGATCCAGCCGGCCGTCCCCTCCTCGAAGGAAAACGTGGCGAGCTGTTGCTCGTCGATCACTTCCCGCGGGTGCGGGTTCACCTGGTCGGGAACGGGTTCCGAGACGACGAGAAGCAGCGGCAGGAGTGCGAGAACCTTCATAAGAGGCGCCGGGGGAGGGGGAGGGGATCCGAGGGGGGACTCCGGTCCATTGTGCGTCACGTGCCCCCCATGTCAACCGTGCCACGCGGCACCCACCCGGCGGAGCAGAAGAGGAGACGGGGAGGGGGGAGACGCGGAGACGAACGACCACTTTGCCAAGGGCGCCCCCTGCGCCTCCGGCGCGTCGCTGCCCCCTTCTCCCATGCCCCTGGGCTGTCGGGCGGCGGACAGGATGTCCGCCCTGCGGGCGGCGTATGCTAGATTTGGAATGGCCAGCCGCCGCCGTCGCCGGCTATTCCTCCCCGCCCCACGCCATGTCCGCCCCGCAAACGACCATCGACCGGCTCATCGGCCGCGCCCGGCAGCTCTACAGCCTGCCGGCCGTGGCCATGCAGGTCCTCGAGCTGACGAACAACCCCCGCATCGATGCCGCGGCTCTGAAGGCCTGCATCGAGAACGATCCGGCGCTGACCACCCGGCTGCTCAAGGTGGTCAACAGCTCGCTCTTCGGCTTCAGCCGGCAGGTGGGGGATTTGAACCAGGCCCTGGCGCTGTTGGGAACGAAGCCCCTGAAGCTCCTCGTGCTGGGCTTCAGCCTGCCGCCGCGTCTGTTTGCGGGTCTGGCGGCCGAGGTTTTGGGGCGCTACTGGCGGCGGACGCTGACCAAGGCGGTGGCGGCCCGCCGCATCGGTCAGGGGCTGGTCCCCGGCGGCGGCGACCCGTTCATCGCCGCGCTCCTCCAGGACGTGGGGGTGCTGCTGCTGATCCAGGAGCTGGGCGAGCCCTACGTGCTGCTGCTGGAGCGGACCGACTTCGGCGGGCGGGAGCTGCTGGCGATGGAGAACGCCTCGATGGGCTTCGACCACCGGGTCCTCTCGGCGCGGCTCCTGGAAAGCTGGGGCCTGCCCGAGGCGCTGGTCGATGCCGTCGAGCGGCGCGCCGACGAAGAGGCCCTGGCGGGCCTCGAGCCGTCGCAGCGTACCGTGGTCGCTACGCTCTACCTGGCGGAGCTGGCCGCGCAAGTGCTCGTCGACCGGCGCGACGCCGCGCTCCGCGAGCTCTTGGCGGCGGGCGAGCGGCTCTGCGGCCTGGACCGCGACCGCCTGGCCGCGGTGGTCGAGGGGCTTTCCGAACAGGTGGCGCAACTGGCCGAGGCCTTGGCGGTGCAGCTTGCGGCGGAGAACGACTACCGCGACGTGCTCGTGACGGCCCACGCCCGCCTGGCGGAGACGGCGGCCGCGGCGGCTGCCGAGCTGGCGGCGGCGGTGCGGCCGGAGGTGGACCCGGCGGCCTGCGATGAGGAGCACGATCTGGCCGCCGAGCTGGAGTTGCTCTCCTCGGCGGTGACGCGGCTGACGATGGTGCGGGAAGAGGACCTGGGTGCCCCGCCGGACGGTGAGGGGGTTGCCGGCGTCGCGGCGAAGCCGACCCCTCCGGTCCTTTCCACCGCTGCCGATCAGTCGCCACTGGCGGCCGCACCCCTGCTGGCCTGTCCGGGGGGCGGTCATAACCAGACGCGGATGGTCCTCTCGCCCGCGGACGTCTTCTCGAGCTCGACGGTCGCCAGCCCCTCGGGAACGGCCATCGAGGCCGACCCCGGCTTGGTGGAGCGGCTGGCGGCGGCCGTACACGCGGCGCGGCAGTCGCGGTGCCCGCTGAGCCTGCTGCTGGCGGAGCTGGACGAAATCGAGCAGATCGTCCTCCACCGCGGGGTGGAGTGGCTGGCATTGCCCGTGCGGTTCCTGGAGGCGACCTGCCGGCGGTTGGACCACAGCCCCGCGGTCTGTCTCCCCTACGGCGAGGCCGGTTTCGCCGTGATCCTCGTGGACTGCGAGCGCCAGCTTGCCGTAGGGCTCGGCAACCAGGTCGTGGAGAGCTTCCACCGCCTGCAGGGGCGGCAGGCGGGGACGCGGCCGCTGCTGCGGGTGAGCGTGGGCGCCGCCTCCGTGGCCCTGCCGCCGAAGAACTTTCCCGCCGCCGACCTGCTCAACGCCGCCGCGCGCTGCCTCTACGGTTCCCATGCCTCGGGGGGCGGCGTGGTCAAGAGCATCGAGATCTACTGAAGACCACTCCCCGGTGACGGCCCGCTTCGTCCTTCCCGCGGCGCTCCGGGCCGACGACGCGCCGTCGGCCGCCCGCTGAAGCCGCCGCGAGGCGGGCGCATGGAGCTCATTGGATGGCATACGCCGCCCGCTGGGGCCGGCTCCGCAGGGCGTTGGCCACGTCGTCGCCGAGGAAGACCTCGTTGACCGGGTCCCAGCGGAGCTTGCGCCGCAGGAGCATGGCGATGTTCGCCAGGTGGCAGGACGAAGCGGAGCGGTGGCCGGTGAAGGCGTCGTTCACCGGCTCGCCGTTCTGGTGGATCGCGTCGAAGAAGTTCGCCATGTGGCTGCCGTCGATGACCGACCGATCGACGTAGCGGTAGGGCGTGGGGCGCCGCTCGTCCGGACCGTCGGCGCGAGCCTGGTCGACGGAGAAGGGCATCCCCTTGTAGAGGCGGGCCGTCTCCTCGGCCAGCCAGTCGTGGTCGGCCGCGGTGAGCTCTTCGATGGGGCGGCCGACGAGCCGGGCGCGGTTGACGAAGATCCGCCCCCGCTCCCCCTCGAACATGATGCCTTGATCGACTCCGTGATCGTGCCGGTTCACCAGGACGATCTGCGAGCCGTCGGCGAAGGTGAGCGTGGCCCGGAAGGTGGTCGCCGCGTTGTAGCCGTTGGGAATGGTCTGGCGGCCGGCGAAGAAGGCCACGGGGTCGAAGTCGTCGGGGAGTCCGGGGAAGCGCCCCTCGCCCTCGATCTCGACGGGCCCGGAGAGCTCGTGGCCCAGGCCCCACTGGGCGATGTCCACGTGGTGCGCCCCCCAGTCGGTCACCGTCCCGCCCGAGTACTCCAGCCAGTGCCGGAAGCTGCCGTGGCACCGCTGCCGCGTGTAAGGAACCGCCGGGCACTGGCCGAGCCAGAAGTCCCAGTCGAGATGGGCTGGCGGGTCGCCGGTGGGGAAGGGGCCGCCCGCCGGCCCGCCGTCGATGCCGCAGGTGGCCACCAGCGGGCTGCCCAGCCGGCCGCTGCGGGCGATGGCCACGGCGCTGAGGAAGCGGGCCCGGTCGCTCCGCTGCTGGGTGCCCACCTGGAGGACCTTGCCCGCCGACCGCACCACCTTGCAGAGGATCTTCCCCTCGTCGATGGTGAGCGTCAGCGGCTTCTCGCAGTAGACGTGCTTGCCGGCGCGGAGGGCGTCGACGGCGATCTTCACGTGCCAGTGGTCCGGCGTGCCGACGGTGACCGCGTCGATGTCCTTGCGGTCCAGCAGCCGGCGGTAGTCCTGGTAGACGTGAACGTCGGATGCGTCGCCGGCAAAACGGCGGGCATGGTTGAGGTCGACGTCGGCGCAAGCAACGCGGCGGCCGTGCCGGGCGGCGTTGCTGGCAATTCGCCTGCCGTGCCCTCCCACACCGATGAAGCCCAGCCCCAAGGTATCGCCGGCCGAGCGCGCTTGGGCCCGCCGGCCGGTCCAGATGTAGGGCACCGGGCCGGCCACGGCCAGCGCCGCCGTCTGGAGGAAGCCGCGGCGGGCCACGGTAGTTGGGCGCCGTGTCGACATGGCGTATCTCCTTCGGTCCTGGGATCGAGGCCAAGTGGGACGCGAGACGGACCACCAACGCCCGCGCGCGCATCCTACCAGCTGCGGGCAGGGCGGACCAGCTTCGGGCAGCGCGAAGGACACCCGCCTGGGCGAAACGCCCCTCGAACGAAGCGGCTGGGGCGCAGCCAGATCGTTCCCGGTTGAGTTCCCTGCCGATGATGCCGCCCTTGACGGCTGGGCGCGAAGCACCGGTTGGTGCAGCTCGGGCCAGTCGTTCGGGCCGCGGCCAAGTGCGGCGGCGAAACGGCCGATTCCAGACCAGGGAGAGGAACAGGGGTGCGCGGGGCCACTTGGATTGAAGCGAGCGATGCGTTTCTTACTGCGATCGATGCTCCTGACGGGCGGATTGGCGGCGGCGGCCTTGGGGCCGGCCCTCTTCTTCTCGGCCTCCGAGGGTTGGTCGCAGCTCCAGTCCGCCTTGCCTTTGGGGGGCGGGACGACGGATCGGGGCGCGGACGAGGTCCTGGAGGGGCTCGACGAGCGGGCGGCGGTGCCGGCCGAGCTGGCACCGTTCCTGCCCGCGGAGCTCCCGCCCGAGGGTGTTCCCGCCCGCGATCTCGAGGAGGTCTTCCGCTTCGACCGCACGCCGGGCTGGGTGGCCGTCCACTGGCCGCGGGTCTCGACGGGCTTGGGGCAGCTCCCGCTGCACGGCTACCGTGTCCCTTTGGTGACCGGTACGGGAGAAGATGACCTGGCCGGGGCCCTGACTTACTACTTCGGTCCCCAGCAGCAGCTCGAGCGCATCACCTTCTACGGGACGACGGGAAACGTCAACCGCCTCATCCACCTGCTCGTTTCCCAGCACCGCTTCACGCGCCGGCCCACGAACGACGCCGGGCTCTTTCTCTACGAGGCGGCCGACCCCAGCCACCGCGTTGTCGGTTCGCTCCGCATCCGCTCCGCGCCGGTCCTCCGCGCCGACGACCCCTTGGGCCGCTTCGAGATCGCCCTCGACATGCGGCGGAGCGGCGCCTGAGGAGGTCAGGGAACCGCCGCGCTCGAGGCGAGGCTGCCGGTAAGGACCTGCTGCCGGCAGAGCTCGGCGATGCTCGCCTCGTCGCGGAGCTGGCGGACGGGGATGCCTTCGGCCACCAGCGGGGCGGCGTCGTCCTCGAAGTCGAACTCCCCGAAGACGTTGACCAGCGCCTCGACGGCCAGCCCCTGGCGCCGCAAGCCCCCCAGGGCAATCGCTGCGGCCGGATCTGCCCGCGAGACGATGGCCAGCACGGTGGCGTCGCGGGGGAGCCGCGGAGCCACTTCGAGAACCAGGTTGGCAAAGGGGAGGCCGTCGGCGAGCTCGGCGCGGGCCAGCGTCTCGAGAATGCGGTGGAGCTGCTCCGGGCCCCGGGCGGTGGCCACGGTGAGCGGGGCCAGGCGGTCGCTGGCCGAGCGCATGGCGGCGGCCTCGCGGGCGGCCTCGCGGCTGTGCAGCTCCACCTGCCAGCCCTCCTCGCGGCGGATGCGGTCGGCGGCGTCGTGGCCGTTGGTGAAGAGGCCCACCTGCTGGTTCATCTCGTAGAGGGCGTAGGCGATCGAGGCCGCCGCCGTGACCGCCAGCTCCGAGCGCTGCGGCTCGTGGTGCGCGTCGAAGCCGTCGCGGTGGAAGTCCAAGAGGAGGCTGGCGCCGGCCACCGAGGAGGGCTCGTAGACCTTGCTGTGCAGCGCCCCGGTCCGCGCCGTGGCCCGCCAATGGATGCGGTTGAGCGGATCGCCGGCGGCGTACCGCCGCACGCCGGCGGTCCGCGTGGGGTCTTCGTAGAGGCGGTGGCTGAGGCGGATCTCGCCGATCGGCCGCCGCGAGGCGACGTCGTAGCCTTCGAGCGCCAGCACGCGCGGGTAGACGAGGACGAAGTGGGGCGAGGTGAGCATGCGGAACCGCCGGTGGAGGCCGAAGGGGTCTCCCGTCTCGACGATGAGCGGTCCGACCTGGTAGAGGCCGCGGCGGCAGCACTCGAGCTGGTAGGCGAGGGTCTTGCGCCCTCCGGGGCGGAGCATCAGCAGGTGGGCCCGCCGGCCGTGCAGCTTCAGGGCCGGCGGGGGACGATAGAGCGCGGCCGCGGGGAGCTGGTCCTCGACGAGCACCCAGGGGACGGGGAGGCGCCCCTCGTTGCGGAGGAGCACGACCACCGCCACGCGATCGCCGATGTCGACCTCGACGCGATTGCACTCGCGCGAGGCGGCCAGCCCCTCGACCCACCATCGCGTCAGCATTCGGCTGGCCAGCAGGATCCCCAGGAGGACGTACATCGCGTAGCTGAGCAACCCCAGGCCGAAGCCCAGCGCCGCGAGGAGCACGACGATCGTCGCAACCAGCCACTTCATGGGGCGCCGGCGGGATTCGAGAGGATGGGGACGCGGACCTCGGCGACCACCTCGGCGATGATCTGTGCCGCCGTGGCCCGCCGCAGCCGCGCCTCGGGGCGGACGATGACGCGGTGGTTGAGGACCGCCTGGGCCAGCCGCTTGACGTCGTCGGGCTGGACGAAGCCCCGCCCCTGGACCGCCGCCAGGGCCTGCGCCGTGCGGAAGAGCGCCAGCGTAGCCCGCGGGCTGCCGCCGAGGTGGAGGTCTTCGTGGCTGCGAGTGTCGTGGACGATCTGGGCGATGTAGCGGCGGACCTTCTCGTCGACGTGGATCTGGCGGACCTGCTGCTGGCAGGCGAGGAGGTCCTCTTCGCCGACCACCGGCTCGAGGGCGTCCAACGGATTGCCGCGCTGGAGGCGGTCGAGCATCTGCAGCTCTTCCTCCAGCGTGGGATAGCCGAGGCTGAAGCGGACGAGGAAGCGGTCGAGCTGCGCCTCGGGCAGGGGGAAGGTCCCCTCATGGTCGATGGGGTTCTGCGTGGCGATCACGAGAAAGGGCGGCCTCAGCGGATGGGTCACCCCGTCCACCGTCACCCGCCCCTCGGCCATGGCCTCGAGGAGGGCCGCCTGGGTGCGGGGGGTGGCGCGGTTGATCTCGTCGGCCAGGAGGGTCTGGGCGAAGACCGGCCCGGGGCGGAACTCGAACTCGGCCGTCTTCTGGTTGAAGACCGAGGAGCCGGTGACGTCGCCCGGCAAGAGGTCGGGCGTGCACTGGATGCGCTTGAACCGGCAGCCCACGCTCTGCGCCAGGGCCCGGGCGAGGACCGTCTTGGCCACGCCGGGAACGTCCTCGAGGAGGATGTGCCCCTCGCAGAACCAGGCCACCAGGGAGAGGACAATCTGCTGCCGCTTGCCGACGACGACCCGCTCGACGTTGGCGATGATCTGCCTGGCCGTGCTGCTCACGTCGCGCATCGCCGTCGCTCTCCGTCCCAGGACCGAGCCGCGGAATGGAAATGGCCCCACGCCCTTTGCCGCGCCGCCGGGGGGCGCGGGGCGCCGTTCCGGCCCGCGGCCGAGGAATCGCCCACTCGGCCTCCGGCTACCGTAGCGGCGGACAAGGCCGCACCGCCGAGCTACGGGAGAATGTAGGACTCCCCGGCGCCCAAGTCAATGCGCCGCTGACTACCCGTTGCCGACTTCACGCGTGAGGAATCTCTTGCGCCGCTTCCCCGGGTGAGGCGATCCATTCCGCAATGGCTGCAATGAGCGTGGTCCGGTGGATCGGCTTGGTAAGATACCCATCGCAGCCGGCGGCGAGACACTCCTCCTCGTCCCCCTCCATGGCATGAGCCGTCAGTGCCAGGATCGGGCTGCGGCAACCTTCGCTCCGCAGCCGGCGAGCGGCCCGGTAGCCGTCCATCAGCGGCATTTGCATGTCCATGAGGATCACGTCGAACGGCTTGCCGGCGGCCTGAGCCGCCAGGGCCTCGTCGCACGCGACCTGGCCGTTCTCGGCCAGGGTCACCTGGGCCCCGGCCTTCTCGAGCAGGAAGGAGATCAGCCGCTGGTTGTCGGGACCGTCCTCGGCCAGGAGAATGCAGCAGTCCAGGGGCGCAGAGGGGACACGAGCTTCTCCCGCGCTGCGCCTGCCGGATGCGGCCGCGGCACGGGGATCTGTCACGCGCTTCACTGCCGAGATGTCGCCGGTCTCGACGGAGATGCTGAAGGTGCTGCCCCGGCCCGGCTGGCTGCGGACCGCGATACTCCCGCCCAGGATCTCCGCGAGCCGCTTGCTGATCGTCAACCCCAACCCGGTGCCGCCGAATCTCCGCGTCGTGGAGGAGTCGGCCTGGCTGAAGGGGGTGAAGAGCCGCTCGATCTGGTCCGGGCGCATTCCGATCCCGGAATCGATCACGTCGATCCGCAGCAGGCTGGGCCGGCCGGTATCCTCCACCAGGCGTGCGACCACCCGCACGCTCCCCGTCTCCGTAAACTTGATGGCGTTCCCCACCAGATTGATGAGGATCTGCCGCAAGCGGATCGGGTCGCTGTGGATCACCTCGGGAATGCCGCCCGCGTATTCCAGCGTGAGGGGGAGGTTCTTCGCAGCGGCCCGCGCCTGCATCAGGGAGACCACCTCGGAGAGCACCTCCACCGGCAAACAGCGGATGCGCTCCACGTCGAGCTTTCCGGCCTCGATCTTCGAGATGTCGAGGATGTCGTTGATCAAGGCGAGCAGGTATTCGCCGTTCCGCTGGATCGTGCGAATCGCTTCCACGCGCTGCGGCGGGGCCCGGTCGATGCCCGCTTCTCCGAGAAGCATTTCGGCGAATCCCAGAATGGCGGTCATGGGCGTGCGGATCTCGTGGCTCATGTTGGCGAGGAACTGGCTCTTGGCGCGCGCGGACGATTCCGCCAGCCGGCTGTACTTTTCGAGGGCGCCATTGGCCGCTTGCAGGTCCGCGTTGTGCCGTTCCAACGCCGTCTTGGCCCGTCTGAGGCTCTCCTCGTCGCGCTTCCGGTCCGTGACGTCGCGAAGCTGCTCCACGACGAGGCGGACCGCCCCCTGCTCGTCGAGCACGGGAATCGATCGGGCCTCGAACCACCGGTCCTGATCGGGGAGGTTCTTCTCAACGGTGGCGATCTCTTTCGACTGCACGGCGACCCTCGTGGCGCACACCTCGCACGGGCGGTCGCGGCCGATCAGCTCGTAGCACTTGCGGCCGCGATAGTCCTCGGCGCCGCATCCGAGGAACTCGTATCCGGCACGGTTGTAACGGATGATCGCATGGTCCGGCGTTTGCAGCGCGATCAGGTCCGGTATGCCGTCGAGCACCGTCTCGAGCAGCGTCGTCTGCTCCCGCAGCGCCTGCTCCGCCCTCTTCCGCTCGGAGATGTCCTGGAACACCACCGCCAGGCGGTTGCCTCCCAGGGGATAGGCGCTGATGTGGTAGTGCCGGTGCAGCGGTTCGATATACTCCTCGAAGACCTTGGCGGAGCCGGTGCGCACGATCTCCCAATAGATGCCGATCAAGGGAGGGGGCTTCTTATCGGGAAAGATCTCCGTCATGCGCCGGCCGAGAACCGTCGCGGCGGGCACCCCCGTCTGCTTTTCGAAGGCGGGATTCGTCTCGACGAGGACGTAGTCCACCGGCTCGCCGCGCTCGTCGAAGAGGATCTCGTTGATGGCCACGGCCGATACGGCGTTTTCGAAGAGCCCCCGGAACTTGGCCTCGCTCTCTGCCAGGATCCCTGCGTTGCGTCGCCGCTCGCTGAGATTTCTGCGGACCATCTCCGCGGCGGCGATGAGGAAGGCAAGGCACAGGATCAGGGCGGCGAACACCTGGCGGCGGACGTTCGACGCGGCATCCGCCAGAGGGGACGCGACCGGCACAGCAGCCAGGTGGAGCGCGACCTCGCCCACCGAGCGCCCGAAGCCGGCAGTCGCGCCGTAGCGCTCGCGGAGCACCGCCGGAGCGTCTTCCGGGACGTCGAACGCTACGGTGAGGCGAGCCTCGCGTTGCGCCGCGGCCTCGATGTGCGTGCGCGCGGCGCGCGACGTCCGGTAGAGGGCCGGTGCCAGGACGAGGATACCCAAGGCCGCGAGGAGGGTGGGGAAGGCGACGGCAGCCAGGGCGGTGGCGGTCCGAGCCCTCCGGCCTGCGGACCCGTATTGCCGCGAGGCGCGTTGTGCGGACGTGTGCGGCTGCATCGAGGCTGTCCATTAACGAACCGTGAAGGGGATACCAGGGACGGTCATCCGTCCTGGTGCGCGCGGGCCGCGAATAAGGATAGCCTAGGTCAGTAACGGCGGCCGCACACGACAAGCCCGCGGAACGGAGCACTTTCCCGGCAGGCCGCGCGCGAGGGCTCCGGGAGTGACGGGCTCGCGTGGAAAGGGAGGGGAGGGCCCGGAAAGGCGGTGGGGCGAACCCCCGAGTTCCGCGGGAAGGGGATTTCCCGTTTGCCTCCCGGGAAATGGCGACCTATACGCTCGTGTCGCAGCACGGCATGGCCGTGCATACCGCGCCGACGGCTCGGCCGGGCTGATCGGATCCGCGTTTGCCAAACGCGGACATTCCTGGGGGGAATCTGATCATTCGTTTGCGAGGGAGGCGTTCGTTTTCATCGCAAGCGCCTGGAGCTGACGCACCGTCACCATTCCATGGGGGGTTCTCGCCGAGCCCGTTCGCATTCTTGGAAGACGTCCGTTTCCGGTTGCGGAAGGGGCAGGCGGCCGAAGTTTCCAGTCCATCTGGTCAAAGGCGAAAGACATGAAGGGTCGAAGCACACTGAGGACGCAGATCATCACCTTGGCCGTTGCCGGCCCGCTCGTGGTGGGTCTCGGGATGGCCATCCTCCTGCCCATGATCGAGCGTTCCCTGCGGGGCCACCTGGAATCGACCATGCGCGAAGAGATGGAAACCAATCTCGCCATGATCAACCAGGGGGTCTACGACATGATCGCCACACAGGACCAGCTCCTGCGCATGAAGCTTTCGGGAGACCTGGGCGTGGCGCGGGAGATGCTCGAGCGCGCCGGCGGCGCCAACCTCGCCGAGGAGACCGTCGCCTGGACGGCGGCGAACCAGTTCACAGGCCGCGAAGCCTCGATCACCTTGCCGCGGAT
The DNA here is from genome assembly GCA_007126245.1 of Planctomycetales bacterium. Taxonomy (GTDB): domain Bacteria; phylum Planctomycetota; class Planctomycetia; order Pirellulales; family Thermoguttaceae; genus SKOZ01. Next base: position 13,555 of record SLBP01000120.1, read on the forward strand.
GATGGTCGGGGAGACGTGGCTGGGCCAGAACCGCGATCCGGCCGAACCTTCCCCCGTCGTCGACAAGGTCCGCGAGCTGGTCGGCGGCACCTGCACGATCTTCCAGCGCATGAACGCGGCGGGCGACATGCTGCGCATCTGCACCAACGTGGCCACGCAGGAGGGGAGGCGGGCCATCGGCACCTACATCCCCGCCGTGAACCCCGACGGCGAGGCGAATCCCGTGCTCGAGGCGGTCCTCGCCGGCAACACCTTCGTGGGCCGGGCCTTCGTCGTCGATGCCTGGTACATCACCGCCTACGAGCCGATCCGCGACGCCGCCGGCGAGATTATCGGCATCCTCTACGTGGGGGTTCCCCAGGAGTCGGTCGCCCACCTCCGCCAGGCCATCATGGACATCCCCGTCGGTGAGACCGGCTACGTCTTCGTGCTCGGCGGCAGCGGAGAGGACCGTGGCCGTTACTACATCTCCCACAACGGGCAGCGGGACGGCGAGATGATCTGGGAGGCGAAGGACGCCGACGGCACCTATTTCATCCAGGAGATCGTCGCCAAGGCCCGCGAAACCGAGAACGGCAGCAGCGACTACGTATCGTATCCGTGGCAGAACGAGGGGGAGTCCGTGGCGCGCATGAAGACCTCGGCCGTCACCTACTACGAACCGTGGGACTGGGTCATCGGTGCGGGGACCTATGAAGACGAGTTCGAGACCGCCCTGGCGGGAGTGCAGGGGTCGCTTCGCCGCACGCTCTCCTGGGGACTGGGCGCAACCGCCGTGATCCTGATCGTTGTCGGGGGCTTGGGTGTCGCGGTCGGCTCCCGAATTTCGCGCACGGTCAAGAACCTCATCGGCGAGACGAAGCGGCTCACCGGCGCCGCGGTGGAAGGCGACCTTAGGGCCCGCGGCAACCCGGAGCTCGTCACCGCCGAGTTCCGCCCCGTCATCGAGGGCTTCAACGACACCCTGGACGCGGTCATCGACCCCCTGAACATGGCCGCACGGTACGTGGACCGCATCTCCAAGGGCGACATCCCCGAGACAATCACCGAGGAGTACCGGGGTGACTTCAACGAGATCAAGAGCAACCTCAACCAGTGCATCGACGCCTTGAACGCCCTGGCCGGCGATCTGGGGACGACGGTCGAGGCCCAGCGGGCCGGCGACATCGAGGCCCGCTGCGACGCCAGACGGCTGCACGGGGCCTATGCCGAGCTTGCCGACGGGGTGAACAGGGCGCTCGACGCCGTGATCGTCCCCGTTTGCGAAGGCATCGAGCTGCTGCGGAAGTACGCCGAGGGCGACCTCTCGGAGGCCCTCCGCGACCTGCCCGGCAAGCAGCGGATCCTCTCCGAGTCGATCAACGGCCTGCGAGCCAGCGTGAACGGCCTGGTAACCGACGGCACGGAGTTGGCCAAGGCTGCGGCCGAGGGACGGCTGGACGTGCGCGCCGACGAAAGCCGTTACCAGGGCAAGTACCGCGAGATCATCGAAGGGATGAACGAGACCCTGGGAGGGTTCGCCCGGCCCATGAAGGAGATTGCCGCCGTCCTTCAGCGGCTGGCCGCGAAGGACTTCTCCCGGCGGGTCGAGACCGAGTACCCCGGCGCCTACGGTGAGCTGCGGGACAACGTGAACCTGGTGGTGGGCAACATGCGCCAGGCGATCGAGTTGATCAAGGAGAGCGCCGCCCAGTTTGCCGAGGGTGGCCGCGTCATCGCCGAAAGCTCGCAGTCGCTCGCCCAGGGCGCGCAGCACCAGAGCTCCAGTGTCGAAGAGATGAGTGCCGCGATCGAGGAGCTCACCCGCTCCGTGGAGGCGGTCAAGGCGAATGCCGAACAGGCCGACCAGATGGCCCGCGAGTCCAACCAGATGGCCGAGCGAGGCGGCCAGGCGGTGCAGCGCTCCACGGAGTCGATGGCGCAGATTCGCAGCAGCTCGCAGCAGATCAGCGAGATCATCCAGGTGATCTCCGAGATCGCCAGCCAGACGAACCTTCTGGCGCTCAATGCCGCCATCGAGGCCGCCCGGGCCGGCGAGCACGGCATGGGTTTTGCCGTGGTGGCCGACGAGGTCCGCAAGCTCGCCGAGCGGTCGAACCAGGCCGCCGAGGAGATCTCCACTCTGATCCGCGAGTCGACCCAAAAGGTCGAGGAAGGGGCCCAGGTGAGCGCGCAAACGGCCGAGGCCCTGCGGCAGATCGTCACCGCCGCCGAGGCCACGGCGGGCAAGATCGGCGAGATCGCCGCGGCCACGGTCCAGCAGGCCTCCAACGCCTCCGAGGTCTCCACGGCCATCCAGGGTATCGCCCAGGTCACCGAGCAGGCGGCCGCGGGCAGCGAAGAGATGGCCTCCAGCAGCGAGGAACTCGGCGCCCAGGCCGCCGGCCTCAGCCAGTTGGTCGCCGAGTTCAACGTGAGCGCGTAGCCGGCCGAACCGCCGTTCCCTTCCACTCGATGCGCCGCAGCGAGGCAGTGGTCGAGCCGTCAAGGTCCGCCACTGCCTCCCGCCGGCCGCTTCGAGGGCCGATGAGGGCGCGGGTCTTCGGGACAGGGAGCCGGGTGGGGTTGTGCGGCCGGTGGCGGTCGCGCCGAGACGAGGCCCTGGTGAAACATCGGTGGACGGCGAGCAACGTTGACGGGCTGCCACGGGCGCCGTATGGTTGCGCAATGCGGCAACGCCCGCCTCACCCGCCCTGTCGTCTGCTGACGCCACACGTCCGGCTCGGTCGGAGACCGGCGCCGATTCCTCCGTCCCATCCTCCCCGGGGGCGATTCCATGGATTCCAGCACGCTCGAACATCCCCTATCCGCCGAGCGGTCGGAAAAGCAGCCCACGATCCTCATCGTCGAGGACGAGCAGTCTCTTGCCGACGTGCTCGCTTTCTGGCTCCGCCGCCAAGGCTACCATACGCGGTGGGCGCCGGATGGTGCGGCCGGTGTGGAGGTCGCGCGGCGGGACCGGCCCGACCTGGTAATCCTCGACGTGTGCCTTCCCGACGCCGACGGCCTGACGATCTGCGAGATCCTGGCCGACTCGCCGCAGACCTGCGACATCCCGGTGATCATCCTCAGCGGCGTGGACCAGCCCGACATCATCCGCCGGGCCCGCGGCGCCGGCTGCCGCTTCTACGTCCGCAAGCCGTGCGACCCCAATGCCCTGATGATCCTCATCCGCCAGGCCATCGACGATGCCCGCGCCTGGCGCTTCGACGAACCGCTCGACGAGGCCGCCGACTCACCCTTCGACGGTTGGCCGGCTACGGAGTTCGACGAGCCGGTGTGAAGGCCGGCATGCCGCGCCGACCGTTCCTGGGGGCAGGCAATCGCCTTACCGGCCTGGTTCGCACGCGGCCTAGCGCGGCGCCTTCCGCGCGCCGGCGGCCGACTTGCGGGGGCGCTGGCCGGCGACGATGCGGCGGTAGTTGGGGTTCTCGGCCTGCCCGGTGAGCTCGTAGAGGAAACGGCTGGGAATGGTCTCGCGTAGCTTCCCCCACTTGTGCCGCCCCATGGCCATGGAAAGCGTCAACCGCCGCTGGGCGCGGGTCACGCCCACGTAGCATAGCCGCCGCTCCTCGTCGACGTCCTCGCCCACTTCCCCGATCGACCGCTTGTGGGGGAGGATCCCCTCCTCCATGCCCACCAGGTAGACCTCGGGGAACTCCAGGCCCTTGGCACTGTGCAGGGTCAGCAGAGCCACGGCGTCGCGGCGGAGCTGCTTCTCCTTGTCGCGGTCGTCGTCGCGGTCGCCGAGGGTGACCTCTTGGAGGAACTCGGCCAGCCGGGGCCGTGCGCTCCGCTCGGTGTAGGCGGCCAGGGCGTTGACCACCTCCTCGACCGCGGCCCAGCGGCCCTGGCGCTCGTTCTCGTCGCTGTATTGACGGCGGATCTCCTCCTCGTACCGGACTTCCGCGATGAGGCTGCGGGCGAGCTCGACCAGCCGGGGCCCATCGGCGCGGTGCTGGAAGGCGGCCATCGTCTCGCGGAAGGCGGCCACCGCCTGGCTCGCCGCGGGTGTCAGACCGCGCAGCGATGGCCCGGCAAGGACTTCCCAGAGGGGCCGGCTGCGGGCGAGGGCCTCCTCGACGAGGCGGGCCACCGTCGAGGGGCCGATGCCCCGCGGCGGCGTATTGATCACGCGGAGCAGGGCGACGTCGTCGCGGGGCCGGGCCGCGAGCTTCAGATAGGCGAGCACGTCGCGGACCTCCTTGCGGTCGAAGAACGACGTGCTGCCCAGGAGGACGTAGGGGAGATCGGCACGGCGAAATTCCGTCTCGAAGGCCCGCGGCTGCTCGTTGGTGCGGAAGAGGACGGCGATCTCCCCGGGGCGGGCGCCGCCGCCCCGGATCCGCGCCGCGATCTCCTCGACGATCCCCTTGGCCTCCGCGGTCTCGTCGGCGTACTGGCGGATGCGGGGCGGCTCGCCGCCGATGCGGGCCCGCAGGACCTTGCCGTGCCGGTGGCGGTTGAAGGCGATGAGGCGGTTTGCCCAGGCGACGATCTGCTCCGTGGACCGGTAGTTCTCCTCGAGGCGGACGACGCGGGCCTCGGACCAGTCCCGCTGGAAGCGGAGGATGTGGGTGACCTCGGCGCCCCGCCAGCCGTAGATCGACTGATCGTCGTCGCCCACCACGCACAGGTTCCGGTGCCCCGCGGCCAGGGCCTTGACGATCCGGTACTGGCTGCCGTTGGTGTCCTGGTACTCGTCGACCAGGAGGTGGTCGAAGCGCTCCGCCTCCTGGCGACGGACGTCGGGGAAACGGCGGAAGAGCTCCTCGGTGAGGAGCAGGAGGTCGTCGAAATCCACGGCGCCGACGGCCTTGAGCCCCTGCTGGTAGCGGCGGTAAGCCGCCGCTGCCAGGTGCTCCTTGTCGGTCTGGGCGGCGGCGCCTGCGCGCCGCGGGTCGAGCGAGGCATTCTTCCAGCGCCCGATGAGGTGCAAGAGGTCGCCGGGCCGGAGGGTGGCGGTGTCGATCTTGATTTCCCGCAGGGCGCTGCGGGCGAGGGCCTCCTGGTCGCCGCGGTCGTAGATGGCGAACTGCGGGGGGTAGCCGAGGTGCCCGATCCGGCGACGGAGGATGCGGACGCAGAGGGAGTGGAAGGTCGAGATCTCGGGGCGGGACGGGGGGCGGCGGCCCAGGATGGCGGCCACGCGCTCCTGCATCTCACGGGCGGCCTTGTTCGTGAAGGTCACGGCGAGGATGCGGTCCGGGGCGACGCCGTGGCGGATCAGCGCGGCGATGCGGCAGGTGACGACGCGGGTCTTGCCCGTGCCCGCGCCGGCAAGGACCAGGAGCGGTCCCCGAAGGGTGGCCACAGCCTGCTTCTGGGCGGGATTCAAGTCCATTGCGGGGGAGCTTTCCGGCGTCCGTGTCGAGGCGGCAAATCCCCAAGCCTACGGCCGGGGATGCGGCAGCGGAAGGGGGAGGGCCGACGGCGAAGCCGCAGGGGAGAAGGGGCGAGGAGGAGGCTCCCCCGTCTCCCCTTCTCCGCGTCTCTCCGTCTCCCCGCTTGCCCTAGCAGGTCTCGCTTTTCTCGGCCGGCCCTGCCGCGGCTTTCTGGTCGGCGCAGTCGACCTGGGGCCGGAGCTCCTGGGGCACCTCGCCGCGCATGCGGAGCTTGGGCTTCTCGAGGACGACTGTGGTGTGCGGGGCCACGGAGCGGGTGAGCCAGACGTTCGAGCCGATCACGGCGTCGTGGCCGATGACCGTCTGGCCGCCGAGGACGGTGGCGTTGGCGTAGAGGACCACGCGGTCGCCGATGGTCGGGTGCCGCTTCGTACCGCGGACCAGCCGGCCGTCGGCGTCTCTAGGGAAGCTCAAGGCGCCGAGCGTGACGCCCTGGTAGAGCTTCACCCAGTCGCCGATCTCGCAAGTCTCGCCGATGACCACGCCGGTGCCGTGGTCGATGAAGAAGGAGCGGCCGATGCGGGCCCCGGGGTGGATGTCGATGCCCGTGCGGGTGTGGGCCCATTCGGTCATCATCCGCGGGATCAGGGGCACATCGAGCAGGTGCAGTTGGTGGGCCAAACGAAAGACGGTCACCGCCTCCAGGCCGGGATAGCAGAAGATCACCTCGTCGAGCGACTTGCACGCCGGGTCGCCCACGTAGGCCGCCTCGACGTCCAGAGCCAAGAGCTTCCGCAGCGTGGGAAGATGCTCGAGGAAGGCGATGGCCTTCTCCTGGCCCACGGCCTCGAAGTCGACGCGCTGCTTGGCGTTGCCGGGCCGGCCGTTGGCTTCGTGGCAGAGGGCGCGGGCGATCTGCGCGGTGAGGGCGTCGTGGAGGCGGTCCACGAGATCGCCCACGTAGTAGGTCACGTTCCCCAGGTGCAGACCGTCGCGGCGGCGATAGCCGGGGTAGAGAACCTCTTTGAGATCCTCGGTGAGGGCAATGACTGCCTCATAGTTGGGTAGGGGGCAATGCCCCAAATGGCTAATGCTGCCCACTTCGGCATAGGTGCTGACGATCCGCTCGGTCAGCTCCGGGAGCCGCTCCTTGCGTCGAAAGTCGGATGCCATGGCTCGCAGGGACTCCGTGGTGGGCGCGAGCGGCCGCGATGGGTAAGGCGAAGGACCGCGCGCAGTAAAGGGAAGAAACGCCGCCGAGAACCAGTTGGAATGTTGCCATGCGTCCGGTCGTCAGACCGGACAAGCGCAGCGGCACTGGGCAAACGGGGGCCGATCGGTGAGACGGGCAACGGGCGGCATGGCAGGCGACCATCCTTCGAACGAGATCGTCACTGCAAAATACTAGACGGGCTCCAAGGGAAAGGCAAGCACCCCGGGTTCTCATCGGCTGGTCCCCCAGGGGGAGTTCGCCCTTTTCCAACGCCCCGCGCACACCCTCTCGAGAGTAAATACCCCGAGAGGGGGGCAATGCGGTCTGCTCCCGGCAGACCGGCCGCTGACCGGCCCGCGGCGCCCCGTGCTTGACCGCGCCGCGGCCGTCCGCTAGAACCGGGGACACTTCCGTTGGGGGTCCACTCCCCATTCCGTCCGCTTGCTCGCCGGTCAATTCTGTTTGCAAGGAGCTTCCCATGGAAAAGTGGCCCATCGGCGTGTTTGCCAGTATCGACGCGGGCTTGGGCGTCCCGCTCGAGGTGGCCCAGGAATTGGGTATTCCCACCATCCAGCTCCACGCCCCGCAGAAGTCCTCCCGCACCCGGGAGCGGGCCGATGCCTTCCTGACTCGGCTCAGTGAGCTGGGCATCCGCCTGACCTGTGTCTTCGGGGGCTTCGAGGGGGAAAGCTACGCCGACATCCCCACCTGCGCCCGCACCGTGGGCCTCGTCCCCAAGGAGACCCGCGCGGCCCGCACGGATGAAATGAAGGAGATTGCCGATTTCGCCCGCCTGCTCGGCGTCGACGCCGTGGGGTTGCACCTAGGCTTCGTCCCCCACGACCGCACCGGCGACGACTACGGCGGTGTGGTGGCCGTGACTCGCGAGCTCTGCGACCACTGCCAGGCCAACGGCCAGCGGGTCCACCTCGAGACCGGCCAGGAAACGGCCGAGGCACTCCTCGTCTTCATCGGCGACGTGGACCGCGATAACCTCTTCATCAACTTCGACCCGGCCAACATGATCCTCTACGGTACGGGGGACCCCATCGAGGCCCTCAAGCAGGTGGGCCGCTACGTCCGCAGCGTCCACGGCAAGGACGCCAAGTGGGCCGCCCGCCGCGGCGAGGAATGGGGCGCCGAGGTCCCGCTGGGCGAAGGGGACGTGGGCATGGAGCGGTTTCTCACCACGCTCAAGGAGATCGGCTACGACGGCCCCCTGACCATCGAGCGGGAGATCCCCCACGACCCGGAGCGGCAGAAGGCCGAGATCGGCCGCGGCGCCGCCCTGCTCGAGAACCTCAAGGCCAAAATCCTCTAGAAGGGTGAAGTTTGAAGGGAGAAGGGTGAAAGGTTTCTCACTTCACCCTTCACCCTTCGCAGGGCACCGAAGATCGCCTCGGCGATCCGAAGGGGATCGAACTGCTCGGCCGCGGCGGCGGCGACTTGGTGGCGGTCGAGTTCCTGGCAGTCGAGGAGGGCCTCGAGCACCGCGGCCGGACCCAACCGCGGGAGGATAAGGCCGGTACGTCCCTGCTCGACAAAGGGCGCGCCGGTGGGCAGTCCCACGACCGGGCAGCCGCAGAGGAGGATCTCCGCCAGGGCCAGCGGCCCACGGTCGTCGTCGGCCAGATAGAGGCAGGCCCGGCTTCGCCGCGCCGTCTCCCAGAGCTCCGTGCGGCGGTAGCGGCCGTAGACGACGGGCCGGTGACGGCGAAAGCGTTCCACCACCGCCTCCACCAGTCCCGGGAAGCGGCCGTTCTTGGCGTAGACCATCAGGTCCCATTCCGCCCGC
>SLBP01000116.1:0-21713 GCA_007126245.1 Planctomycetales bacterium
AAAACACACTGCGGAAGGTCTCCTGCGCGCCCCATCCTACCCCATGTGGGCCCAACGGCAAAGATCGGCTTCACAATACGGAACATCTGTCCAGTATTCCGCTTTACGAAACCGCCCCCAAGCTCCCCCCCTTTTTCGCGGGTCTAGCGGCTCGCCGGGAATTGCTGACTGATGGCGCGTGTAGTATGCTTGAGGAGAATTGACAAGATGGGATTTCGCTACGCGACCCAGGAGGGCGTGTCCTGTGCGCGCAAGCGAATGGCCGCAGACAGCGGCGGTCCGACGCTCCCGAGCCCCTCGTCTCGGCGGTTTTGGTTCATCTCAAAGCTGCGTCGGTCTGACACACCGATGCATTCTTGTTGAGGGGTATTCATGAGGCCCAGTGGCGTGCAATGGACCTCCAGGAACACCGGGCATACTGGAAAGCGTGAGACCCGCTCGTTCGGGCGGCGTCGGTGTGCTCGCCGTCAATTGGCGGGTTTCAGCCGGGGCGGACGGTCTGTCCGTTCATTCGCCACCATCGTCTGCATCAGCCAGGTGGGCCGTCCGTCGAAGCACGTTGGCCAGGTAGCCGCGGACCTCGGTCGCGGTGTAGTTCGGCGAGTAGAATCCGCCGCGGTCGAGCCACTCCTTCAGCGCGAGGGCCCGCTCGCGGGCCGTGGTCAGGTCTCCCTCCTTCATCGCTTCGTACATTTCCAGGTAGCATTGAGTCGGGTCCATCGGGATTCCTCCTTTCTCAGGCACATAGATGACAGCGGCCGTGCTCTTCCGGGGTCTGAATCCGGGAGGCATCGACCGTCGCGTAACGCTCGTTGTCGAACTCGCCGGCCAGAACCCGGCGGATGATGTCGAGGGCCTTCTCCGTGGTCATCCAGGAGAAGGTGAGGGACTCGATCTGCACGTAGTGGTCGCCCTGCCGGATCAAGACACCAAACTCCTGGGCCCCGTCACCGGACGTTGCGTCGTTCAGGAACAGGTAGCCGCCGAGAGAGAAGGCGTTACAGCCGCACCAGGTGTACTGGGTGAGCTGCTCGGCGAGCCACTGGGCGCTTTCGGCCGGCGTGACCGACCAGGGTCGTCTGCTATGCAAGATACTTGGAGGCGATGGCCTCAGTCTTGTTCCACCGTCTCGCGCGGGCGGACGAGGCAGTGGCGGATCGAGAGGGGGCCACTCGCATCCAGTTCCGGTCCGCACAGTCCGCAGGATCCGGAAAATCGCTGCCAGCGGCAGGATTCGGACAACTTTCGATATCCACTCCGGCGGTGAAGGTCGTCGGCATGCGAGCCGATATACCGCCATATGGACGATACTTCGAGGCGTGGCATTTCCCCCTTGCGTGGAGAGATTGAGCATGAAACATACTTGGCTACTTGGTCTTGCGGTTTGTGCCACGATGCTGGCGGTCGCGTTGCCGGGCACCCGGGCTCAGGCGGCTCTGTTCGCCTACCATGACGACGACGGGGCAGTGGTTGCCGAGGGCCACGTCGTCGAAACGGCGATGCCCCTTACGGCGACCGCAATGCCCGTCACCTGCCGGCCCCGGACATGTGTTCCCGTGACCGCTCGTCCTGCGACAACAATGCCCGTCACCTGCCGGCCCCGGACATGTGTTCCCGTGACCGCTCGTCCTGCGACAACAATGCCCGTCACCTGCCGGCCCCGGACTTGTGTTCCCGTGACCGCTCGTCCTACGACAACAATGCCCGTCACCTGCCGGCCCCGGACTTGTGTTCCCGTGACCGCTCGTCCTGTGACCGCAATGCCCGCCACCTGCCGGCCCCGGACCTATGTTCCTGTGACCACTCGCCCAGTGACCACAATGCCCGCCACCTGCCGGCCTCAGACCTATGTTCCGGCGACGACTCGCCCAGCGACCGCAATGCCTGTCACCTGCCACCCGGCTACGGCGACGGTCATTCCAACAACGTATGCCCCGGTGACCTGTCGGCCATCCTTGCTCGGCGCTCTGTTGGGTTGGTAACGCACGCGAAGACCATGTGGCTTGGCTCCGGCTCTCCGCAGGTCCCTGCCCGGCCTGCGGAGGGCGCTTTCCTTCGTGGAAGCAAAGGCGCAACGCGTGCGAAGATGGAGGGGCCGCGTTACGGGTGGGCAAACGCTCACACGGTTCGGGCCTCGACCCAATCGATCAGCACGCCGGCGCGATCCTCATGCTCGGCGCGGGATTGCAGGTGCACATAGCTCAGGCCGTGCTCGCTGGGCTGGTGCAGCGGCAACCGGACCAGCGGCTCCTGCCCGTCCACCGCGACCTGGCATACGCCGGTGCCGGCATCGGACCAGCTCAGGGTCAGCGCGTGCCACTGGCCTGTTTCCAATGCCGGCTGACGCGCCAGGCGGCCCTGGCCGTCGAGCGTCAGCAGGTAATTCGCGTAATCGACCATGTGCGGGTCCGCGGGGTTGATCCAGCGGTCGATCAGGCCGAGGCGGAGGCCTGCCGAGCCCTGGCGGATCATCAGGCGGATGCGCAGGCGTCCGGCGCGTGCGGCGGGGAAGTTCCAGGTGGCGCCCTGGATATCGTGCACGAGGCTCTCGTCCGGCACTCGGCGCAGCCGAAGCACGCGGTTGGCCGGCTCGTCGGGATGCTCGATCAGCTCCGGGCCCGGCTTCCGGTTGTAAGCGCAGTGGCCGACGATCCCCCTGATGTATTGATGCGTGCTCCAGTGCTCGAGGCCGTTGGCGAAGTCGTCGCTTCGCTGGGTCCGCTCCAGCCAGTCGGGATCGAAGATGAGCATGCAGCGGACTTCGGGATCCTGCCCGCAAGCCACTAGGACCTTGCCCTGGGCCAGCTCGAGGCACTGGGGCTGATGCACGCTCAGGTCGCCGTCTGCCTTTTCGCCCAGCTCACCATCGTTGCGCAGCGGGTTCAGGCGGATCTCGCGGAACCCGCTCCAGGTCCGGCCGTCATCGTGCGAGACCGCGGCGTGCAATGCATCGCGATTGGTGAACACGTCCTCCCAGGTGCCATCCTGCTGTGAAGGCGGGACGGGTTCGTCGCTTCGGTCGGCTTCAACCAGCGGCGTTGTGTTACACCACAGGAAGAGCAGCCGGCCATCGCGCATGCGAAAGAGCGTGGGCATGGTGATCGTGCCGAAGAAGGGCGAGCGCTGCCAAGGCGTCCAGGCCGCGCCGCCGTCGTCGGAAAAGCTCTGGTAATGCCAGTCCTGGCTGGTGCGCGCGATCATGCGCAGCCGGCCGCCATCCAGTTCGGTGATCGTAGGCTCGCAGCACCAGTTCTCCCAGCGAGGCTTGGCGTGCGGGGGGCGCACGATGAATGGGGGGCCGGGCTCGAGCAGGGTGGACTGCCAGGTGCGTCCGTCGTCATCGGAGCGGAACACGCCGATGTGAAACGGTCGTGCGGGGCTATGGCCCGCGACGAGCACGCGGTGGCGGGATTTCAGGAAGTACGGCGGGCGGAGCATGATGAAGCGCTGCTGGGCGAGTTCGATGCGCTCCGGCTCGCTTTCCAGATCCCGGGTCCACCGCCGTACGGAGAGATGCTGCCCGCTGACGGCACGGAGCCAGGTCCCTGTGCGCGGGTTGCGTGCCAGGGCGCTGCCCTGCTCGGCGTCGCGTTCGTCGCCGGTCATCGTATGCTCATGCCAGGAGAGCCCTTCGTCATCGCTCCAGAGATACATGCCGGGGCCGAAGTGCCGGATGACGCCATCGGGCATGCGTACCAGGCCGTTGAAGGCGTCGACCGGCGGCACGCCAACGACTTCGGGGGCATGAATCGCGCGTAACCGGTCGCCGGCCCGCGCATGGCCGGTGGCCTGCCAGGGCAGCAGCATCCCTACGCTGCCGGCGGCTGCGGCACGCAGCAAGGTGCGACGTTTCAACTCGTGCATGGTGGTGGGATCCTTTTGAGTGGACGGTAAGGTCAGGGGTGGTCTACGGCGGGCGTGACGCGCAGCGAAAGCCGTTTCCCTTAGGACGGATTGGGCCCATTCTAACTTGTGCGAGAAGGGGCACGACGGACGACGTCCAGCACGTCGCGCTCGGCACGATCCGCCGCGCGTCGCCAACCGTCCGGGCTCATCAGGTCGCGCCGGTGCCAGACGCGGAAGAGGCGTTTGATCGACGCCAAGAGCTTCTCGCCGAAGTTTCGCGTAACGCGATCGCGAAGCTTGGTGAGGAATCTCACGTCTCGGATCAGGTGCGCCCCGCAGAACAGCATGTTCGCCCCGATGTCGCTGAGGAATGAACCACACGGTTCGCTCATCGCGGAGGAGACCAACCGCAGAGGAGACCGAGACTGCAGAGAACATGGAACAGGGAGGTTTCCTCAGCGGTCGCTGTTCGCGCTGCGGTTCCAAAGAGGTTCATTTCCAACGCACAAGGCGACGGGAGCCGGTGGCGCGCAGGCAGCCTGCCGATACGGCACTAGTCTCATGCGAAACCGAAGGCCCGTCAAGCACCTCGCGAACGGCGCCCGCAGGGGATTGCGTTTCGCCGCCTGGCCGAGCAGACTGGAGGCTGCGTGTTGCTCGAAAGTGACTCCCCGGAGAGGTGCCTCGAACAGGCCCGTCTCGAGCGGCAGCGTGTCGATCCCCCTGGTCCACAGCCATGAGACGAAAGCCATGAGACGAAAACATATCCGGTTTCTCGCCGCGGTTTGCAGCACGGCGCTGTGCGGTGACGCGGTTCCGCTCGCAGCCTCGGCCGCGGATTCGCCAACGGCCGATCCGAGCTTCATCGCCTCGCCCGCCGAACTCGAGGCGAGGATCCCCGAACAACTGCCCATCACCCGACCCGATTACGTCGTCTTCGTGCCGGAGGTGCGCGACGGAGGCGTCAGCGACACGGGGAACGAGCACTTCCTGGCGTTCGACGGTCCGGACGGCTCGCTGATGGCCGTGTGGACGCAGAGTTCCGCCGAGGCGCAGCCGGACCAGCACATCACCTTCTCCCGCAGCACCGACGAAGGCGTCACCTGGTCCGAGGCGCAAGTGATCGCGGGGCCGAGGAGACCCGGTGACGGGCACATCGCGAGTTGGGGCTTCCCGATGGTGAGCAGCCGAGGGCGCATCTACGTCCTTTACAGCCAGCACATCGGCAGGCATGACGCCTTTTTCCACACGACCGGCCGGCTGCACGGCATCTACAGCGACGACCACGGCACGACCTGGTCCCAACCGCAGAACGTTCCCGTCGCGCGGAGCATCAACGACAACCCCGATCCGACGATGCCGCCGAACATCGTGGTCTGGCAGAAACCGCTCCGGCTGGGTCAGGACGGAGAATACCTCGTCGGTTTCACGCGGTGGACCAGCTTCGCCGTCCGTAAGCAGCCGACCGGGTCGTGGATCTCCGCCGACTCGCGCGTCGAGTTCATGCACTTCGAGAACCTCGACGACGATCCGGAGCCGGAGGACCTGAAGATCCGTTGGCTCGCGGCCAACGAAGACGCGCTCGCCGTGCCGTTCCCAGGGCATCCCGAAGTCAGTGTCTGCCAGGAACCCTCCCTCGTCAAGCTGCCGGACGGGCGGTTGTTCTGCGTGATGCGCACGTCGGCGGGCAGCCCGTTCTGGAGCGTCAGCGGCGATCGTGGCGCAACCTGGACGCCGCCGCGCCGACTGCTGCGCAAGGACGGCGGCGAGCCGTTGCCGCATCCACTTTCGCCCTGCCCGATCTACGACCTGGGCGGCAACGAGTCGGGCAGCGGACGCTACGTACTCTTCATCCACAACCACGACGGACACTACGAAGGCTACGGCCCGACGGACACGAGTTTCCATCGCCGTCCCGTCTATCTCGTCCGCGGCTCTTTCCGGGCCGGCGCCGACCAGCCGGTCTGGTTCGACGAGCCGGAGTTCTTTATGGACCACGACGGCGTGAGTCTCGGCAAGCCGGGCACGCGCGGCCGGACCGACCTGGCCCTCTACTCGAGCTTCACCGTTCGCAAGGGCCACCCGGTGCTCTGGTATCCCGACCGGAAGTTCTTCCTGCTCGGCAGAATACTGCCCGATGGGCCGCAGCCGCCGTGAGCGGAATCGACGGCGCGACCGGTGAACGAGAGCATCCCCAGCGGCCGTCGCACCGGTTCGCCGGTGGAATGGCGAGTTGCCCCGGCGGTGCCACACGGACGCGCACAGCGCCGAGCAATTCGCCCCGCTCGATGCGGCGCAGCGCCTGCGACCTGCCGACCATCGCCAGGCCATCTCAAGGACGCAGCAACCGCATCATCTCCTCCGAGGCTACAGCTTGACGGTGCGCGCGTGGCATCTTCTCGGCCAGGCGGCCCCGGCCGCGTCCTGGATGGTGTGGTTTCAGCAGCCGTGCGAAAACCTGAGCGATTCTGCGCTGGTGGGGGACGCATGAGGCTGGGCAGGCGGGTGCGGGGGGCGTCTGCGGAGCCGGGAAGAGAAGGCTCGGCGGGCCGCTCTGCCCTCTCTTATTTCGCGCGCCCCGTGGTCTTGACAATGGGGTCCACTTCACAGGGAATAGAAGCAGTTCACCGCAGATCTACCCCGACTCGGCGGATGCCGACGATCGTATCCGCTTTGCCTACAACCGGTTCGGCGAAGTGATCGAGATGGTCGACCAGCGGGGGACGACGCACGTCGACGAGTTCGACGCCCTGGGCCGGCAGAACCAGGACCGGGTGACGGTGGTCGGCGGCGGCGTCGATGGGGCGGTGCGGCGGATCGAGAGCGGCTAGAAGCGCGCGGGAACTCCTCGCGGATTGAAGCAGCACGGCTAGAGGCGGATGAGGGAGACGGCGACCTGGAGGAGGCGCT
This sequence comes from Planctomycetales bacterium, assembly GCA_007126245.1. Taxonomy (GTDB): domain Bacteria; phylum Planctomycetota; class Planctomycetia; order Pirellulales; family Thermoguttaceae; genus SKOZ01. The sequence continues at coordinate 6,757 of SLBP01000116.1, forward strand.
CGTCGAGCATGATCGCCTCGGGATTGCGATGCTCGAAGGTCACGGCGACGAACTCCAGCCCCCCGGCAAAGGCGATGCGGTAGTTCCGACCGACGATGACCGACGGCACCGTCACGTGGCGAAACCCCCAGGGGCTTGCCGACAGCTTCTTCTTGATGCCGCCGACGATCAGGTTGGTGATCTCCCCCACGCCGTCGATGACCTGCGAGTTGAGCTCCCTTAACGGCTCCTGGAGCAGTCCGGCGACGGCGGCGATAGCCACCCGCTCGGCCATGTTCACGGTGATGAACCCCGAGACGTCGCCGTGGACGCCGATGATCCCCGTGACCGTGCCGATCTCGTGCGTGGGGACGCGGGACAGGCCCACGCAACCGGCCTGGCAGCCGCACATCGAGAGGCAGCCTTCTACGGCGCTGACAATGGACTCGACGAGGACGGTGTCGGTCTGAAGCAGACTACTCGCGGGAACGCTGGTACTCGCCATCCAATACTCCGGGGGGAAGCGGCTGCCGCCTAGGCGATCGAGAGGTAGGGGAGGACCGCGGAACGCGGTTCCCTTTACTCTGCCATACCCTTTTGCCGGGGGCGCGGACAAGAGGACAAGAAAGGACAAACCGGTCACCTTCGGCAGATTCCCATCCTCCCACACCTCCCGACCCCTACGATCTCCACGGGCAAGAAAACGCCCGGCCTCCGGGAAGCCGACTTGACGATCGCTGCGATAATCGTATAATGACATGCGATTTCAAGGAGACTGCATGATCACTCGAACCACACTCCACGCCGTCACCGCCCTGGCCGCCCTGGCCCAACTGCCCGAGGGGACCTATGCCGGCGCTGCCGAGATCGCCGACCAGATCGGTGCCCCCCGCAACTACCTTGGCAAGTTGCTCAAGACCCTCGCCGACGTGGGGTTGGTCGAGTCGCAGAAGGGAAAAGGGGGCGGCTTCCGGCTGGCGCGGGACCCGCACACCATCTCCCTCTACGAGGTTGCCGACCCCATCGAGAGGATCAGCCGCTGGAGCGGTTGTTTCCTGGGGCAGTCGCAATGCTCGGAAGAGGTGGCTTGCCACCTGCACCAAAGGTGGGGAAACGTGCGGGACAGCTACCTGCACTTCCTCCGCGAGACGACCATCGCCGAACTAGCCCAACGGCTGCCGGATCGTACTCCTGCGGCTACTTGACGCCTCACCCCATCGGAAGCGGTTCCGGAAGGCTCGCTTCAATCTCTCTCAAACCCTCCTTCTGATTGGTTCCCAAGGCGAATCCCTCAAGGCGATGTAGCTTCCCGTTGAATACTACAATCACATGCCATTAAGCGGTAGTCGCCCCTTATGCCCCCCATCACTTGCCAAACAGCCGGCGCGTGCTCGACAGATGGCCACTCGACGGACGACCCCCTGGCGACCATCCATGAGCCCTTCTTCCGTGGTGGCATTCTCATCACACTGACGCTGGGGGCAGCTTGGGGGGCCTATCTCCTCTGGCAGATTGCCGGGAGCGGCTCGTTCACGGCCGTCTCCATCTTCGATGTCAACGCCCACGGCTACGCGCAGATCTTCGGCTGGCTGGGGTTGTTCGTCATGGGAGCGACCTACGCGATGCTCCCCCGCCACATGGGGACAACGCTCGCCTGGCCCAAACTCGCCAGTGCCAGCCTATGGCTGCTTCTCGGGGGGTTGATCGGCCGCTCGCTGCTGGAGCCCTTTGCCGCGGGGCAGCCGGCAGTCACGCTGCTGGCTGCCGGGGCCACGCTTGCCGGAGTGGCGGCCATCGGGCTCTTCGCGGCGGTCGTGGGCGCCACGATCTACCGCGGCCCGGCGAGGCTCACGGCGGCCGATGGCTTTGTGCTGGCGGCGGTCGCCTGGTTCATCCTCCAGGCGGTCTGGGATCTGGCCTATTTCGTCGCCGTGGCCACGGCGGTGGACCGCGAACATCTGCTCCACCTGGTGGCCACCTGGCAGGCGCCGCTCCGCGAGGTGCAGATCCACGGATTCGCCATGCTCATGGTCTTGGGGGTCAGCCAGCGTCTCCTGCCCGCGGTCTACGGATACCGGCCCGTCCCGCGGGGCACCAGTCTGGGCGCACTGGCGGCCCTGAACCTGGCGGTGATCGCCGTGACGGCGGGCTTTCTGCTCATGCAGATCGCCAGCCGGGCCTATGCGGGCTTGTGGTACGCGGGGGTGGTGCTCATGGCGGCGGCAGCGGGGATCCTCGTCCGCCGGCTGGGTGTCTTCACCACACCAGCGCAGTCCGATCCAAGCCTGAAGCTCATCCGCGCGGCCTACGCCTGGCTGCTGATTTCGCTGGCGATGTTGGTCCTGCTCCCGGTGTACCAGCTCGGCCTCCTCCGCCTTCTGGTTCCGGAGAGCGAGGCCGCCCGGATGGGCTTCTCCCACGCCTACTACGGAGCCATCCGCCACGCCGTGACGGTCGGCTTCTTGAGCCAGATGATCCTGGGAGTGGCCCCCCTGCTCGTGGCCCGGTGGCGAGGGCTCCGGGCGAGCCGCCGCAGCGGCCTCTGGGTGCCCTTCCTGCTCCTGAACGCCGGCTGCACGCTGCGGGTGGCCGGGCAGACCCTGACCGACTTCTTCCCCGCAGCCTTTGCCCCCACGGGCATAAGCGGTGTTGTCGAGTTGGCGGCGTTGGCCGTTTGGGGCCTGCACCTCTGGCGGATGATGGCCGCCGAACCTGCCGCCGCCGCGACAAGCGCCCGCGCGGCGCCCGCGTAACGCCGCTCCGCCGATGCGGTGGAGGACAAACAACCCCCGTTGAGACTTCACACCCTACCCGAGAGGAGGATTGCCATGCACGCCAAGCCGACCCAGATACTGGCCCAGGAACACCAGGTCATCCTCCAGGTGCTCGAGTGCCTGGAGAAGATGGCCGACGAAGCCGCCGCCGGCCGCCTCGACGGCGGCAGCGCTCGCGAGGCCGTGGAGTTCTTCCGCGGCTTCGCCGACCGCTGCCACCACGGCAAGGAGGAGGTGCACCTCTTCCCGGCCATGGAAGCGAAGGGATACTCGCCCGAGTGCGGGCCGACGGCCGTGATGCGGCAGGAGCACGAGCTGGGGCGGACCCACATCCGCGGAATGGATGAGTCGATCGCCGCCGCCGCCGAGGGCGATCGGCAGGCGCTCGAGCGCTTCGTCCGCAACGCCCGCGCCTACCTGGTCCTTCTCCGCCAGCACATCGACAAGGAGGACCACTGCCTCTTCCCCATGGCCGACCAGGCCTTGAGCGAGAACGACCAGCACTTCCTCCTCGGGCTGTTCGCCCGCGTTGAGGACGAGGAGATGGGCGCAGGGACCCACGAGCGGTTCGTCGCCATTGCCGAGCGGCTCGCCGACCGCTACGGCGTCGCCAAGACCACCCCGGCGGGCGCCGGCTGCTGCGGGCACCAGCAGTAAGGACGGCCGCGGCTCTCGGATCGCACGGCTCTCCGGAAAGCGCGGCGGCTCAGCGGAGCGCGGCGATGAGGGCCTCGATGAGCGTCGCCTCGTCGCTGTCGAGGAGTGTCCGCGGGTCGGCCACGAGGCGGCCCTTGTGGACGCGGGCGAAGACTGGCGGGCAGTGGCGGCGGAGGCGGAGGGCCAGCGCGTCGGGGCCGGCCGCCGGCGCCGCCACCGCCACCAGCCGCGTGGGAAGCTGCTGCCCGGGGAGCGAGCCGCTGCCGGCTTGGGAAAAGCCCTCGATGATTTCGACTTCCGCCTCGGTCGCCCCCCGCACCGCCGTGGCGATTCGCTCGGCCGCCGCGGCGAGCCCTTCGGGGCAGCGGGCCAGAAGCCTCAGCGTGGGGACTTCGGCGCGCGCCCGGGCCTCGTCAAGAAACAGCGACAGCGTCGCCTCGAGTGCCGCGAGCGTCAGCTTGTCGACGCGGACCATGCGGGCCATGGGATGCCTGCGGACCCGCTCGACGAGGTCGGCCCGCCCCATGATGAGCCCCCCCTGCGGCCCGCCGATGAGCTTGTCGGCCGACGAGGTCACCAGATCGGCTCCGGTACGGATCGATTCGGGGACGGTCGGCTCCTTCTCGAAGCCAAACTGCGAGGTATCGACGAGCGCGCCGGCGCCCAGGTCGTCGATCACCGGCACGCCGTGGGCCCGGCCGATGCGGACCAGTTCTTCGAGCGGCACCTCGGAGGTAAAGCCGGTGATCCGGAAGTTGCTCGGGTGGACGCGGAGGATCGCGGCCGTGGCCTCGCCGATCGCTCCCTCGTAGTCGCGGGGATGGGTCTTGTTCGTGGTGCCCACCTCGACGAGCTTCGCCCCGCTGGCGGCCATGACGTCGGGCAGGCGGAACGAACCGCCGATCTCCACGAGCTGCCCGCGGGAAACCATCACCTCCCGCCCCGCCGCCAGGGCAGCCAGGACGATTCCCGTCGCGGCGGCGTTGTTGTTCACCACCGTGGCCGCCTCGGCTCCCGTGAGGCGGCGGAGGAGCTCTTCGATCTTGGCGTCGCGGCGGCTCCGCGCCCCGGTCGCCAAGTCGGCCTGCAGGAGCGAATAGCCGCCGAGTTCGGCGGCGATCTGCGCGATGGCTCTCTGGGGCAAGACGGCCCGCCCCAGGGCGGTGTGGAGGATGACGCCCGTGGCGTTGACCACGCGGCGGTAGTGGGGCTGGGCCGAGGCGGCGAGCCGGCCGAGGGCATCGGCGAGGACGGCCTCGCGGAGGGCCTCGGCATCGTCTGCGATCGTTCGCTCGGCGGCCTCGAGCACCTGCTGCCGCGCGGCCTCCACGGCCTCCCGCACGCAGGCCACGACCGTCGCCCGCGGCAGCCCCTCGGCCGCCGCCACGAGCGCCGCCTCGGAGAGGAGCGTCTCCACGGCGGGAAGGCGGCGAAGAGCCTCGTGTCGTGTGGTCACCGTGGCAGCCCCATGGGGTGATAAGTGCGGGACCCAAGCGCAGGCGGCAGAGGTTCCCCCTTGCCGTTCCGCGTTCCAAAGCCGGGTGGCACGCGTCTGCCCGCACCGGTGAGCATTCCTGTGCCGTCCCCGGGTGGCATTCTACTACTTCCCTCGGCGGCGGATCAAGAACGACGCTTTGCCCCCCCTCCTCCCTGCGGCTGAGCGCTTCCCAGGGGACTGTCCCAATTTTCGCGGCCGTAGGAGGTATTCCTCATGGATAACGCGATTCGGCCGCGAAAACGGGACTGTCCCCTTCGGCCCAGCCCCCGGCCCGTGAACGGTTACCGGCCTCGATTTCGTTGACCGCCTTGTTCGAGAAGCGATACAATGCGGTCGAGGAAAGCTCCTGCGAGAGCCCATGGAGGTATCACCCGTGCCCGGGAAGCACTACGCGATGTGGCTGGCGGTGCCGGCGGCGGTCATTGCCGGGGGCCCGGCCGCCGCGGAGCAAGCCACCGTGGCCACGCCATTTCGCGGACACGGCGAAGGGTTCTACGAACGGACGGCGACCCACTGGGGCCTGAGCGGATCGAACTGGCACTTCCGCTTCGGCGGTCCGAGCCAGCAGTTGCCCCCCTTCGGCGGCTATCGGCCGGGTGGCGGTCTCTCGGGCGGGTCGGCCTTCCAGCGGGGCGGCGTTTCCGGTTTCTTCCACTTCTCCGCCGAGCAGGGCGCCTCGCGCACCTTCACCAGCCAGACGCCGGTGGTCACGGTGCGCAGCGGCTACGGGGCATCGTTGCGCGACGTTTCCCGTTCGCCCTTCGTGACCGGGTTGGTCCCGGTGGTCGGCGGATATGCCTCGGGTCCGCCAGGGCCGGCCTCTGTGCCGCCCCGATACGGCCCGCCCGTGGACAACCCCTACAATCTCGGTGGCCGGGCTCGCGATCTTCCCGCCGATCCGCCGACGGCGGCACGGGCCGAGCCGGCTGCCGGGGCACCGCGGTCGGCGACCGAATCGGTGGCCCCCGTCTCGGAGAGCACCTCGGCGCCTCGGCGCGACGCAGCCTTCTGGTACCACCGCGGCCGCCGCGCCGAAGAGGCCGGCCAAGCGGATCTGGCCCGCACCTGCTACCGCCTCGCCCTCGGTGAGGCCGAGAACCCCCGCCAGCGCGAGGTGCTCAAGGAGCGCCTGGCGGCGTTGGACGAGGTCCGGGAAACGGCCGACGCGGTGCCCCGACGGTGACGGGGAGCCTTCGAGGCAGGGACGGTGCCAGGCCAATCTCAGGGAACATCGATGTAACCTTTTCCGGTCGGCGCGTGTCTATATCAGTAAGGTGTGGTGGTCGAGGCGCGCACCTCGAGAGTCGTCGGGGTTATTTCGGGGGGCTCGGGAGGCCCGCAGGCCCCAATTCGTCCTTGTGCCGAAGGAGATTTGGTCGCTGGCGGGGGCCGGTGCGTAAAGCAAGGGAACAAAGGGGCAGATTGTGCGGCCTCGGCCCCCCACCAGTTGTTGGTTCAGCCGGGGAGTGCCTCGGGCCACGCGCCGAGCGCCCCGGGGGGGGGGGCGGCGAGGGAAGAAATCGACGCAACCTATTGAACAAAATGGAGTTATGACAGTGTGCCGCGGAGCCGCAGGGTATGGGAAGGAGAGGAAGGCGGCGCGCGGGCGGAGCCTCACGAAAAAAGGGAGGGCGGGGGCTTGATTTTTGAAACCAGAGCTTGTAAAAAAGTCGGTGTTTCGAGTCCGGCGTTGCGCGTCGCCGGCCGGGCGGCGGGGTCGCCCGGCAGGTGTGCTCTTTCCGGAAGAACCTGAAGGGTATTTCGGTGCCACAAGGGGCGCTTTCCGGCGGCCAACAGCAGGGAAGGAAGGGACAAGCGATGCATACCGATTATCGAAACCCGGCGATTCGCGAGCTCCGCGACCAACAAGTTCGATTCGCCCCTCGGGAGAAGAAGATCGAACAGACCAATCAGGCGGAGAGGCTCCTGGCCGAGCTCGATCCCCAAACCACCTATTCCTATGCGTATTTATGCTACCGGATTACGAAGTACCGGCCCGAGTCGTATCCCGACCTCCGGGTGAGCGGCCGGGAGGCGAGCCACGACTTGCGGCTTTTCGTCGAGGACGTCTCCGACTCTGCCAACGTTTCGGCGGAGTCGGCCGGCGAGCGGGTGCTGACCGTGGAGGAGCTGAGCAAGCTGTTCAAGGTCTCGACCAAGACGATCTCCCGCTGGCGGCAGCGGGGGCTGGTGAGCCGGAGGTTCGTCTTCGACGGCCGCAAGCGGGTGGGCTTCTTGGAAAGCTCCGTGAAGCGGTTTGTGGACGAAAACGAGGATCGGGTCCGCCGCGGGGCCCAATTCAGCCAGCTCACCGACGAAGAACGTGAAGGGGTCGTCCACCGAGCCCGCCGCCTGGCGGAGGCAGGTGGATGCCCCGCGGAAGTAACCAAGCGCATTGCACGAAAGACGGGGCGAAGCGTGGAAACCATTCGATACACATTGAAACAATTCGATCGTGACCATCCGGAGATGGCCGTCTTTCCCGAGAAGAGCGGACCGCTTGCCGAGGAGACGAAGCGGAAGATCTACCAGCAGTTCCGCCGCGGCGAGTCGGCCGAGGCGCTCGCCAAGCGGTACTGCCGCACGAAGACGAGCATCTACCGGATCGTGGCCGAGATGCGCGCGCAGCGGATCCTCGAGCTGCCTTTGGACTACATCGCCAACGACCACTTCCCCCGCGTCCGCACGGAGAAGCAGGAGCGGGCGATTCTCGGCCCCATGCCGCCCAACGAGACCACGCCGCGGAAGACGAAGCTGCCCAGCGGGCTGCCGCCCTACCTGGCCAGCCTCTACGAGGTGCCCCTGCTCAACCGCGAGCAGGAGGCACACCTCTTCCGCAAGATGAACTACCTCAAGTACAAGGCCAGCAAGCTCCGCGAGCAACTCGATCCGCAGCGGCCCAAGTCGTCGCTCATGGACCAGATCGAGAAGCTCTACGACGAGTCGGTGGCCACCAAGAACGAGATCATCCGCGCCAACCTGCGGCTGGTGGTCTCCATCGCCAAGCGGCACGTCGGGCAGACCGACCAGTTCTTCGAGCTGGTCAGCGACGGCAACATGTCGCTGATCCGGGCCGTGGAGAAGTTCGATTTCGCCCGCGGCAACAAGTTCAGCACCTACGCCACATGGGCGATCATGAAGAATTTCGCCCGCACCATCCCCGATGAGCACCGCCACCGCGACCGCTTCCGCACCAGCCACGCGGAGATGTTCATCTCCACGGAAGATGCGCGGAGCGACCAATACGAGCTGGAGTCGGCTCAGGCGCAGCGCGAGTCGCAGGTGGAGCGAATCCTCGACCGGCTGGACGAGCGCGAGGCGCAGATCATCATCAGCCGTTTCGGCCTCTCGCGCGACCGTGAGCCGCTGACCCTCAAGGAGGTCGGAGCCGAGATGGGGGTGACCAAGGAGCGCGTCCGCCAGATCGAGGCACGCGCCCTGAACAAGCTCCGCAAGGCCGCCCAAGAGGAAAAGATCGATCTTCCTGAGCCCCTAGGGTAGCCCGAGCGGGTTATCCAAGGAGGTTCCACGGCAGGGAGCCCGCGCGGGGGCCAATTTGGGCAGGCGAGCCCTCTTGGCCCCCGTTTTCTTTTCCGGCTGCATGGCGTCCGAACCAGTCGCACTGGGGAGTATTGGGCGAGCCACCTGTCTCAACGGGGGGGTGGACGGCCATTTCTTGCGGTGTTACCTGCCCCCCCCAACGTGGCTGCCCTGGCGAATGCCCTGCGGATTTTCCATGAAGGCGGGTAGTCGGGCGGGCAGAATCCTGTTACAAAGAAGAGTTTGCTCACCGGATCCAGGGCTTTTCGGTCAACACGGGTGGCCGAGGAGGGGGATGGTGGTGTTTTCTTGGCAGGTCGCCTTGCGTACCATGGGAGCTCGGTTATATTAAGTGGTTCGCGTCGCGGCCCGAGGTGGCTAGCGTAGCTCAACCGGCAGAGCAGCTGATTTGTAATCAGCAGGTTGTGGGTTCGAGTCCCTCCGCTAGCTCGTCGAGTTGGCGGGTGGTGGCATGGCCCCTCGTGCTTCCGGCGGAGGGGGGCACGTCCGGGTCCCCGCATTCGGTGGGGCGCGGTGTCACCTGCTGATGGCTACGGTGGTACGGACGGGTTGATACGTGGAGAAGGCAATTCTTTCGGGGGGTTTCCCGAGCGGTCAAAGGGGTCAGACTGTAAATCTGATGGCACAGCCTTCGCAGGTTCGAATCCTGCACCCCCCATTTGCCGTTGCGGTCAGTCGGCCTGTCACGTACCCGGTGGCGAGCTTTGAAGCGAGTGGAGGAATAACGAAAGCGAAGAGATGTCTGGTTGGGGCGCGAAGGTCGCGTGGGCCGGTTCGTCGATCGGCTCGATCACCGGTGCAGCTCAGCGGGTGTAGCTCAATGGTAGAGCCACAGCCTTCCAAGCTGAAGACGAGGGTTCGATTCCCTTCACCCGCTTCGGTTCCCGTCCGGCATGGAGGCGGGAGGGCGGAATGCCGCTCGAGAAGGTAGGGGAACGGCGTTGGGTAGGCTGCTGTAGCTCAGTCGGTAGAGCGCGTCCTTGGTAAGGACGAGGTCATGGGTCCGAGTCCCATCAGCAGCTCTTCGGTCGGTCGGGCCGGCCGTTCCGGTCGGTTTTGTCGGTAAACCACAACACCCGCATCCAGATTACTTGCAGGGAGAGAGCATGGCGAAGGAAGTATTCGCGCGGACCAAGCCGCACGTGAACGTGGGGACGATCGGCCACATCGACCACGGCAAGACGACGTTGACCGGAGCGATCCTTGCGGTGCAGGGCGGCAAGGGGCTGGCGAGGTTCAAGTCCTATGCCGACATCGCCAAGGGCGGCACCGTCCGCGATGCCACCAAGACGGTGACCATCGCCGTGGCGCACGTCGAGTACGAGACCGAGAATCGGCACTATGCCCACATCGACTGCCCGGGCCACGCCGACTTCATCAAGAACATGATCACCGGCGCCGCCCAGATGGACGGGGCGATCCTCGTGGTTTCGGCGGCGGACGGCCCCATGCCGCAGACTCGCGAGCACGTCCTCCTGGCCCGTCAGGTGAACGTCCCGGCGCTGGTGGTGTTCCTCAACAAGGTGGATCTGGTCGACGATCCCGAACTGCTCGACCTTGTCGAGATCGAGGTCCGCGAGCTCCTCTCCAACTACGGGTTCCCCGGAGACGACGTACCGATCATCCGCGGCAACTCGCTGGGAGCCTACAATAACCCGTCCGATCCCGAGGCGACGACGTGCATCGCCGAGCTGATGGACGCCATCGACAGCTTCATCCCCCAGCCGGAGCGCGACGTCGACAAGCCGTTCCTCATGGCCATCGAAGACGTCTTTTCCATCGAAGGGCGGGGGACGGTGGCCACGGGGCGGATCGAGCGCGGCCAGGTCCGCGTGGGCCACGAGGTGGAGATCATCGGCCTCTCGGATCAATCGCGGAAGACCACCTGCACCGGCGTGGAGATGTTCAACAAGACGCTGGAATCGGGGCAGGCGGGCGACAACGTCGGCTGCCTCCTGCGAGGAGTGAAGCGCGAGGAGATCGAGCGAGGCCAGGTGCTGGCCAAGCCCGGCTCGATCACCCCGCATACCGAGTTCGAAGCCGAGGTCTACGTCCTGTCGAAGGACGAAGGGGGACGGCACACGCCCTTCTTCAGCGGCTATCGCCCGCAGTTCTACTTCCGCACCACCGACGTGACCGGCGAAGCCAACCTGCTGGGCGGCGCCGAGATGTGCATGCCCGGCGACAACGTCAAGCTTGCCGTGAAGCTGATCGCGCCGATTGCCATGGGGGAGAACGTCCGGTTTGCCATTCGCGAGGGGGGGCGCACGGTGGGTTCCGGGGTGGTCACGAAGATCCTCAAGTAGATTTGCCTGTGGCGTCGTACCGGCGGCCGCGGCCGAGCCCGCCGGACCTTGTCCCGGCGGTCCGGGACGCAGACAGGGGCGTAGCTCAATTGGTAGAGCACTGGTCTCCAAAACCAGCGGTTGAGAGTTCGAATCCCTCCGCCCCTGCTTGATCGGAGCCGCGGGCGCCAGGTTGTCGCCCGCCGGGAGCTCCGCAGTGCGGAATCCTGTCGAGCGGAACGCGGGCGCCATGGGCCCGGGCCGGGCATGAGGGGCCGGTCGGGGCGTTGTACGACCCCTCAAGAGAATCGAGGCCTCCGCGGTGAAGGCTTTCTTTCTAGAGCTGCTCAAGGTCGGCATTTACAAACGGAACCAGGGTCGCATCACCCGCCAGATAACGGGGGCGGTAGTTGCCCTGCTGGTGGCCGTGGCGGCATGGCGGCTCTCCTCGGAGATGCTGATCGCCTATCACTCCCTGGTCCGCTACGGTGTGTCGGGCTTGCTGCTGGTGGTGGGGTTGTGGGCGGCGTACCGGCTGGTCAACCTGCCGCAGTTCGCCGATTTCCTCATCGCCGTCGAGGCCGAGATGGCCAAGGTCTCCTGGCCGCAGCGGACGGAGTTGATCCGCGCGTCGGCCGTGGTGTTGTTGACAATCTTCGCGTTGGCAGCGGTCCTTGCCGGGTTCGACCTGGTTTGGCTCACCGTCTTCCGATGGATCCGCATCCTCTAGGCCCCTCCGGCCATGGCCGGAGGGGGGCAAGCTGGCCGGCCTCACCGGCCGACACGTTTTCCAGGAAGCCCGAACCGTGACCGACGAACCGCTGAATCCGAACGAGCTGCCCCAGGGTGTGCCGCCGGCGAGCGAAGGGGTCGAAGGGGAGAGACGGGCCGAGGAACCGGCCACGAATCCCCAAGGTGGGCCGGATCCGCAACAGCCGCCGGCCGACCCGCCGCGGCCCGCCGCCGATGCCGGAGATCAACAAGACGAGAAAGGAAGCCCCCGAGCGGGGGAGGGAGAGGGACAATCCGAGGGCGGCATCCCCGCCGAACCGGCGGGCAACAGCGCCGAGATTCCGGGCGGAGGGAACCACGCCGAGATGCTTGGGGGCGAAGAGCCGGGCGGTTCCGGCGATGCCCCCGAGGAGCCAGCCCCCGAGCCTCCGCCGGCACGGCCCGCGAAGAAGTCCGCTCGCAAGAAGGGGGCCGAAGCGGACGATCACGGGGAGCCGGCGCCCGCAGAGCCGAAGTCTGACAAGATGGACTGGTACGTCCTTAAGGTGCAGAGCAACCGCGAAGACTCGATCCGCGAAGCGCTGCAGCGGCGGGTGGCCATCGCCGGACTCGATTACTATTTCGGCAAGATCATCGTCCCGGTTGAGAAGGTGGTGGAATACCGCGGGGGGCGGCGGCGCGTGGTGAAGCGGAAGCTCCTGCCCGGCTACCTCGTCGTGCAGATGGAGGTCAACGACGACACATGGTTCCTGATCCGCGAGACGACGGGGATCGGCGATTTCACGGGGTCTGCGGGGCGGCCCACACCCATGCATGAACACGAGGTGGCGAGGATCCTCGCCACCCACGAGGAGAAGACCGACGACGCTCCCAAGCTGAAGATCGGCTTCCGCGTCGGCGACCGCGTGAAGATCACCGAGGGGAACTTCGAAAATTTCGAAGGGGACGTCGAGAGCATCGACGAGACCAACGGCGAGGTTACCGTGATGATCAACATCTTCGCGCGCAGCACGCCGGTGACCTTCAAGTACTACCAGCTCGAGAAACTGTAACGATGGCAAAACAGCTCGTTGGGGAAGTGAAGTTTCAGGTCCCCGGGGGCCAGGCGACCCCCGCCCCTCCGGTGGGGACGTCGCTGGGCCGCTTCGGAATCAATCTCGGCCAGTTCGTGCAGCAGTTCAACGACCGCACGCGCGACGCCGGCGGGATGGCCATTCCCGTCGTGGTGCGGGTCTTCAACGACCGCAGCTTCGATTTCGTCACCAAGAGCCCGCCCGCAGCGGCGCTCTTGAAGCAGGCGGCGGGCATCGCCAAGGGTGCGGGCGTTCCCAACCGCGACAAGGTGGGCCGCGTCACACGCGAACAGGTCGACCAGATCGTGAAGACGAAATTCCAGGACCTCAACTGCCGCGACCTGGAGCGGGGCCGGCAGATGGTCGAGGGAACGGCGCGGAGCATGGGGATCGAGGTGGTCGACTGACCAGACGGGTGCGGGGGGCGGTGCGGAAGCAGCCACTACGGCGGAAAGCGAAAGATGGTAAAACACTCCAAGCGTTTGCGGAGCCTCATCGAGAAGGCGCCCCGGAAGCAGACACTACCTTTGAACGAGGCGGTCCGGCTGCTGAAGGGCTTCGCCAACACGAAGTTCGACCAGTCGGTGGAAGTCGCCGTGCGCCTGGGGATCGACCCCAAGCAGGCCGACCAGATCGTCCGCGGTTCCCTGGTGCTCCCCCACGGTCTGGGAAAGACCCTGCGGGTGGTCGTCTTCGCCAAGGGTGACAAGGCGGAGGAAGCCCAGGCCGCCGGCGCCGACGAGGTCGGCGGTCCTGAGCTGGCCGAGCGGATCAAGGGGGGGTGGACCGACTTCGACGTCTGCATTGCCGCCCCTGACATGATGGGGGTGGTAGGTCCCTTGGGTAAGATACTCGGCCCCCGCGGGCTGATGCCTTCGCCGCGTGCGGGCACGGTCACTCCCGAGGTGGGCGCTGCCGTGAAGGAGTACAAGGCGGGCAAGGTCGAATTCCGCAACGATTCGGGCGGGAATGTCCACGCCCTGGTGGGCAGGCTCTCGTTTTCCGAAGAACAGTTGACCGAGAACATCAAGGCCTTCCTGGATCACATCGCGGCCATCAAGCCGGCCGCGGTCCGCGGTCAGTACATCCGGGGCGTCGCCGTGAGCGCCACGATGAGCCCCGGCATCCGCGTCGCGGCATAACGGCCCACCGCAGACGCGGGGCAGAAACCCGCCCATGCCCGGAACGAAACCATGAGCAAATTCGTCAAGAACCTCGTCACCGATCACCTCCGCGACCGGCTCCGGGGAGTGGAAAACGCTCTCCTGGTGAACGTCGAGGGGATGAACGCCAACGCGAACAATGCACTCCGCCAGGAATTGGCCTCCAAGAATATCCACCTGCTGGTAGTCAAAGCCAGTCTCGCGGCGCGGGCCACGGCGGGCACGGAGCTGGCGCCGCTCTTCGACTCGATAGGCGGTCCGGCGGCCGTTTGCTGGGGGAGCGAAGACATCGTCGCGCTGGCCAAAGAGGTCACCCGCCTGGGGGGCGACGCCAAGTACCAGCCCTTCGCGCCCCGCCGCGGTGTCCTCGACGGCGAGAAGCTCACCGCCGAACAGGTGGTCGGGGTGAGCAAGTGGCCCAGCCGGGAAGAGCAGATCCGCATCCTCGTCGGCCAGATCCTCTCGCCAGCCGCCACGCTCTCGGGCCAGATGCTCGGTTGCGGAGCGGCCCTGGCCAGTCAGATCGAGAAGGCTGCCGGCGACGAGGCGCAGACGGCGGAGGCGCCCGAAGGATAACCCGTGGGGGCGGCCGCCTTGAACCCGCAGGCGGGCGCGCTAGGGGCCGGCGGCCTGCCGGCGAAGAGGTAGAGTCCGGGAACCGGCTGAGAGTCCCGGGGGGGCATTAAACCAGCGAACTGGCTTTTTTTGTACGCCGCCGCGTGTTTCCTGTTGCCCGAGGCGGCGGCGCGCGGCAAGATGAGAAAGGACGAATGACCCGATGGCGACCGACGCAGCGATTCGCGAGTTTTCCGAGACGACCAAGGAGTTGGGCGAGAAGATCGTCGCCCTGACGCTCAAAGAGGCCAAAGAGTTGAGCGACTACCTCAAGGAAGTGCACGGCATCGAGCCGGCATCCGGGGGGGTGGTCATGGCCGGTCCCGCGGCGGAAGGCGGGGAGGCGGCCGCAGCCGAGGAGAAGACCGAATTCGACGTCGTGCTGGAGAATTTCGGTTCCAACAAGATCAGCGTGATCAAGGTAGTCCGGGCGGTGACCTCGCTGGGGCTCAAGGAGGCCAAGGACCTCGTCGAGGGGGCCCCCGCAAAGGTCAAGGAGGGGATCAGCAAGGAGGACGCCGAGAAGCTGAAGCAGGATCTGGAGGAGGCCGGGGCCCAGGTCTCCATCAAGTGATCTCGCGGCCGCCGGCCGCGCGGTGCGGCGGCAGGGGCTCGGTGGC